>JAGBTZ010000054.1 GCA_017631055.1 Alistipes sp.
AAGAAGTCGAGAAAAGCCTGTCTGATTTTGTTTGATTCCATATATACTTTTTATACTGATTATTTCGTTCCTAAATCAATTTGCAAAGATACATATTTTCGCTAAATTTGCACAATCAAACTGTGTTAATTTGACCAAATGAAGCAAAAAGAGAGGATAAAACAGTCAAAAGAGAGCGCAATCGAGAGCGATGCGGTCACTCTCCGCTTGCGCACCTACACTTTGGTCAGGAAAATCCTTATAGGATTTATCCTCATCTCGCTGGTAAATTTCATCTTCTCGCAATTCTTCTACACACCGAAAAGTTATGCGATTTTGCGCAACAACCGAGAGTTGGTGCTCAAGTATGAGTTGCTGAACGATAAAATTCGCGTAGCCCAGCGCCGTCTTGACGAAATTCGCCACCGCGACAACCACGTCTATCGTGCACTCTTCTCCTCCGATACGTTGTCCATCACGGCCGAGCCTTATCCTGCATCGAAATATGCACATCTTGGCGGAGATGAATACTCTACGCTGATGACCTCGACATGGCAGTCGATGGATGCTTTAGCGCAGCAAATATACCTCGAATCGGTATCGTTAGACGAGTTGCAAATCCTTGCCAAAAACAAGGAAAATCTCTCGTCAGCCATCCCTGCAATTTGGCCTATTGACCGTCTGCAACTCAAGGCTTTATACTCGTTTGGCATGCGTTATCATCCCATATACAAACGTCGCAAATTCCACAAGGGAGTGGATATGGCGTGTGCCAAAGGAGTTCCGGTATACGCCTCGGGCGATGCCATAGTCGAGAATACCGACATCGGCCGCCGCCGAGTGGGTTACGGTAAGCAGGTGTTGCTCAACCACGAATTCGGATACAAGACACGATATGCCCACCTCAACGAAATCCTTGTCGAGGAGGGACAGAAGGTCAAGCGAGGGCAACTTATCGGCACCGTGGGTAACACAGGCGGAAGTACCGGTCCACACCTCCACTACGAAGTGATATATATGGGCAAGGTGGTCAATCCGGTGAACTACTTTAATAAGAATATGACACGCGATGAGTATCGCCGACTGATGGAGGAGATGAAGGATACGGATCTTGAAATCGAATAGGGTTAATTTTATAATTCGTAACTACTCCACTTAACGACACAAATAATAATTATGGCAACCTCAACAAACAAAACCGAGCAACTGACACGCAAACGTGCCTTGCGACAGCGCATCATACGCATCTTGTCGCAGACGTTGGTGTGGCTTGGTGTTGCCGTGATCTATTACATAGGATTTTCGCTCTTTTTCGACACTCCGGCCGAGTATCAGCTCAAGCACTCGACAGATGCACTGCGGGAGCAATATGACCGTCTTTCGGCTCGCTACGACTCGCTCGAGATGGTGCTCGACAACGTGGCAGAGCGTGACCGCAACGTCTTCAACATTCTTTTTGAATCGACACCCTATAAGTTGGATGCCGAATTTGGCGAGGAGCGATTGGCTTTGCAAGAGAAGATGCTCTCGAAGAGCAACCGCAGACTGACAACCGAACTCTCGGCAGGCGTTGATGCCATCGAACTCAAGATGTCACAACTCGAAGGCTCTTACATTAGACTGCAGGATAACATCCAACAGACAGGCAAGGGGCTCAACAACATCCCATCAATCCAGCCTGTCATAAACAATCGACTCACACTGCTCACTGCCGGATACGGAACGCTGATGCACCCCTTCTACCGCACGCTGCAATCACACCAGGGAGTGGACTACACCATACCCGAAGGTTCGCGAGTATTCGCCACAGCCGATGGTATTGTACACAGCGTTTCGGGACGTAATTCGACACACGGCCAGAGCATCATAATCGACCACCACAACGGCTACCAGACCCAATACAGCCACCTCTCGGATGCAAAGGTGCGCCGTGGGCAACGTGTGCGCCGTGGAGATATTATCGCACTCTCGGGCAACTCGGGACTCTCGCTCGCACCACACCTCCACTACGAGGTACGCTACAACGGTATGCGTGTGGACCCGATACACTACTTCTTTATGGAACTCTCGCCCGAGGAGTACCAACGCATTATCCGCATATCACAATCGGGTATGCAATCATTTGACTAAATAGCCTCAATCAACAAAATGAAGATACGCCTTCTGCTTCTCGACTTTGACGGCACGCTGGCCGACACCCGTTTAGCCAACACATTGGCATACATTGACGCCCTTGCCGAAGAGGGTTACACGCTGACCAAGGAGCTCTACCTGCAAAAATACTTCGGATTGCGCTGCACGGAGTTTCTGCGCGATATAGGATTTAGCAAAGAGGAGGATATCGAGCGCATCCGCCGCCGCAAAATCGAGCTCTACCCCACCCATTTCGACACCGTCAGGCTAAACCAACCTCTGTGGGACTTTGTTCAGGATTTCCGCGCACAGGGAGGCAAGGCGTGGATTGTATCGACCGGTCACCGCGACAACGTAACCAACGTGATGCGCTACCTGGGTATCGAGGATGGATTTGACGGCATACTTACAAGCGAGGCTGTCGAGCACTCGAAACCCTCACCCGATTGTTTTCTCAAGGCTATGGAGGCGGAGGGTGTCACCCCTACCGAGACTCTGATTTTCGAAGACTCGGAGGTCGGCATCGAGGCAGCAAGACGCAGCGGTGCAGGGTATTTCGTGGTAAAGTTATAGACTCGAGAAGGCTGCTCGAGAGTGTTACAAAATCGTTACGAAATCTTTAATTATTTGTTAAAAATCGCATTTCGCAGAACATCGACACCCTTTTATCACTATTTTTGTTAGCGCAAGAGTGTACAAACGAGCAAAAAAACTCAAACTAATATAATATGGTATTACAACTTTTCACACTGATCGGAGCTCTCGGAATGTTCCTATACGGAATGAATCTGATGAGTTCGGGACTCCAGAAGGTGGCCGGCGACAAGATGCGCCACTTTTTGGGAGCAATGACCTCCAACCGCTTCAAAAGCGTTGCCACCGGTCTTACAATCACCTCAATCATCCAATCCTCGAGTGCCACAACCGTTATGGTTGTCGGATTTGTGAATGCCGGACTGCTGGCGCTCAACCAGGCTATCGGTGTAATTATGGGTGCCAACATCGGTACCACAGTTACAGCGTGGATGATTTCGTTGCTCGGATTTAAGGCCGACATCTCGATTTTGGCAGTACCTCTGATGGCTATCGGCTTTATCTTAAGCATCGCCAAAAGCGAACGCCGCCGCAATGTCAGCGAACTGATTATCGGCTTCTCGTTGCTATTCCTCGGTCTGTCACTGATGAAGGAGTCGGTGCCCGACTTGCAGAAGACCCCCGAGGTGCTCTCGTTCATCACCGCGTGGACACAGCACGGTTTTTGGTCGGTACTTATCTTCTTGGTATTCGGCACGGTGCTGACCCTCGTGTTGCAATCATCGAGTGCAACGATGGCGCTGACCCTTATCATGATGAGTATGGGCTGGATTCCGTTCCACATGGCTGCTGCTATGGTCTTGGGCGAGAATATCGGAACAACCATCACTGCCAACATCGCTGCTGCGGTAGCCAACCCCAACGCAAGACGTGCAGCATTGGCTCACACATTCTTTAATCTCTTTGGCGTAGTGTGGGCATTGGTACTCTTTAAGCCATTCACAAGCCTTATCGGTTGGATTATTGCGGGTATGGGTTATCCCAATCCGGCAACGATGGTTGTGGATGGAGTTATCGACCCAACATCAGCCGATGCTACCGCTGCACTGTACGGATTGTCGATGTTCCACACCCTGTTTAACACCTTCAACACCTGCATTCTGATTTGGTTTATCCCGCAGTTGGCGAGCATCGTAACCTCTATCATCAAGGATAAGCCCAAGAGCGAAGAGGATACCATCAAACTCAAATACATCAGCGGAGGTCATCTCTCGACTGCCGAGTTGTCGATTGGTCAGGCAAAGAACGAGGTTATCCACTTCGCCCAGATTTCGCGCAACGGACTTGAGTATATCCGCGAGGCTGTGCGAGCTATCAAGGCTGACGACTTCGAGTTCTACCGTCAAAAGTTGGTTAAGTACGAGGAGATTGCCGACCGCATAGACTACGAGATTGCTGCCTTCCTCAACGCTATGCCGCAGGAGAGCATCAGTGAGCATACTCGTCGCCAGAGCAAGGCTATGTACAAGATTATCGGTGAGTTGGAGAGCCTTGGTGACTCGGGCGAGGCTATCAGCCGCATCCTTTCGCGCCGCAATACCCACGGCAAGGAGTTCTCGCAAGAGCAAATCGACAAGATTAACTCGATGCTCGACCTGGTCGACAATGCATACGCTGTGATGATCGAAAACCTTGCACGCGAGGAGTTCCGCCATATTTCGATGATCGCTCCAGTGGCAAAGGGTTCGATTATGGGCTTCGGACTGGACTCATACCGTCTTGGCGTAGAGGCTCTGCTCGATTAAATTTTCAGTGATGGCAGGAGAACGAGATTTAAGCCAGCGAGTGGCTTCGGGCGTAGCGTGGAACA
>JAGBTZ010000055.1 GCA_017631055.1 Alistipes sp.
CTGACCAGCGTAAGTGTTGGTGTTAACACCGCAAACGAACATAGGAGTCTTATCCTTTGCAGGAGCCGACATAACTACATACTTAGCACCAGCCTTGATGTGAGCCTCAGCCTTCTCAGCAGTGAGGAACAAACCAGTAGACTCAACTACGTACTCAGCCTCAACCTCGTTCCACTTCAAATCCTCGGGGTTGCGCTCTGCAGTTACGCGGATAGCCTTACCGTTAACGATGAGGAGGTTCTTCTCTGCATCGAAATCGATAGTGCCATCGAACTGACCGTGCATAGTGTCATACTTGAGCATGTAAGCCAAGTACTCTACCGGGCAGAGGTCGTTGATACCTACTACATCATACTTCTCAGTCTGTGTGCAAGCAGCACGGAATACCATACGTCCGATACGACCGAAACCGTTGATACCAATCTTAATTGTTGCCATAATTTTTTAATCTTTTATTGTTAGTGAAAAAATCTTCCGTTTTTAACCGCGCAAAAATACACACTTTACGCCAAGTACACAAGTAAAAACTAAAGTTTTTTATCTTTTTGCCCCTTTTTGAGGCTTTTGCGCCACCCAAGAGTGCAAACTCTGCTCCAAAACTCCTACTTTACAATCTGCTGCTTGGCTCTCTTTGCCATTGCCGAAGCGAAGACAAAGTCGTTCAATTCGCGGTTGTCCGAGAGCAGAATATCATCCTTCGAGCCCTCCCACCACTTGTGACCTTCGTGGATGTAGACAATTTTCTCGCCAATCTCCATCACCGAGTTCATATCGTGGGTGTTGATTATGGTCGTAATGTTATACTCGCGGGTGATATCCTGAATAAGGTTGTCAATCACTACCGAGGTCTGCGGGTCGAGTCCCGAGTTGGGCTCATCGCAAAACAGGTAGCGGGGATTGAGCACAATAGCGCGAGCGATAGCCACACGCTTAATCATACCACCGCTCAACTCCGAAGGGTAGAGGTGGTCGGCACCCTCCAGCCTCACACGGCGCAGACAGAAGTCGACTCTGGCACGCTTCTCCTCCTCGCTCTGATCGGTGAAGAGGTCGAGCGGCAACTTCACATTCTCGACAACTGTCGAGGAGTCGAGCAGTGCGCCTCCCTGGAAAATCATACCTATATCCTTGCGGATAGCCTTGCGTTCGGTAAAACCGAGTTCGGTGTAGCACACATCATCATAAAAGATACGTCCCTGGTCGGGGGTGTGCAGACCCACCAAAGTCTTGAGCAACACCGTCTTGCCCGAGCCACTACGGCCGATGATAAGGTTGGTCTTGCCCGTCTCGAATTCTACCGAGATGTCGTTAAGGACTGTGCGCCCCTCGAACGACTTGGATATGTGTTCGCCCTTAATCACGTCAGCAACAATTGAGTTAATATGAGGTTGAATAACATGATGACAATCGAACTTGCCACCACCGCGCGAGTCGAAGCCTTACCCACTTCGAGCGAGTTACCATTGGCGTAGTAGCCACAGAAGGCCGACACCGAGGTTATGATGAAGGCAAAGACCGCCATCTTAATCAACGAGTAGACAATCGAGTAGGTTCTGAAGCAGTAGAACAGACCCTCGATATATTGTGCCGGAATCATAATATCGGTAGCCGATGCGATAATGTAGCCTCCGATGGTTCCGATGATGATGCTGAGTAGTGTCAGCAGCGGGAAGAAGAGCACCGTTGCCACCACCTTGGGCAGAATCAGGTACGAAGCCGAATTTACACCCATAATCTCGAGTGCATCAATCTGCTCGGTAATGCGCATCGTACCAATCTCGGATGCGATATTCGAGCCGACCTTGCCGGCCAAAATCAGTGCCACCACCGTAGACGAGAACTCGAGAATCATCGTCTCGCGCGTAGCGTAACCAATAAGGTACTTGGGGATGAATGGCGACTCGAGGTTGATTGCCATCTGCAGGGTGATAACCGCACCGATAAAGATAGAAATAATGGCGGTCAGACCTATCGAGTTGAAGCCCAAGGCCTCCATCTCGTACATAATGCGCCGACCGTAGATGCCCGGCTTCTCGGGAATCGAGAAGACCTTGCCCATAAGTTGGCAGTAGCGACCTATCTGTTCAAAAATCTTAAACACGTTATCCTATTTATTACTGTTTTTCTCCTCCTTGAAATCGACATACTCGCCCACATCGTCACTTATCTTCTTCTCGGGCATAGCCGTAGTGGTGTGGATGCTGACATCGCCCTCGTTGCTGTTGCGGTGGCGATAACGGTTGTAGTTGTATCGCTGATGTCCGGTTCTCTCGCCCTGCTGGCGGAACTGCTCGTGCATCTGGCGTTGCATACGTTGCAGGCGCCACGCAAAGATTGCAAATGCCAAAATCGCCAGTGCAATAACTCCCAAGATGGCATAGAACACATAACCCAAAAGTGATGGAGCCAAGATGACGATTGCTAAAAGTATAAAGACGAAGAGTGGCGTATTCTTAAACCCCTCAACGATGCTGTTCCATAGTTTGGCCAAAAAATTCATCCTCTGAAATCGTTTAGTTTCACCTAATTTTGCGCAAATCTTCCGCAAAGGTACAAAAAAAGTGGCAGGTTTCATTATTATTTACTAATTTTGAGCCAAAATCATAATACTATGCTTACACAATTAACTGCAATTTCACCGGTCGATGGTCGTTACCGCCGTGTAGCCGAGCCGTTGGCAGAATACTTCTCAGAGTATGCCCTGATTAAGAATCGTGTGCGTGTTGAGGTTGAATACTTCATCGCTCTGTGCGAACTCCCCCTGCCCGAATTGGAGGGAGTCGATTCCAACCTTTTCGACACTTTGCGCGACATTTATCGCAACTTCACTGCCGAAGATGCCGAGCGAGTGAAGGAGATCGAGAAGACCACCAACCACGATGTTAAGGCCGTAGAGTACCTGCTCAAGGAGAAACTCGAGGCTCTTGGTCTGGGTGCCTATCTGGAGTTTATCCACTTTGGACTCACTTCGCAGGATATCAACAACACCTCGCAGCCACTGATGCTCAAGGAGGCGATGACCGATGTCTACATCCCCGCTCTCGAGGAGTTGCTCGAGACCCTCTCGAATCTGGCCGAGGAGTGGCAGGGTATACCGATGCTTGCCCACACCCACGGACAGCCCGCCTCGCCTACGACCCTCGGCAAGGAGATATTGGTATTCATCGAGCGTCTGGATGAGCAGTTCGAGCAACTGCTCGACATCGCCATCTCGGCGAAGTTCGGTGGCGCAACGGGTAACTTCAATGCCCACCACGTTGCATACCCCTCGATTGACTGGGCCGACTTCGCCAACAAGTTCGTGGGCGAGCGTCTTGGCTTGTCGCGTTCGCAGTATACCACCCAGATTGACCACTATGACAATTTGGCAGCCATCTTCGATGCACTGAAGCGTATCAACACCATCCTTATCGACCTCTCGCGCGATATGTGGACATATATATCTATGGAGTACTTCAAGCAGCGTATCAAGGCCGGTGAGGTGGGCTCAAGCGCAATGCCCCACAAGGTCAACCCCATCGACTTCGAGAATGCCGAGGGTAACTTTGGTATGGCAAATGCAATCTTCGAGCATCTGTCGGCGAAGCTCCCCGTGTCGCGTCTGCAGCGCGACCTGACCGACTCGACCGTGATGCGTAATATGGGTGTGCCTGTGGCTCATACCCTCATCTCGTTCAAGTCACTGATGAAGGGCTTGGGCAAGTTGTTGCTCAACCGTGCAGCCCTTGAGGCTGACCTCGAGCGCAACTGGGCAGTGGTTGCCGAGGGTATCCAGACAATCCTCCGCCGTGAGGGTTATCCGAAGCCCTACGAGGCGCTGAAGGCTTTGACCCGTACAAATGAGGCTATCACCGAGGAGTCGATACGCAACTTTATCGCAACCCTCGATGTGTCACCCGAGGTGAAGGTCGAGCTTGCCAATCTGACACCTCACACCTACACCGGCATATTCGGTTAGGCGAGAAAATATAACGATTAGTCGAAATCATAGCAAAACGGATACGAAACTTTGGGTCGTATCCGTTTTGGCATTAGATTTGTCCTCTGGATAAACAGCTGCATCGAACAACTGCACGATGCAGTGAGGTTTCTTCATTTATTTAAGTTTGGGTTAGTAGTTTTAGGAGGGGCAACCCTCCGAAGGTAGGCGGCAATCGAGAGATTCCCGCCTATTTTTAGTTTATTGCCCCTCCTAAAACTACTTTCAGCTTGTGCGCCTCGGGTGACTTGTCTGTGCTGTCAAGATGGTGGCGTATCGCTATGCGATAACGATGCAAAGAGCCGCTACCGCCAAGTAAATAAATTTCTTGTCTGTATCAACTCTTCACATCAGACCTTTGGTCTTACGCCACCACTTTTCTCTGCTTGGTCACCTCTCGGCTGCTGCCGCCGTTGGTAGTTTATGTAATGCTGTGTTGTTGTTGTGAGGTTTGTGGATAAACTCCTTTCAACCTGTGGCGGTGTGGCAGAGTTGTCTGCTCTGAGGTGGGCGATTGCTGCGCAATTATCCGTGTTTGTATAATGATTGTGTCTGAAAATGCATTTTCGCCACATCATTCTACAACCCCGACAATCTTCGATTGCGCCCACCTTGTTTGCTCTGCTCAAACCTGCGGTGGTCGTTAGTAGTTTATGTAATGCTGTGTTGTTGTTGTGATGTTTGTGGATAAACTCCTTTCAACCTGTGGCGGCTTGGCAGACTTGTCTCCTTTCGGCTGTTGTTTGCTGTCGCAAATAATTGTCTTTGTCAGATAAGCGACTTTGAAAATGAATTTTCAGTCGCAATCTGCCAAATCCAACAATCTACGATTGCAACAGCCTCGCTTGGTCTGCTCAAACCTGCTGCGGTCGTTAGTAGAAGTTGTTGTTGGGAAAGTGTTCCGCTTTCCGCTTTCCGCTTTCCGTTTATTCTCGCAATGAGTTTCGAGGAAGTAGGGC
>JAGBTZ010000009.1 GCA_017631055.1 Alistipes sp.
CTGTTGCGCTAAATTTTGCAAAGTAGGAGTTGATAATTGATAGTTGATAATTGATAATTGATAAGTGATAATTGAGAATTAAGGTATTATAATTTTGAATTTTGCATTTGGAATTTTGAATTGTGAATTATAACCTACCACCCTCCACCCAACGCCTTGAAGAGGGTCACATAGTTGATATATTGTTGTGCTACGAGTGCTATGAGTTGCTGCTGCGAGTCGTAGAGCGAACGCTCCGCATCGAGCATATCAAAATAGTTCGACATTCCGCTATCGTATAACGCTCGAGTTTTGCGGGCAGCATCGGCATTAGCCAGCACCAACTCGGCATAACGCTCGGTTTGGAGGTCATAGGTCCGGATTGCATACAGAGCCTGCTCCACCTCGGAGAGAGCCTCCAATATGGTCTGACGATAGGCTGCAACGCTTTGCAGATAGGTTTTACGAGCTATCTCCTCGCTGCGCTTAAGTCGCCCAAACGAAAATAACGGCTGCGTTAAAGTCCGTGTAGCACCCCACACAAAAGGCATACCGGTAAATAGTTTTTTAAGTTTATCGGAGGCTATACCCCCCGAGAGAGTCATAGCAAAATTCGGGAAACGCTCAGCTCGTGCTATACCCACCTTCTCGCCGTTGCTGACCAACGTATAGTATGCCTCCATAACGTCAGGTCGGCGGTGGAGTAGGTCAGAGGGCAGTCCTATCGGGATATCGACCGGCATAAAGTCGGTAAGCAGATTTAGGCCAAGACCCGTATCATCTACGCAAGTTGGAGGCTCACTCAACAGCACATCAAGCGCAAGGCGTGCCTGCTTCACAGCTCGCTCATACTCTGCAATATCTGCCGCAGCGGTGAACATCAGACTGCGAGCCTGCTCCAAATCCAACCCTGACGACATTCCATAACGAAACATCGAATCGACCAGAGCCACCGACTCCAAACGCAGAGCATAGGTTTGGCGGGCAATCTCGAGTGTTCGTTCATATTGTAGCAGAGTAAAATAGGTGGTGGCTACTTCGGCCGTGAGCGAGAGCATTGTACCACGACACGCCCATTCGCTACCGAGAATCGCTGCACGAGCAGCCCCCGTTGTATGCTTGAGTTTGCCTCCCATACCAAACTCCCACGACATCGAGGGCCCGATTTTGTAATCCACCATATATTTCTCGACATTATTGTAGTTGCCCTCTACCTCCACCCCGAAGTTGAACAACGGGAGCAGTTCAGAGCGATCTACGGCGAGTTGTAGATGAGCCTGCTCGATGCGCGAGAGGGCAATCTCGATATTGTTATTATTGGCCAAAGCCCTACTCTCCAACGCATTGAGTTGGTCATCCCCGAAAATACGCCACCACTCGACCCCGATATTGAGAGTATCTTGCGAAAAACCCTCACCGAAGATGTACGATGCCGGTATCTCGACCGAGGGGTGTGGCAGACGAGGATTACAGCCCACAACTCCCAGCACGGCAATCATCACTACCGCCAACGACCGAAATTGATATTTAAGACTCTGTTTCATAACGCTTCAGTTTTTCTCTTTTCTGTTCGAAACCTCCAATCCGTGCCACAACGTAGTAGAGTGCGGGGTAGAAGAATATACCAACCACCGTAGCCAACATCACGCCTCCGACCAGTGCCACACCCATTATATTGCGAGCCGTGGCATAGACTCCATCCGCAAAGACGAGTGGCATAACGCCCAACACAAAGGCGAAGGCGGTCATCAGGATAGGCCTCACACGCATCTTCGCAGCCCCGAGAGCCGACTCGGCAAGCGATAGTCCCTGCTCAAAGAAGAGCCTGTCGGCATACTCCACAACCAAAATGGCATTCTTGGCTGCAAGTCCGATAAGCATCACCAACGAAATCTGCATATAGATATCATTCACAAACTTCGCATCCGCCAGATGCATCGCCCCGACCGACATCACAGCACCGAGCACCGCTATCGGCACACTCAACAGAATAGCCACCGGCAACCCCCAACTATTATACAACGAAGCCAACGCCAAAAAGACAAACACCAACGCTATCAGATAGACCACAAAGCCCGATTTCGAAGCCTTGCTCTCCTGAAACGACACTCCGCTCCAGGCTGTCGAGATATTGTCGGGAAGGGTGCGTTTTGCCGTCTGCTCGATGATATCCATCACCTTGCCGGTCGAGGTCTTGGGAGCCGGAGTGATATTGAGTTCAATGGAGCGATAGAGGTTATACTGCGACACATACTCCACACCAACCGTATCGACCACCTCGACAAACGAACTCACCGGAACGCTCTTGCCTTGACCATTCTCGATATAGTAACCATCCAACGAATGAGTGTCGGCTCGGTACTCGGGCGATGCTTGAAGATATGTTTGATATAATCGGCCGAACTTGCTGAAATTGTTGATATAAGAGCCTCCAAGCAAGGTCGACAATTCGGAGTAAAGTTCATCGAGCGACACCCCATACTCGAGGGCTTGCAGACGGTCGATTTCAATCTTACGTTGCGGCACATCCGCATTAAATTGAGTTGTCACCGAAGCGATTTCGGGATGAGTTTTCAGCGAATCCATCAGCCGATAGCTCTGCTCGGCAAGGTAGGCCGTACCACGCCCCTCGACATCCTGCACCTCGAGAGTAATGCCCGAAGTAACTCCAAGCCCTGGGATTGCAGGCGGAATGAAAGCATAACACTCTCCGCCAATAATCTCTTCATAGAGTTCACCTGTAAGGTCGGAGGCTATCTCCATAGCCGATAATTTTCGCTCGGAGTAATCTTTGAGCGAGGCGAAAATCACACCGCAATTCGTAGAGGCTATACCTGCCAGCATATTAAAGCCGGCAACTGTGGCGGTCGACTCGACCCCCTCGAATGAGCCGACAACTCTATCAACCTCGGCCATAAGCGCTTTGGTGCGTTGTAACGATGCTGCCTCGGGCGCAGTGACAAAGACCATAACATAGCCCTGATCCTCCTCGGGCAGAAATCCCGATGGCAACTTACGCCAAATCAGAGCAATAGCCCCCAACATCACCCCGACAAAAACGAGAGTTCGCACCGAGTGTCGCATAAAACTATCGGCCACACGTCCATACCGAGCCATATATCTGTCGAACAGGCGATTAAAGGCTGCAAAAAAGCCTTTGGAGGGTCGTTCGCTTCGCCTTAGTAGCAGTGCCGACAATGCCGGCGAGAGAGTGAGAGCATTGAATGCCGACAAGACCACAGCCACAGCAATCGTCACCGAGAATTGGCGAAAGAGCAATCCCGAGATGCCACCCGTGAACGACACAGGAATAAATACGGCCAACAAGACCACCGTAGTTGCCACAATCGGGGATGCCACACTGCGCATAGCCTCGATTGTCGCTTTGCGCGGAGAGAGCCCCTTTTCGAGATTGACCTGCACAGCCTCGACAACCACAATTGCATCATCCACAACCAAGCCAATAGCTAAGACCAATCCCAGTAACGAGATGATATTTATCGAGAAACCCAGCAACGGAAAGAAGACAAAGGTACCAATCAACGACACCGGAATAGCCACCAGCGGGATAAGCGTGGCTCTCCAATCCTGCAAAAAGAGATATATTATCGCAATAACCAGAACCAACGCGATAAGGAGCGTCTTGAAGATATCCTTAATACCGGCATCAATACTCTTGGTGGTATCGACTATGGCCGTTGCCTCGATGCCGTCAGGGAAACGCTCCGAGAGTCGTGCCATCGTACTCTTAACCTGAGAGCCGACCTCCACCGCATTACTTCTCGGGGATTGGTAGACCACCACAACGGTCGTAGGCTCCTCCCCGAACGATGATGTCGAGCCGTAGCTCTGGCTGCCTAAGGCGACCTCTGCTACATCGCCCAACCGCACAACGCCTCCTTCGGGCAAGGCCTTGATTACAATATCCTCAAACTCCTCGGGGGTCGAAATCTGAGCCGGAAGACGCACCGTGTAGGTAAAGGTCGTACCCTCGGGCGAAGGCTCGGCTCCAAACTTGCCGGCAGGGTAGATACCCGCTTGAGTGGCTATGGCTGACGAAATATCCTCGACCGAGAGGTTATAGTAAGCCAACACATCCGGCCGCAACCATATACGCATAGCATACTCTCCGGCACCCATAATCTCGACCTTACCCACGCCATCAATCTTCAGCAGTTCGTTTTGGATATTTATGTAGGCGTAGTTCGACAAGAACTCATCATCATATCTGCCGTCACTATGCAGAGCGTAGACCATCAGAAAACCGGTCATAGTCTTGCGGGTAGTCACACCCTGACGCACCACAGCCTCAGGCAAGGAAGGGGTCGCTGTTGCCACGTTATTTTGGGTGAAGACGGCATCCATATCAGGGTCGGAGCCGACATCGAAGGTCACCTGCAGAGTCATCGAGCCATCGTTGGCCGAGGTGGTCTGCATATAGAGCATATCGCTCACACCCATAACACTTTGAGCAATGGGCGTAGCCACCGCATCGTTTACCGTCTGGGCATCAGCACCTGGATAGGTAGCCGTAACCTCCACAACGGGAGGGGTAATATCGGGATACTGTTCGATGGACAAGGCTCCGATTGATATCGCACCCAGCACTACGGTCGCCACAGCCAACGCCATAGCAAACACCGGTCGTTCGATAAAAAATCGCCCCATACGCTACTCTATTTTACGGGGTAAGACCTTAACTCCTGAGCGAAGTTTCTCTGCGCCACGACTCACAACCCACTCACCCGGCTCCAACCCCTCCTCGACAATCCACCCTCGGCCATAGGTGTCGCCCAACTTAACCTTGCGATACTCCGCAATGCTATCAGCCCGCACAACCCATACCGAGGCTTGGCCTTGGGTCTGTACCACACATTGTTGAGGCACCATAACACTCATTTGCTGCTTACCCACATTGGCCTCAATATGGGCAAATTGACCCGATTTGAGAGAGTAATCCGGATTGGGAAAATCAACAACCACTGCCAATGTACCAGCCCCATCAACTACCTCTGTACGGGTATAATCATAGACCCCTTTGTAGGCATACACCTCGCCACTGCTTGGGCGCAAGGCAATATCCGAGAGCAGAGTTCGATTGGCATACATAGGGGTATTAGGCTCAACATATCGAAGATATTGCGCAATGGGGAGCGTAATATCCACCGACACAGTATCGAGATTAACGACCTTGGTAAGTATCGAAAACTCCGTACCGACACCCACATAGTCGCCAACATGAGCCTCTGGAGCCTCCACAAAGCCATCAATCGGGGAGTATATACGGCAATAACTCACATTGAGCGATGCGTTACGCAAACTCTGTTCGGCAGAACGCACCCCGGCCTCGGCTGCACGATACTGGGCTGTATATTGGTCGAGTTGCGACTGGCTGATGGCGTTGATACGAGCAAGCGGGATTGCTCTTTCGTAGTTATTTTTCGCCTCCACTGCCTGTGCCCGTGCCGATGCCAAAGATGCCCGAGCCGAAAGGAGTGTTGTCGCGAGTTGTGATGCATCTATCACAAAGAGCAGTTCGCCCTTGCGCACAGGCATTCCCGATTCGAAGTGTCGCGAGAGCAGATAACCACTGACACGAGGCTGGATTACCGCCTCGTATTTGCCCGCAATGCGCCCCACAAAACTACGCCTTGCGTAGATAGAGTCTGCCACAGCTTGCACGATATCGACCTCGATAGGCGGCATCACCGCTTTGGGTGCAGTGGATTTACCACAGCCACAAACAAATAGCAAAAACAGTGCTCCTATAAATCCAAAAATTAACCGCATAAAATCCTCCGTTTTAATCAAATGGGGACAAAAAACATACCGATTAGGGCAAATCGAAGTCTAAAAACAATGCAAAACCACAATTTTTAGGGTTTTATGGTAAAATTTATTGTAAAAAAGTTTGCAACAATACAATCTTTTTATACCTTTGTTCAAGGAAACAACCTTTAAAACACTTTAATTATGAAAAATTTAGTTGAGCAAATCAATGCACAAATCGAGGCTTTTCAGGCAAATGCTGCTGCACAGGTAGAGAAGGGTAACAAGGCTGCGGGTACTCGCGCACGCAAGGCTGCTCTCGAGCTTGGCAAACTTCTTAAGGAGTTCCGCAAGGTTTCGGTTGAAGAGGCAAAGAAATAATTTGAGTTAAAATTATTTTTATGCAAATGGCTGTCCGCATTGGGCAGCCTTTTTTATGCGCTGTTGCGAGCATTCGGAGTGGGGGTATTCTACAAATTGACCCCGTGTCTTAAAAACTCACTATGGTCGAGGCCGACAATTCCGATGCGGGCATTCAGCCGCACCGCCTCATTGCGGTCATTGAGATAGAGGCGTGGAGCCGACTCATCAAACTCTACACTCGTGAGCGACTTACGACAATCAACGTATGGACTCTCGATGGAGGCTATATCAGCCATGGTGTGGAATATAGCACAGGTCGATGCAGGTGCCCAGCGACGACGTTGAGCCATCGCAACCTTGCCGGGGTAGCAGTCGCGATACTCACTCGAAAACCACGCAAGGCAAGGAACATGCAACTGATAATACGACACCTTGGGCGAGGCGTGCAGA
The DNA here is from genome assembly GCA_017631055.1 of Alistipes sp. GTDB lineage: Bacteria > Bacteroidota > Bacteroidia > Bacteroidales > Rikenellaceae > Alistipes. The sequence goes on from JAGBTZ010000009.1 coordinate 6,562, forward strand.
AATCGGCCACGCTCATCATCAAAAAGATCCTCTCCGTGATCGGAACAGTAGAGCAGGGCTGCACACAAATCCAGCGATGAGAGATACTCCACAAGCGAGTCAAGCAGAGCATCAGTGTAGTATATCGAGTTATCGTAGGCATTGCGCAGCGCCTCGATATTGCGTTTATTGACCGCCACACCATCCTCAGGCAGAAAACGCCTATACTCTTCGGGGTAGCGCTGATTGTAGCGATAGTGCGAGCCGTAGCAGTGGAGCACACAGAGAATATCGCTATCGGTGTGAGTATCGACTATCTGTCGCAGCGATTGCAAAAGTTGTAAATCGTGGTTTGGTGCACCTATATATATAACATCATCGCACTCTCGGGCCAAGTGGTCGACCATAGCGCCTTGGGGCGATTGGGTCGAGATAAAACAGGTCCGAAATCCCGCTTGGGAGAAGATATCGGCAATACCCTTACGGTCGAATAGTTCGGCATAGTTCTCGGCATCGGCCGAAGAGAGCATCATCGGCACGCTCTTGTGGGTGGTATTGCTCTGGGTGAGGATATTTCTAAATAGCACAATATCCTTGCGCAGACCCAATCGAGGGTTAGTCGAACGAGGATAACCATACATCTCCCAATTAGCCGCACGCGAGGACTCCCCGACAACCAAGAGATATATTTCGCGCTGGGGAGCCCCACAATGCCTATGCGCAGCGTGGTCGAACGACGAGGCTCTGAGGGGATACCTTTGCTCAGCGATGTGGTTTGCGATGGCGATGCGAAGATTATGCAACGCATTGACCGGAAAAATCTCGCTTCGCACTATATGACTACCCTCGGCAACGGAGCATGCCGGGTAGAGTAGTTGCATCCCGATAATAGTCAGCACCGCACCCACCATCGCCACCCGACCCCGTATCCGTTCCGAAAGCGACCAGTGTCTATCGCTAAGATGCCCAATCGCAAGAGCGAATAGCGGCAAGTAGAGTAGTGTAACAATGGCAATAATCGGCAACAGTCCTCCGAGCAGTTCTCGGCTCTCGGATAGGTTAGTGGTAAAAATGTTGGTAAACATATCGACCGAAATAATCGAGTTGCCGTACAGATACAACAGCACCAACTGCACCGCACAAAGTGCCAGTACCGGCAAGAGCAGAAGTATCGTCATGCCTATCGTAGGAATAAGTGCCGACAACAACAGATAGAGCCCCAATGGGAGTACAACACCCGCGACAGCCGACCACGGATTGTAACCCTCGGTAAATGCCAACAACAAATTAGGCAGCATCAACGCCACCACACACCACACAAACACTCCCAAGGCACGACTGCCAACAGAAGGTTTAATCCCTAATGGAGAAAAACGACTAAAAAGCTTCATTGATAGAGAGAACTAACCCGTTAATCAGGCGACCCTTGACCACCCCTCCAAAGCCGTAGTCGATGCGGGCATTGATGCCCTTAATCAACTCCCAGCGCACGCCTACGCCATAGTTGGGCAGAGTCTGTTGCCACGCAAAGGTGTCGAATGAGTGGAAGACATTACCTACTCCACCCCAAACGACCACGCCCAAACGCCGCCACACTCTCTGGCGCAACTCGGCCTGAAAGGTGACCATATTAAGGTCGCTAAAACGCCCCTCGTAGTAACCCCTCATACGATAGTTACTGCCAAGACGGGCATACAACGTCCAAGGAGTGTGCCGCGAATTGAACTCACCATGAAGGTCGAATGCCAATACTGCATCACGCCATAGAGGTTGATAGAAGTTGATTGTAGCACGAGCTCTCCAAATAGTATAACCTACGTCACCGAGAGCCTTGGGGCGCACCAGAAAGTTTGCCCCCAGATACAATCCCTTCGTTGGGTTAGTTATAACATTGCGCGAATCGTACTCGACAATTGCGCCTTGTCCAAAAGCGACGTAAGAGTGACGTTGTGTCCCGAAGTAGTCGGGATTCTCAATCTTCTTCGCCTTGGTATAATCGAAATCGAGCATTGCTCCGATGTACAAATCTTTAACAAGCTGATAGTGATATTTTACCTCCGCAAAGGCATTCTTATTAACATACTCGCTAAGCGGATTGGTGGTTGCCGCACGATAGCCAAAACCCCAAAAGTTGGTCGGCATCGATTGGAAACCTATATCATAATCGAGTCGGTGGCGATTGTGACGAAAGAAAGTGTTGCCCAAAATACCCGTATAGTAGTAGCCAATAATCGAGACTGAACCATAGAGCGACACATTCGAAGGCGAAGTTATCGAGTCACGCCTATCCACACGATAGGCACCCGTAGCTACCACGTTGAGCGAAAGACTGGTCTTAGTCGAATAGGAGGGTGCCGGCACTATCGAAAAGTCAAACTTTTTCTCGAAAGTACGGTCCACAGTTCCCTTGGTTGCAAAGTCAAGAAATCGCTGCACAAACTTGCTGCGTGCGGGCTTCACACTTTGATTATCAACCAAAGGCGCACCCTCTGCCGAAGCATCAGAGTGCGCCAATGGGGTATAGTTGTAGCTGATTGTATCGCCCTTGCTCACATAGTGCTGAGTCTGCGCCATACCCATCAGGGGGCAGAAGCAGAGCATCATCAGCAATATAGCGACACAGCGGAACAACTCTTCAGATTATCTATACGCCTTAACAAATTCGTAGAAGTGAGCCTTATCCTCCTCGGTAAACTCCTCCTTATGGCAGTATACCAACTCACCCTCCTTGCTCACAATAAGAATTGCGAACTTGTTGTTGCAGTCGCCAAGACCCCAACCCTCTGCCAGCGCATGAATTCTATCATCGAAAGCCTCCGCTCCCGACTCCTTCTCGACTCGCTTGCTGACAATCGAACGAATCAGCTTCTTGGGCAGAAACGTATCCGCCGTATTCACCACGCCAAAGCCATAGATATTATCGCCCGCAGCAAGTTGGTTCTTCTCCATCTCCGAAGCAAACTTCTTATTGGCATTACCGCCCAGATAGCTATCGGGATCAACAAAGAATATGAGCAGATTTTTCTCACCCCACTTGGGTAACTTTACCGGATTGCCTTTCATATCGCAAATCTCGGGATTTTCCACCTTGCGGGGCAAAGTATCCTGCGCCTGAGCAGTTGCAACCATCGCTCCGATAAGCGCTACGAATATGAACAGAAATTTTTTCATCATTTATAAAATTTTCAATATCTACATTTATTACAATTATCAGGCAAAAGTAAGCAAAAATTTGTAATATAGCTATTTTTGCTCCACAAAGAGCCGGTCATTTCATAAAACAAGCCTATTCGGACAGTTTTTTACGCCTCCATAACAGCGAATCCAGAGCGTAACTTCCGCCACCTGTGATAAGCAGAAAGATATAGATGCCCATATATATAAATTGCAGCGTTCCCGCGGTCATCCCCGCAGTTGGAACGACTACAAATATCGACAGAAACATACCCAAAGCCATAAAGAACGAGGCAAAACGCACCCACAATCCACACATTATCAACATCGCAAACGCCACTTCAGCGATAGTAAAGAGCCCGAAAGTGAGGGTCGGACTATCGAATAGCAGTGCGGGATATCCATCAATTATCTCGTTGTAGGTCTGCATCTTGCCAACATTATGCAACAACACCACACCCCCGATAAACAGGCGTAAATAGAGTAGCGCGATATCTAACCGATGCATCGAATTTACTGACACAATTACACTTTTGCGAGCCATAGTCAAAATTTTAGTTCATCACCCCTCAGCAAATACTATTCCACAAAAAAAGATGCCCCGAAAGACATCTTTTTTGAGAATATAAGTTGAGTTCTATTTCGGCAGATTAAATGCCACCGACATCTCGCGCATCTGCTCATCGCTCATACCCTCGGGCTCGAAGCCCATACTCTTGGCTGCGATGTAGATAAGTGCCGACTTATTAAGCACATCGACCTGGTCGAAGGCTTGCATAATATCTCGCTCCACAGCGAAAACTCCGTGCTTCTCCCACATCACCACATCGTAATCGGTCAATTCGGCAATCGTAGCATCTGCCAACTCGACCGAGCCAGGCAATTTGTAAGGCACGATACCCAGACCTCTCGGGCAGAATGCCTTGGTCTCGGGAATCATACTCCACAATAGGCGTGTGGCAACATCCTTCTCGAGGAAGATCGGATTATGCGACATAGCTACCAACTCGATAGGATGGGTATGCAACGAAGCCTTGTATGGCGATCCCTTTGCAATAAGGTCATCGTGAACGCTCAGGTGTGCGGGAAGTTCTGACGTTGGCTTAACCACCTTGTCGGCTATAATCACATAAGAGGCACAATCATCGAGGATGCGGATAATCGAGCCATTCTCCATCGGATTGCGGGCAAGATCACGCATACGCATATTCGTACCCTTGCAGTAGAAGTAGCAACCTTTCAGGTGGGGTAGTGTCGTGCCGATAGCGAACACCTCGCTCAATGGCGGTAGGGCACGGATATCATCATCAATATATTCAGTGATATTGACCGTGATATTTCCACCATTACGTTCAGCCCATCCCTTCTGCCAAAGGTAGCCCGCAACTTCAGCAACACGCTCAATCTCGGCTGCGAGTGCAGGTCTGTTTTTCAGTATAGACTCCATAATTCACAATTTTATTTCAATAATTCCGGCAGGAATGAACTCAACACCAAGACACAAAGTCCCAAAACGAGCACTGCAATAGTCTTTTTTGAGCAGCCCTTCCACTCTTTCAATATAATGCCCCACACATTGGCAAAGGTCACATTCAACGCCATCAGAATACAGAACGAAAGTGTCATCAATGCAGGTGACTCGGTGAGAAATCCCTTACCAAGGCTCAATCCGAAGAACTGGCTGTACCACAACGCACCGGCCAATGCACAGAACAGAGCATTATTGACCCACAACTTTCCTTGTGCGTAGTCTGCAAAACTCTTGTTTTTGGCATTTTGATAGAGGCAATAGATGGCATTGGTCAAAAATCCGCCCAACGTAACGAGCAGCGTTGCGGGCAGACTCTTAAAGATATCGGGGGTCAATTCGCCAAAGTTGATATCCTTACCAAACTCCAAGCCCACATTAAAGCAACCACTCATAACACCGGCCAGCAGCGCAATGGCTATACCTTTTGGGAAGTTAAACTCCTTAACGGCCTCACGCTTCTGCTCCTCGGGCAGTGAGCCGGCCTTCATCATGCCGGCAATACCGATAATGGCGATGCCGAGCAGTGTGGCAACAACACCCGCAATCACAGCGAAAGTCAACGACGAGAGGGCATCCATCTCGGGGAAGAAGGCATTGAGCAGCACGGGTCCCAAGAGAGTACCTCCCGCAGCACACGTTCCAAGTGCAATGCTCTGACCGAGAGCCACACCCAAATAACGCATCGAGAGTCCGAAGGTCAAACCGCCGACACCCCACAGCACACCAAAGAGCATGGTCATCAGGACATTAAACCCATTATCAGGCGAGATAAGTTCGCAAAGGCTATGCCCCTCGGGTACGGCAAGCAGTGCGCCCAGCAATGGGAATACCAACCAAGCAAACACTCCCTGAACCAACCAGTATGACTCCCAGCTCCAGC
>JAGBTZ010000003.1 GCA_017631055.1 Alistipes sp.
AATTCAAAATTCAAAATTCAAAATTATTTTGTACTTTTGTACGTTTTAGTGATAGTATGAAGTTCGAACTCCAATATAAAGACCCCGCATCTGCCGCTCGAGCAGGTGAGATAACGACCGATCACGGTGTAATCCAGACCCCGATTTTTATGCCTGTGGGCACTGCCGCAGCGATGAAGGGTATATTCCATCGCGATGTGCGCAATGAGGCTAAGGCTCAGATAATTTTGGCAAACACCTACCATCTCTACCTCCGCCCGGGTATGGATATCATCGAGCAGGCGGGAGGTGTGCACCGTTTCTCGACCTGGGATGGCCCGATGCTGACCGATAGTGGTGGTTTCCAGGTCTTTTCGCTTGCTGAATGTCGCAAACTCAAGGAGGAGGGTTGCCACTTCCGTTCGCATATTGACGGCTCGAAGCATCTGTTTACTCCCGAGAGTGTGATGGATACCGAGCGCACTATCGGAGCCGATATTATGATGGCATTTGATGAGTGTCCCCCGGGAGATGCTCCGCGAGAGTATGCAGCCAAGTCGTTGGCGCTGACCGAGCGTTGGTTGGAGCGTTGCTTTAATCGCTATCATCAAACCTCGCCCAAGTATGGCCACTACCAGTCGCTCTTCCCGATTGTGCAGGGGTGTAGTTATCCCGACCTGAGAGCCAAGGCTGCCGAGAATGTGTTGCAGTACAATGCTGACGGATATGCTATCGGAGGTTTGGCTGTGGGAGAGCCTACGGAGGTGATGTACGAGATGGTCGAGGTGGTGAACGCTATTCTGCCCGAGGATAAGCCCCGCTATCTTATGGGGGTGGGTACGCCTGCCAACATCCTCGAGAACATTGCCCGTGGAGTCGATATGTTCGATTGCGTGATGCCTACCCGCAATGGTCGCAATGGTCAACTCTTCACTATGGAGGGTACGATAAATATCCGCAACAAGAAGTGGGAGAACGACTTTTCGCCCATCGACCCCGAGGGTACGGCATTTGTCGATACGCTCTACTCGAAGGCCTATCTCCACCACCTGGTGGTCTGTGGCGAGATGCTGGCTGCACAGATTGCATCGCTGCACAACATCGCCTTCTATCTCCGCTTGGTCAGCGAGGCCCGCAAGCATATCATCGCAGGTGACTTTACAGCGTGGAAGGAGCTGACAGTTCCCAAACTTACAAAACGATTGTAGCCTATGAAGTTGAAATTCCCGGGATTTAAGATTCTCGACCGATATATTCTCGGCAAGTTTTTGGGAACATATATGTTCGCAATCGCGATGATTATCATCGTGGTTGTGATTTTTGACTATGTCGAGAAGATTGACGACTTTACCGAGTTGCGAGCCCCGTTCAAAGCGATAGTTTTTGATTACTATCTCAACTTTATCCCATTCTTTATCAATCAGTTTAGTGGACTCTTTACGTTTATTGCCGTAATCTTCTTTACCTCGAAGATGGCCTACCAGACCGAGATTGTCGCTATGCTGTCGGGAGGTATGAGTTTCCGCCGATTGATGTGGCCCTATTTCCTTGGAGCTTCGGCCATTGCGGGCTTGTCGCTGGTGTTGAGTCTGTGGGTTATTCCGGTGTCGCAGCGTGCCTGTGTCGATTTCGAGAGCCAATATCTGCGCCGCCGTCAGAATTTCCAGTACGACCGACATATCTATCGCCAAATCGAGCCCGGGCAGTTCGCCTACATCCGCAACTTCTCGAAGCGCAATATGCAGGCTTCGTTCTTCGCGCTTGAGCAGTACGAGAATGGCTCGATGGTCTCGATGCTCGATGCCTCGGATGTGAAATTTAATGAGGAGACCAAGCGCTGGTCGGCTCAACGCTACACGATTCGTACCTTCGATTCGTTGCGCCGTGAGACCTTCACGCAGTATCGCAACCTCGATACGCTTATCAACCTCGATGTGGCGGAGATGGGCCGTATCAACGAGTTGGTCAAGACTATGCAGATTGACGAGCTGGGCGAGTTCCTCGATCAGCAACGAGCCAAGGGCTCCGATTCGATACGTCTGATAGAGGTGGAGCACCACGCCCGCTTTGCCTACCCGATATCGGCATTTATCCTGACCCTTATCGGAGTGTCGCTCTCGTCACGCAAGGTGCGAGGTGGTACGGGTCTGCATATCGGCGTGGGAATTACGCTCTGCTTCGGATATATTCTCTGCAATAGATTCTTCGAGGAGTTTGCCAAGGGAGGCTCGTTGCCTCCGTCACTGGCGGTGTGGCTGCCCAACCTGATATTCCTCTGCATCGGTATATACCTCTACAACAAGGCCCCGAAATAATGGCTACCATGGAACAAATAGCGGCAAAAGTTCGTGCCGGGGAGCGTATCTCGGGCGAGGAGGCTCTTGTGCTGTGGCGCGAGGCCCCTTTGTGGTTGCTCGGAGAGTTAGCCACGGAGGCTAAGCGTAAGGTGAGTAGCGATAAAGTCTATTTCAATCGAAACTTCCACCTCGAGCCGACCAATCTGTGCGTCTTCAACTGTAAGTTCTGCTCCTATCGCCGACCGAAGGGGAGCCCCGAGGTGTGGGACTACACTATGGAGCAGATGGAGCAGATTGTGCGCGACAGGGCCGAGAGTGGAGCTACCGAAATCCACATCGTGGGTGGTGTGCACCCCGAGCACGACATCTACTACTACGCCGAACTTATCCGCCGAGTGAAGGCGATAATGCCCGAGGTTGCGGTGAAGGCGTTTACGGCCGTTGAGCTCTCGTATATGATTCGCAAGGCGGGGCTTACGACCGAGGAGGGTCTGCGACTGCTGATTGAGGCGGGTATGGAGGCCATCCCGGGCGGTGGAGCCGAGATTTTCGATGAGCAGGTGCGTGCGAAGATTTGTCCCGAGAAGGGCTCGACTGCCGAGTGGTTTGAGGTGCACGATGCAGCCCATCGTTTGGGGCTGAAGACCAATGCAACGATACTCTATGGCCATATCGAAACGCTCGAGCACCGCGTAGACCACCTTTTGCGTTTGAGGGCTCAGCAAGATTGCACGGGAGGTTTTAATGCCTTTATTCCGCTCAAGTATCGCAACTTTGGCAACTCGATGAGCGAGGTGGGCGAGGTGTCGATAGTTGAGGATTTGAGGATGCTGGCCATGAGCCGCATTGTGCTCGATAATGTGCCCCACATCAAGGCCTATTGGGTGATGTATGGTAAGCAGACCACCGAGCTTGCTCTCTCGTTCGGAGCTGATGATATTGATGGCACAATCGAGGATTCGACCAAGATATACTCGATGGCGGGGGCTGCGGATTCTCGCCCGGTGATGACCATTGCCGAGATTGAGCGCATTGCCGCCTCGGCGGGCTTTAGGGCAGTTGAGCGAGATACCTTCTATAACGAAATTGTGAAATAAGCGAGAATTAAGAGAGTTTAGATATGAATAAGCGTAGTAAGAAACCTAATGGCTTTTGGCAAAATCTGAAAACACGACCACTGCTCTATAATATGGTGGTGATTGCGATGATTGTTGCCGGTGTTGTGTTGGTGTCGGCAATTGCGATGCACTTCGGTACGCGCCACGGCTCACACCGCACGGTGCCCGACTTTGCGGGTGTGCAACTTGCTGATGCCGAGCAGGCTGCCGCTAAGCGAGGTTTGCAGATTATAGTTAACGACTCGCTCTTCGTGCCGGCGTATGAGGGCGGTATCGTTCTCGACCAACTCCCCAAGAGTGGTGCGCAGGTCAAAGCCGGTCGCAAGGTCTATGTTACCATCAACTCGATGCGCCAAAAGATGGTCAAGGTGCCATACGTTGCGGGTCGTTCGTTGCGTCAGGCGAAGAATATGCTTGAGGTGGCCGGACTCGAAATCGAGAGGTTGGATTATGTCGATGATATCGCCACGAACTATGTGCTCGAGGCCTATTGTGACGGGGTGCAACTCACTCCCGAGAGTGCGCTCGAGGCCGAGATGGGGTCGGGTGTGGTGCTGACGGTGGGTATCCAAGATAGAGCGGTTGGTGCCGAGGTGCCCAAACTTATCGGCCTGACCCTGCAGCGAGCAAAGAGCCGCCTTTGGGAGATGGGTCTGAATGTGGGTAAGGTGACCTATGATGACGATGTGGATCTGCTCGATAAGAAGAGTGCGCGAGTCTATTACCAGTCGGTGGATTATGGCCGTGAGGCGGCGTTGGGCGACAAGGTGCGACTCAAACTCTCGCTCGATGGCGAGAAGGTGGAGCGTGCAAGTATCGATGCCGACACCATTGCCAAGCGTATCTTTGCCCGCCGTTTGGAGGAGGAGCGTATTGCCGACTCACTGAAAAATCTCGAAAATGTGGCACCGACACCCGCCGGGGAGGAGTCGCAGAGTGAAACAACCGATGACTTTTTTATGTAATGGAGCAGGGTCTGAACTATATAAACGAAGAGTGGAGCGAGGCTGACGAGTTGGAGTTCGCCCAAGAGACCGAGGGCGAGGAGTCGTATGCCGAGGGCGAGGAGCGTTACGAACACTTCTCGCTGACGGTCGATAAGGGGCAATCTATGCTGCGCTTAGATAAGTTCCTGACTATTCACATGGAAAAGTGCTCGCGCAGTCGTATTCAGGCGGCAGCCGATGCGGGCCATATCATTGTGAATGGTGTTGCCGTGAAGTCGAACTATAAGGTGAAGCCCTTCGACCAGATTTCGCTGATGTTGCCCTATCCCAAGCGTGAGGTCGAGATCGTTCCCGAGAACATTCCGCTCGATATTCTCTATGAGGATGACGATGTGATTGTTGTCAACAAGGCAGCAGGTATGTGTGTCCACCCCGGATGCGGAAATTATAGCGGTACGCTGGTCAATGCCCTGACCTACCACCTGCGCGATTTGCCCCTCTTTCAAAAGGGCGATATGCGTGCCGGATTGGTGCACCGTATCGACAAGGATACCTCCGGCATTTTGGTTGTGACCAAGAACGAGCGAGCCGGAGCACATCTGGGTAAGCAGTTCTATAACCATACCACCGTGCGCCGATATGTGGCGTTGGTGTGGGGTAACTTCGAGGAGGATGAGGGCACTATTACGGGCCATATAGGCCGTAGCCCGAAGGATAGATTGCAGATGTATGTCTTCCCCGATGGCTCGGACGGCAAGCATGCCGTGACTCACTACAAGGTGCTCAAGCGATTTGGCTACGTCACCCTTATCGAGTGCCGACTCGAGACGGGTCGCACCCACCAAATCAGAGTCCACATGCAGTGGCAGGGTCATCCCCTCTTCAACGATGCCCGCTATGGTGGCGACCGCATCTTGAAGGGTACAACCTTCTCGAAGTATAAGCAGTTTGTCGAGAACTGCTTTGCGCTGATTCCGCGACAGGCTCTGCATGCGAGGTGTCTTGGATTTATCCACCCCACTACGGGCGAGGAGATGTTCTTCGAGTCGCCACTGCCCGAGGATTTCCGATCCGTAATCGAAAAGTGGGAGAATTATGCGGCCCATGCGGCCACTATGGCAGAGTAATAGCAAGGGTGCAGAGAGAGTATAATCATTTGAAACAAAAATAATATGGTTAAAAATATAACTTCAGATATAAAGTATATTGGTGTTGATGACTTGGATTTGGATCTCTTCGAGAGCCAATACATCATCCCCAACGGAATGGCATATAACTCCTATCTTATCGAAGATGAGAAGATTGCCGTTATGGACTCGGTCGATGGTCGCAAGAAGGATGAGTGGCTTGCCGCTTTGGCAGAGGCTCTCGGCGAGCGCACCCCCGACTACCTTATAGTGCAACACATGGAGCCCGACCATACGGGCAGCGTGGTGGCGGCATTGGAGCGTTATCCCTCGCTCAAGGTGGTCACTTCGGCTCGAGCAGTGCAGATGTTGCCCCAATTCTTCGAGGCGTTCGATTTCGAGGGTCGCGTGCTGGCCGTTAAGGAGGGCGATGCCCTCGAGTTGGGTCGCCACACTCTGCAATTCTTTGCGGCTCCGATGGTGCACTGGCCCGAGGTGATTGTCACCTATGATGTGGCCGACAAGGTGCTCTTCTCGGCTGATGGCTTTGGTAAGTTCGGAGCGTTGAGCCACGATGAGGAGTGGGCTTGCGAGGCGAGGCGCTACTACTTCAATATCTGTGGTAAGTATGGAGCGCAGGTGCAGGCTCTGCTGAAGAAGGCCTCAGCGCTCGATATCGAGATTATCGCACCGTTGCACGGCCCGGTGCTGACCGAAAATCTCGGCTACTATATTGGCTTGTACGATACTTGGAGTCGTTATGATGTCGAGACCGAGGGTGTATTTATCGCTTGTGCCTCGATTTATGGAGGTACGCTCGAGGCGGCTGAGCGCCTTGCCGAGATTTTGCGCGAGAAGGGTGCCCCGAAGGTGTCGGTGGCCGACCTGAGTCGTGACGATATGGCTGAGGCTGTGGAGGATGCCTTCCGTATGAGCCACCTTGTGGTGGCGGCAGCTTCGTATGACGGTGGTATGTTCCCTCCGATGCATGACTTCCTACACCACCTGAAAATCAAGGGCTACCAGCGCCGCCGTGTCGGTATTATCGAGAATGGTTCGTGGGCTCCGTGCGCAGGTCGCCTGATGCACGAGCAACTCTCGCAGATGAAGCAGGTCGAGATTGTCGAGCCGATGGTAACGCTCTGGTCGCGAATGAAGCGTTCGGATGAGGCGGCACTCGAGGCTTTGGCCGAGGCTCTGCTGGCGAAGTAGGAGCTACCTATATTATATATGTAGTTAAGCTTTGTTGAGCAGACGGTTGGCCTCCTCAACAAAGTTGTAACACTTGTGGCAGTGTCGCCACTCCCAATTCACCCTGCCTCGCTTGATAAAATCAAGTGCATCGAGCACTCGGGTCGAGCGGAAGGGGTACTCCTTGGCCGTGAAGCAGACCTTCGAGGGGTAGTCCAATGCATCGAACTCGGCAATCTCCTTGGCGGTGCACTCGTTGCGCTCGGCAAGTTTGACTATGATATTGTCGTAGTTGATGCGCTGGGCACGGCGGCGCCACTTCTCGACGGCCTCCTCGGGCGATTTGTAGTGCAGAAAGTGTATCTCGACCACATCGCCACCGCCCTTGGGTGTTAGTTCGGCAATCGGGAAATCGTTCTTGAAGTAGCGCAACTCTCTCTCGTAGCGGCTCTCGCTGCGAGGAATAAAGCGGAAATCGCCCTCGACATACTCCTTGAGTGAACGCAAAATCTTGATATAGTCGGGAGCCGGTACAAGCAGCCCGACAAAGGGCGAGTTGTAGCCTATGCCGAGATATTGGCAGAGAATTCCACCCCAGCAATTCTCGCTGATTATCGTTACGTTGCGGTTGCGCAGTTGACAACGTGTGGTGCGATAGAACCACCAACGCTTCAGTTTCTCAATTACTTTTCTCATCTTGGGCTGGGTGTTATCTTTAGCACAAAGATAACAAAAAGAGTTCGAAAAGAACACTTTTCGAACCCTTTTTGCTATAAAAATCCTATTCGACTGCTCTACTTGATGAACAGCTCGCCCTTCTCGGGCTTCATAACATCGGTTACGGGGGTAACCTTCTCCTTCTTGACGGTCACAACCTTCGAGAGGGGAAGCGTTGCCGAGTCGAAACCGAGCGAGAGGCGATAATCGCCCTTGCGCACCTTCCAAGCCGACTCCTTCTCGCTATAGGTAGCCAAGTCATCGTTGTTGATTGCGATGGTTACGGTGCAGCTCTCGCCGGCCTGCAGGAGCGGAGTCTTCTTGTAGCCACGCAACTCGATTGCGGGACGGTCTACCTCGGGAGCCAACTCCGTAGAGTAGAGCTGAACTACCTGCTTTGCGGGGAAGTTGCCTACGTTGGTAACCTTGCACGAAACCTCAAAGCCACCCTTGGTCTTGGCAACAGCCATATCCGAAGCCTCGAATTTAGAGTAGGTCAAACCGAAACCGAAGGGGTATGCCACCGGCACGTTGCGGGTTGCGAAGTGGCGGTAGCCGATGTAGATATCCTCCTCGTAGTTGGTGTAGTCCACGTTGGGGATGTCATAAGGCTGGCACACCTTGCTCTGGTTCTCGAACGACTGATTAAGACCGGTCTCGGGTACGTTTATCGGGAAGTTCTGCGAAGGAACATCTGCGTAGCTCATCGGGAAGGTCATCGGGAGGTGACCGCTGGGCGATACTCTGCCGAGCAGCACGTCTGCCACCGAGTTACCACCCTCCTGGCCTGGCATCCAGCATACGAGGATACCATCGACCTTATCTCTCCACGATGCAATCTCTACGGGGCCGCAGATATTCAACACCACGATAACCTTCTTGCCCTGAGCGTGGAACTCTCGGCTCACGGCATTCAGCAGTGCCAACTCGTTAATCGAGAGGTGGAAGTCGCGGATGATGTGGCGGTCAAATGCCTCTGCCGAGTTGCGGCTGATGGTGATGATTGCCACATTCGACTCCTTGGCTGTTCCCTGAACAAATGCGTAGGGGTCCTTCATCTCGTTGGGGCGGATGTCGTAGACATACCACTGGCGCAGAGCCTCGATGGGAGCAAGGCGCTTATCCTCCCTTGCCATGTGCTTCTGGTACTGCTTGTCGAGCGACTCGTTCAGGGCGAACTCGTTGCCGATAAGTCCGTCACGAAGGTCAACAACATAAGCCTTGTTTACATCACCCGAGCCACGACCACCGGCGATGAACTGGTATGATGATGAGCCGAAGAGAGCAACCTTCTCTCCCTTGGCCAACGGCATTACATCGCCATCGTTCTTGAGCAATACGAATCCCTCGCTTGCAACCTCGCGCGTGAGGGCTGCGTGAGCCTTCAGGTCGGGCTTGTTGGAGTACTTATATCCTGCAAATCGGGGCGAGCGAACAACCAACTCGAGCACACGGCGCACGTTGCGGTCGAGGTCAGCCTCCGAGAGTTTGCCACTCTTCACACCCTCGACAATAGCAACTACATCCGAATACTTACCCGGCTGAATCATATCGTTACCAGCCCACATCTGCTTAACGGCATCGACACCGCCACCCCAGTCGGTCATCACAGCGCCCTCGAAGCCCCACTCGCCACGAAGAATATCCTCCAGCAGACCCTTGTCCTCCGAGGTGTAGCGGCCATTGATGTAGTTGTACGAGGTCATGATTGTCCATGGCTGCGACTCACGCACTGCAATCTCGAAGTTCTTGAGATAGATTTCGCGCAGAGCACGCAACGAAATGCGGGCATCGTTTGCCAGACGGTTAATCTCCTGCGAGTTACCGGCAAAGTGCTTGAGCGAGGTGCCGACACCATTGCTCTCTACTCCGTTGATCATTGCAGCAGCGGTCTTACCCGCCAAGAGCGGATCCTCCGAATAGTACTCGAAGTTGCGACCGCAGAGCGGGTTGCGCATCATATTGACACCGGGTGCCAACAGTACATCTACGCCATACTCCAAAACCTCGTTACCCATTGCCTTACCGACCTCGTGGATGATGTCGGCATTCCAAGTCGCCGCAAGGTGTGTACCTACGGGGAAACCGGTGCAGTAATAGGTATTCTCGTCACCCTCGCGAGTGGGCGAGATGCGCAATCCTGCAGGGCCATCTGCCAAGACGATTGAGGGGATGCCCAATCGCTCGATAGGGTAGGTCGTTCCGGCTGCTCCGGGGATGATTTTGCGGGTGTAGCCAACCTCGCCGGCTGCCGACTGATTGTCGCGCAAGCGAGTGCCGACAACGAGATGAGCCTTCTCCTTGAGGGTCAGCTCCTTGATAATCTCATCGATGTTCTCCTTGTTGAGTTTGAGAGGCTCTGCTGCCGATGCACTCAGTGCGGTTGCAATCGCAGTGCAGAGGATCAAAATTCTTTTCATGGTTTTTCTTTATTAGTTCTATTTTCAATTAGTTTTATCTGTTACTCGACCTCCCAGTGGCCGCCCTTGCCGAAGAGATGCTCCTCGACCTGGTCCATCATTCCGCAGCGGAACAGAACATCAATCGAGGTTACACGGCTACGCATATAGGGCATATAGGTAAAGGTCTTGCGGAAGCGCTCACGCGAGACGCCAATCATCTCGGGCTCGTAGGGAGCACCGACAGCCTTCAGGTTGGCATAGACCTCATCGAAGGGGATAATCTGGGCGCGAATCTGCTCCTTCAAAGTAGGCCAAGCGGTCTTGATTGCTGTGAGTTGCTTGCGCAGACCCTCCTTGTCGACATACTTGTTGCGGGTCTCCTCCAATGCGCGGGCAGTGTGACCTGCGCTGCCGGCGAAGATGCGCTTTGCATTCTCCTCAATTTCGGCAAGTGTAGGCCAAGCCTCGACACACTTCTCTACATCGAGATTTTCGAGATTTTGCTCCAAGAGGTACTCCAAAATTGCGGTCGAAGCCAGTGTGCCAATACCTACCTTAAATCCGTGCGAAACGTGCTCGCCATTGTAGCAGAGATTCTCCATATCCCAGCAGTGGCTGAATTGGTGCTCGATACCCGAAGCGGGGCGGCTCGACTGCAGTGCCTGCATCGCAAAACCGCTCATAATCAGACCGTCTGCCAACTTTTGAGTCATCTCGACATCACCCTCAAAAACGGCTGCCGGAGCACTCAGTGCATCGCGCAGACCATCCTGGACAAGACCAAACGAGAACTCATCCAAAGCCTCGGCTCCCATCACATCGGCAATCATCCAATCCGCACCAGCCGGAATCTTGGCGATAAGGTCGGCATAACCCGATGCTGCGAGGTGCTTGGGTGCTGCTGCCGAAATCTCCGAATCGAGGACCATTCCATAAGGTGCCGGACATGAGAAGGTCTGCTTGTTGCCCTCGAAGGTGATTGAGGCACCAAAGGCGGTGTAACCATCCATCGAAGCGGCAGTGCCGACAACCATATACTTGCGACCGAGGTGTGCCGAAACGAGTTTGGTGAGGTCGTTAATCACACCCGAGCCCACAGCTACAGGGATAGCGTCAATGGTCTTTAGATAGGCCTCCAACTCCTCGATGAACGACCACTCGGCGTAGAGGTGTGGGTCGGTGAAGATGTGGCTCTTCTCGAGCTCTACACCCGCCTCACGCATATAGCGCTCAACGGCCTCGCCTGCAACGGCATAGGTAGTTGTGTCGGCTACGATTACGGCCTTCTGTCCGGGGAATAACTTTTTGAATAGAATGGGGGTCTGGTCGAGAACTCCCGCACCGATTACCAAATCTTTGGTGTCGGTTGTGCGCTGCAATGCGCTCTCAATTTTTGTCATAATATCTTGATTTGATTTAACTCTCTTTTCTACCGCAAATTTAACAATTTACTCTCTATCGAACAAACTTTGCCGGCTCTTTTGTCTTTGATTTTGGAAAAATCGAGATTATTTGTAACTTTACGTTTTGAAATAAAATTTAACTAAAATCGAGGGGATGAAGAAATTTTTATTGTTGTTGGCCATTGCATTTGTAGCAACTGCAACGGCTCAGGAGCAGAAGAAGAGTGTTGCCATTACCGAGGGCCCCTATCTGCAGGCGGTTGGCGAGAGTGAGTTTACGGTTGTGTGGAAGACCGACCAGGATGCCGTGTCGTGGGTCGAGATTGCACCCGATGATGGTACCCACTTCTATAATCGTGAGCGCCCGAAATTCTACCAGACTCGCTATGGCCGTAAGGTTGTCGGCAATCTGCACACCGTTCGCGTGAGCGGCTTGGAGCCCGGCACTACCTATCGCTACCGCATAATCAGCGCTGCAGCCCTGAAAGGCGAGAAGGATCGTGTGCGCTTTACCGAGCAACGTGGCAGTGACGTCTATCGCCGTCAGCCCTACGTTGTGACTACGCTCAACCCCGCCAAGGAGAGCGTGTCGTTTGCCATTGTCAACGACATTCACGGCAAGACGGCCGAACTCGAGACTCTGCTGGCAGATGCGGCCGAGCGCAAGTACGACTTCGTCTGCTTCAATGGCGATATGACCTCGCGTAACAATACGCAGGAGGAGGTCTTCAAGTTCTACCTCTCGTCTGCATCGAAACTCTTTGCAAAGGAGACTCCGCTGGTCTATGTTCGTGGTAATCACGAAACTCGTGGCACTTACGCTGTGTCGTTGCCCGAGCTCTTCCCCTCATCGACCGGCCAGCCCTACTACACATTCCGTCAGGGCCCGGTCTGCTTCGTGGTGCTCGACTGTGGCGAGGATAAGCCCGACAGCGATATGGAGTATTCGGGATTGGCTCACTACGACCCCTATCGTGCCGAGCAGGCCGAGTGGTTGCGCTCGGTGGTTGCGAGCGAGGAGTTCCGTTCGGCTCCTTTGAAGATTGCCTTCTGTCACATCCCGCCCGAGGCTAAGGGGTGGCACGGAGCAGCCGAGATTTTGCGACTCTTTGTCCCCATTCTCAACGAGGGTGGCCTCGACTTGATGCTTTCGGGTCATATCCACAAATATCGCCTGACGGAGGCGGGCGATAATGGCTGCCAATTCCCCGTACTCTGCAATCCGAACGTCTGCCGTTTGGATGCTACGGCAACCGCTAATGGGGTCGATATCAAGATTTTCGACACTCAGGCAAACCTGCTGCATAGTTATCAACTCAAAAAATAGGATATAATAATGAGCACTTTTAACCGCTATCGTTCGATCTACTCGCACGATGAATTGATGGAGCGCTTGCGCAATCTGCGCCACGTTGCGCTCGATATGGATGGAACAATCTATATGGGTATGTCGCTCTTCCCCTACACCAAGCCCTTCTTGTCGGGCTTGCGCGAGAAGGGAGTGAACTACTCGTTCCTGACGAACAACCCCTCGAAGTGTATTGCCGACTATCTGCACAAGCTCGAGGTGCTTGGCATTGAGGCTACCGAGGAGGAGATGTACACCACCGCCCTGGCGACTATCGACTACATCAAGACTAACTACCCCTCAGCAAAACGTCTCTTCTTGCTCGGTACGCCGAGTATGATTTCGGAGTTCGAGAAGGCGGGCTTCGAGTCTACGGCTGATGATGCGAATGATGTGCCGGATGTGATTGTTGCCGCTTTCGATATGACCCTGGAGTATAGCCGTTTGTGCCGTGCTGCGTGGTGGGTGTCGCAGGGCGTGCCCTACATCGCCACCAACCCCGATCGTGTTTGCCCCACAGACCAGCCTGTTGTTCTGGTCGATTGTGGCTCAATCTGCGCCTGCATCGAGCACGCTACGGGTCGCAAGCCCGACATTACGCTCGGCAAGCCCGACCCCAATATGCTCTCGGGAATTGTCAATCGCTACGGCTTGCAGCCCGACCAGATTGCGATGGTGGGCGACCGCATCTATACCGATATCGAGATGGCTCACAACGCTAACGCCTTTGGCGTGTTGGTACTCTCGGGCGAGACAACGCTTGAGGTGGCGGATGCCGCTGCTCGTCAGCCCCACTTGATTGCCGAGAATATCGGTGTGCTTGGCGAACTTATTGCCGAGGCGCACGGGGTGAAGTAAAAACCTCTCCAATCACTATTCAAATGAATGGGGGATGGCTGAATGGCCATCCCCCAATTGCTTTTAGTATGTTCGATTAGAAGAACTTAACCGGTTCGCCGACTATAGACGAGATGATATTGTTGGCTGCGGATGAAGCTCCGATGCGGAACAGGTCGGTGGTAATCCACTCCTCGCCCAAAATCTCCTTGACAATGGTGTAGTAGAGCGCTGCATCCTCGGCAGTGCGGACTCCGCCCGCTGCCTTGAAGCCCACCTTGCGACCCGTCTTCTCATAGTAATCCTTGATGGCGTGGCACATAACAACAGCCGCCTCGGGGGTCGCTGCAACATCAATCTTGCCGGTCGAAGTCTTGACGAAATCGGTACCCGCAAACATCGACAGCAACGAAGCCTTGCGGATAATGTCGGGAGTCTTGAGCGCACCCGACTCGATGATGACCTTCAAAACGGTCTCCTCACCCGCCTCATTGCGCAACACCTCCACCTCGTTGGCTGCCTCGTCATACTCGCCAGTGAGCATCTTGCCTACATTCAGAACGATATCAACCTCATCGGCTCCGTTCTCGACTGCCATTGCAACCTCCAACATCTTCACCTCGAGGAAGGTCTGCGAAGCAGGGAAACCACCGGCAACGCTCGTGATTCGCATCGGCGAGCCATCGACAGCCAAGCCCACAGTCTCGACAAACGAGGGATAGACGCAAATAGATGCCACGTTGGGAATTTCGGGATATGCCCCGTAGAACTCTACGGCACGATTTGCAAACTTGGTCACCGACTCCACCGAATCGTTGCACGAGAGGGTCGTGAGGTCGATTGTTGAGTAGCAGAACTTGTAAACCTCGACATTCTCATTTGCCTTGGCAGCGGCCTTCAACTGTGCAACCTCCTCAGCAACCTGTGCCTCACTCGGAGCCGGAGCATATTCGTTAAGATGATTAGCGTATTCCATAAATTTCAGTTTTTTGTCTATTGGTTTACAAATATAGTGAAATTTTTTAGAAAAATATGCTTATTGTTCAATAGTTTTTCCTATATTTGCGTTATGTATTGCGCACTATGCCCGCGCACGAGGCCTATGAGGCGGTTTGGGGGATGAGTCCAAGCGTGAGAAGAGGTGTCCTTCGGGTGGCGGAGAGTGTGGTGGTATGGTGGTGTAATGCGTTTGTGAACAGATAGTTACGAAGAAGATTTATAATAGCATAACAAACAAAACTTTATTAAAATTTTACAACTATGAAAAACATTTTGAAAGTGTCAATGGTTCTGGCTGTCGCAGCACTCTCGTTCTCGAGCTGTAACTGCTTCAAGAAGATGGCTAAGAATCAGGATCAGGTCGTTTTGACTTGCAATCCCGAGGTGCTCGTCCTCAACAATGGTAAGGTGGCTGCCGATATCGAGGTAACCTTCCCTGCAAAGTATTTCAACAAGAAGGCTGAGTTGCGTGTAACTCCCGTTATCGTATTCGAGGGTGGTGAGGTTGCTGCTCCGACCAAGTGCCTCCAGGGCGAGAAGGTTAAGGAGAACTACACTGCAGTAGGCGTAGATGGTGGTAAGTTTACTCACCACGTTGAGTTTGCTTACGATGAGCGCATGCAGAAGAGCGAGTTGCAGCTCCGCGTTGAGGTTAAGTGCCCGAACGGTGGTTGCAAGGAGTTCACTCTCATCAATGCAAACAACGGTGCAATGCCGACCAAGGAGGAGGCTGCTGTTCTCGCAGCTGGTGGCGCAGAGGCTAAGGCTCTCGCTTGCAAGTTCGGTCGCACTATCGCTAAGGGTATCAACACTCTGCAGAAGGATCTTGACTATGCTGAGGCTATGCAGCAGGTTGCTAACAACTACAAGAACGTAACTACCGTTGTAACTAAGGCTGACGTTGCTTACCGCATCAACTCTTCGAAGGTTTGCAAGAAGGCAGTTGAGACTGAGGCTTTGGCTGCATTGAAGGCTAAGGTTGAGGAGAACAAGGCTAACGACCGTGCAAAGCAGACTGTATATGTAAACGGTTACGCTTCGCCCGATGGTCCCGAGAAGTTCAACGACAAGCTTTCGAACGCACGTTCGGAGTCTGGTAAGAAGGCTGTTGAGGAGTTGCTCGCAGAGGCTGGTATCCAGATTGACGCTGCATCGTATGGTGAGGACTGGGAAGGCTTCAAGGAGGCAGTTGCTGCTTCGAACATCGCTGACAAGGATCTGATTCTCCAGGTTCTCGGTATGTACGACTCTTCGGCTCAGCGCGAGAAGGAGATTAAGAATATGTCTTCGGTTTACAAGAGCCTCAAGAATGACGTTCTTCCCCAGTTGCGCCGTGCTCAGGTTGTAAATAGCGCTGACATCACCGGTAAGACTGATGACGAGATGGTTGCTTTGGTTAAGGCTGGTAACGCAGCTGCTCTCGATCTCGAGGAGTTGCTCCACGTTGCTGAGGTTCGCGCTGAGGTAGCAGTTGCTGCTTTGGAGTTCGCTGCATCGAAGTACAATGACGCTCGCGTTTACAACAACCTCGGTATCGCTTACGCAGAGGTAGGTGAGAATGCAAAGGCTCTCGCAGCATTCGAGAAGGCTGTGAAGGCTGGTGGCAACTCGACCGAGCTCAACAACAACCTCGCACTTGCTCACCTTGCAAATGGCAACGTAGAGAAGGCTAAGGAGTTCGCAAAGGCTGGTAACGCAGAGGTTCAGGCTCTGGTTAACGCTTCGGAGGGTAACTACGCACAGGCTTCGGCTAAGCTCGAGGGTTACAATGCAGCTATCGCTCAGGTTATGAACGGTGACCTCGCAGCAGCAAAGAAGAGCATCGCTAACGATAACTCTGCAAAGGCTGACTACTTGCGTGCTGTAATCGCAGTTAAGGAGGGCAATGCTAACAATGCAAAGGCTCAGCTCAACAGCGCAATCTCGAAGGATGCATCGCTCGAGGCAAAGGCAAAGAAGGATGTAAATCTTGCAGTCCTCTTCTAATCGATAATTTTTCGAACACAACAACGGGATGTCCTTTCAAGGATGTCCCGTTGTTTTTTTGCGGGTGGAGTTAGATGGGTTAGATGGGTTAGATGAGTTTTGGTGGGCCAAAATTCAAACTTATAAAAATACCTTAATTATCAATTCTCAATTCTCAATTCTCAATTTAGCTAATGGCTAATGGCCAATGGCTAATAGCCAAAATATACCTTATATATAATAGTATAGCCCATGAATTTCATGGGCTATACTATTATGGGGTGTTTACCCCTATTTGGCGTGTTGGTTATTTAGCCTTTGCCTCGCAGTAGGCGCAACGGCACGAGCCATCCTCGGTGCGATGGAAGAGGGTATCGACATCCTCGGTGGTCGAGATACAGTTGCGGTTGGTGCAGGTGTGCTCATTGACGATATACTCCTCGGCAAAGCGCGGGGTGGGAGTTGTGGGGCGCTCGGTTGCCCACTCGAGCAACTTGCAGATAAGTGCCATACGCACAAACTTTCCATTCTCGACCTGGCGGAAATATGCCGCACGGGGGTCGTTATCCACTGCACGCACAATCTCGTTCACACGGGGCAGCGGGTGGAGTATAATCATATCCTTCTTGGCTGTTGCGAGCTTCTCGGGCGTAAGGATAAAGCTATCGCGCAGACGCTCAAACTCCTCGCGGTCGAGGAAACGCTCCTGCTGTACGCGGGTCATGTAGAGGATATCCAACTCGGGCATAACCTCCTCCATAGTCTTCACCTCCACAGTCGGGATGCCGTTGCGGTCGCAAACCTCCTCGCGCAGGTAGGTCGGCAGACGCAACTCATCGGGAGCGATAAGGATAACCTTGATACCTGTATGGCGAGCCAGAGCCTTGATTAGCGAGTGAACAGTGCGACCAAACTTCAAGTCGCCACAGAAACCGATAGTCAGATTGTCCAAACGACCCAACTCACGGCGAATGGTGAGAAGGTCGGTCAGGGTCTGTGTCGGGTGGGCGTGGCTACCATCACCGGCGTTGATAATCGGAATCGAGGCGTACTGCGATGCCACGAGCGGTGCACCCTCCTTGAAGTGGCGCATTGCGATAATGTCGGCAAAGCAGCTGATTACACGCACCGTATCGGCTACGGTCTCGCCCTTCGATACCGAAGAGGATGCCGCATCCGAGAATCCGATGACGTTACCGCCCAGCTCCATCATTGCCGATGTGAAGCTCAAGCGGGTACGAGTGCTCGGCTCGTAAAAGAGGGTCGCGAGTTTCTTGCCGCTACATACCGTGCGGTACTTCTCGCGGTTTGCAATAATATCAAGCGCAAGGTCTACAATCTCTTGCGTCTGCTGCACCGAGAGGTCGGTGGTGTCAATCAGGTGCTTCATGGTACCTAAGTTTTGATTATTTCTGAATCCAGCTCTCATCCGAGGGGTTATTGCGGAAGGCAATAAGGCGAGCCTTATCCTCGGGTTTGATGTAACCCTCCTCGGCTGCTACCTCCACGAGTGTATCGAGGTCCGAGAGTGATACATTCTTCACATTGGCAGCCTCCATGCGCTCCAAGCCACGCTTCATTCCGTAGGTGAAGATGCTCGCTACACCCAATACCTCGGCACCCGCCTCGCGCAGAGCCTCGACAACCTCGATGCAGCTACCGCCCGTCGAGATCAAGTCCTCGATAACGACTACCTTCTGACCCGGCTCGAGGCGACCCTCGATGCGGTTTGTACGGCCGTGATCCTTCGCTCCGCTGCGAACGTAGCCCATCGGCAGGTCGAGAATCGTTGCAGTGATTGCTGCGTGAGCAATACCTGCGGTGCTTGTTCCCATCAAAACCTCAGCCTCGGGGTAGTGGGTACGAACGACCTCTGCCAAACCATTCTCGACGTTGGCACGAACCTTCGTGTCCGACAAAGTGAGTCGGTTGTCGCAATAAATCGGGCTTTTGATACCGCTTGCCCAAGTAAACGGCTGCTCGGGGCGGAGGAATACCGCACCAATCGAGAGCAGGTCTTTTGCTATAAGTTTTTTCATTGTTTCGGGTTGTTTTATTACTATTTATACTCTATTTCAGTGCTTTGCGTAAAATCTGCTCTACCTCATCTTCGTAAATTCCGCCCTCGTGCACCTTTATCTCGTTAATGTAGAAGGTCGGCACATAGTGGTAGTCGTACTTGTTGGCCAAATCGGCCTGCTCCGACTCCTCGATTAGCTCAATCTCGACACCTCGCAACTCGGGGTACTTAGCCTTCAGCTCATCGATATAGCGCAGCGCCTTCTTGCAGAAGGGGCACTCGCGCAGATAGAACAACTTTACATTTTTCATCTTTCGGATATTTAGGTGTGAATAACTCTACTCTTGCAGCGTGCAATATCTCTGCCACGCCCGCCAAGGGTTACTCCTCGCCTACAAACTCCGCAACGCAACGGCGATATGCCGCTACGGGGTCATCGGCTGCGGTGATGGGGCGACCTACAACGATATAGTCCGAGCCAATCTCGCGAGCGCGAGCAGGAGTGGTAACTCTCACCTGGTCGGCCTTCTCGCCATCGGCAAAACGAACTCCCGGGGTGATGGTCAAAAACTCCTCACCGCAAGCATCCTTAACCATACGAGCCTCCAACGGCGAGCAAACTACGCCATCCAAGCCGGCCTCCTTGGTGTTCTGTGCATACTTGACGATGCAGTCGTTGATAGTGGCGTCAATCAAGAGCTCCTTTTGCATACGCTCCTCGCTGGTCGAGGTGAGCTGAGTCACAGCGATAAGCAGAGGACGGGTGCCGTCAGCGCGAGTCAAGCCCTCGATTGCGTAGCGCATCATCTCGACAGTACCTGCTGCGTGCACATTGCACATATCGACATCGAGGTTCGAGAGAACGGCCATAGCCTTCTTCACCGTATTGGGAATGTCGTGCAACTTCAGGTCGAGGAAAATTTTGTGTCCACGGCGCTTAATCTCGCGCACGATGGGCGCACCTGCGGCATAGAAGAGCTCCATACCAATCTTCACGAAGGGCTTCTCCTCCTCGAAGCGGTCGAGGAATGCGAGCGTCTGCTCGGCACTTGCAAAGTCGCAAGCTATGATTACATCTCTTTTTTTCATCTTTTATATCTTTTTTATCATTTACTCTACAATTCCGATAATGTCGGACAACTTTTCGATACCGAGTCGCTCCATCTCTACGGGCAGAGCCTCGATAATCTCCTTACAAGCGTAGGGGTTGCGCAGATTGGCAGTACCAACCTCGACAGCCGTAGCTCCTGCCATCATCATCTCGATAACGTCACGAGCCGAGCTCACTCCTCCGCAACCGATAACCGGCACCGAGCAAGCCTTCGAGACCTGATAGACCATTCTCACCGCCACGGGGAAGACTGCATCTCCCGAGAAACCTCCCATCTTGTTGGCGATAATCGGGCGGCGGCGCATCATGTCGATACGCATACCGAGCAGCGTGTTAATCATGCACAGACCATCGGCACCCGCCTCCTCGCACGCCTTAGCAATCGAGACGATGTCGGTCACATTGGGGCTGAGTTTGATATAGACCGGCTTCGATGTTACCTCCTTCACGGCACGAGTGACCTCTGCCGCAGCCTCGGGCGAGGTGCCGAACGACATGCCTCCGTGGCGCACGTTGGGGCAACTCACATTTACCTCGATAATGCCTACCTGCTCCTGCTTGTCGATTCTCTCGCAGCAGTGGCGATACTCGTCAATCGAGAAACCCGAGATGTTGGCAATCACAGGCTTGTGGAAAAACTCCTTCAATCGGGGCAACTCCTCGTTAATAACTGCATCAATGCCCGGATTTTGCAGACCTACGGCATTGATAAGTCCGCTCTCGCACTCAGCGATGCGGGGCGTGGGGTTGCCGAAACGAGCATCCTTCGTTGTCCCCTTGAACGAGAACGAACCGAGGATGTTGATATCATAAAAGTCGCGGAAGTCGGCACCATAGCCGAACGTACCACTCGCGGGAATTACCGGATTATCCAGTTTGAGTCCGCTCAATACTACCGATGTGTCCCTCATAGCCTAAAAAATTATCTCGTCACGCTTCAACACGGGACCCTCTTTACAAATTCGTTTACTTCCCTTGGTGGTCTGGCACGAGCAACCCATGCAAGCGCCGAAGCCACAACCCATTCTCTCCTCGAAGCTGAACTCACCATCGCACTCCGAGGCGGAGTAGATAGCCTTGAGCATCGGCAGCGGACCGCAAGTGTAGATGTAGTCGAACTCCAGCTCCTTCATGGCATCGGTCACAAAGCCCTTAACGCCCACCGAGCCATCAACTGTGGCGATGTGAACATCTACGCCCAGCGCCTTGAACTCCTCGGCATAGAAGATTTCGTCTGCGCGGTTAAAGCCGAGCACAACCTCTACCTTCTTGCCCGCCTGCTTGAGTTTTTTCGCGAGATTGTAGAGCGGTGGAACACCAACGCCACCACCGATGAGCAGCGGTCGCTCTGTCGAGGCCGACAACGAAAATCCGTTGCCCAGGCCGGTCAGAACATCCAGCTTTTCTCCCGCCTGCATTTGGCTCATAATCTCGGTACCGCGACCTACGACCTTGTAAATGAGCGTGATGCTCTCGCTGTCGTAGTCGCAAACCGAAATAGGTCGGCGCAGATAGCAACCCTCGATGGCGATATTTACGAACTGCCCGGGGGCGGTCAGATACTGTGTATCGCCCACCAGGACCATCCGCCAAACGCTCTCGGTCAGAGGAGTGTTGCTTCGTATTTCGTATATACCCTTCTTGTACATCGCTATTCGGCATCAATGGTCGAAATTCCGAGCGTAATCTCCTCGAGAACATCGAGCAGTACACGCACGGTTTCGAGTGCGGTGAAGATTGTTACATTATTCTCGACTGCCGTGCGGCGAATCTCGTAGCCATCCAATCGATTGCTGTGCTGGTCGAGGTCGATGGTGTTGATAACGTAGGTAACGTGACCCTGGCGCAGTGTCTCGATAATGTCGTTGCTACCCTCGCTCAACTTGCGGCGCAGACGGGTGCGGATGCCGTGCTGGCGCAGGTATGCCGCAGTACCCGAAGTTGCCTCGATGTTGAAGCCGAGGTTGTAGAAACGGCGAGCAATCTTCAGCGCTGCCGGCTTATCCTTGTCGGCAATGGTGAGGAATACCGTTCCGTAGTTCGATACATCCATACCCGACGACTGCAGCGCCTTGTAGAGTGCGCGAGTGAGCGACTTATCGTAACCGATAGCCTCACCCGTAGACTTCATCTCGGGCGAGAGGTAGGAGTCCATACCTCTAATCTTCGAGAATGAGAATGCCGGAGCCTTCACAAACCAACGTGTACGGTCGGGGCGATATACCGACTCGATACCCTGCTCCTTGAGCGACTGGCCGAGCATTACGCGGGTAGCGATATCGGCCATCGAAACACCTGTCGACTTCGAGAGGAACGGCACGGTGCGCGACGAGCGGGGATTAACCTCGATGACGTAGACATCATCGTTGTCATCGCAGATGAACTGAATGTTGTAAAGACCGATGATGCCGATGCGTAGACCGAGCTTCACAGTGTAGTCCAAAATCTTCTCACGCACAGCATTGCTTACGCTGAAGGTCGGGTAGACACTAATCGAGTCGCCCGAGTGGATACCTGTACGCTCAACGTGCTCCATAATGCCCGGCACGAATACCTGAACACCGTCACAGATAGCATCAACCTCCAACTCCTTGCCCTGAATATACTTATCAACGAGTACAGGCGACTTCTCATTTACCTTCACCGCTGTATGCATATAGCGGCGCAGAGCCTCCTCGTTGCTTACAATCTGCATTGCACGACCACCGAGAACGTAGCTCGGGCGTACCAATACGGGGTAACCAATACGGTTGGCAGCCTCGACACCCGCCTCTACGGTGGTTACAGCCTCTGCCGTAGGCTGAGGAATGCCCAGCTCAGTCATAATGCGCTCGAAGCAACCTCTATCCTCTGCGTTGCGGATAGCGTTCACATCGGTACCAATGATAGGCACTCCCAACTCTGCCAAAGGCTCGGCAAGGTTGATTGCGGTCTGACCACCGAGCGACACGATTACACCTTCAGGCTTCTCCAGACGGATTACGTTCATCACATCCTCCACGGTCAGCGGCTCGAAGTAGAGCTTATCGCTGCAAGTGTAGTCGGTCGAAACGGTCTCGGGGTTATTATTTACGATGATAGCCTCGTAGCCCACCTTGCGGATAGACCAGATGGCGTGAACTGTCGAGTAGTCGAACTCCACACCCTGACCGATACGAATCGGGCCTGAGCCGAGAACGACAATTTTGCGGCGGTCGCTGATGCGCGACTCGCTCTGGCGACCCTCCTCGTATGTCGAGTAGAAGTAGGGAACATAGTCACGATTGGGGCCCGAGCAGGTGTCAATCATACTATAGACGGGGAAGATGTCATTCTCCTCGCGGAAGCGATACATCTCATCCTCGCCCATACCCCAAAGCTGACCTACGAACTTATCGCTGAAGCCCAACTTCTTGGCACGGCTCAAAACCTCAGCATTGCGGGGATTCGCCTTCAACTCGCTCTCCATCTCGACAATGTTGCGGAACTTCTCGAGGAAGAAGATTGTAATCTTGGTCTTGGCGTAAATCTCCTCGAGCGATACTCCGTTGCGGATGAGTTGGGCAATGGCATAGAGGCGGTCATCGGTACCCTCCTTAACATACTCCAACATCTCCTCGTTGGGCATCGTATCGAAACGCTTGTGGTAGATGTGGCAAACACCTGTCTCGAGCGAGCGCACAGCCTTCAAGAGAGCCTCCTCGATATTGCGACCGATACTCATAACCTCTCCGGTTGCCTTCATCTGCGTACCGAGCGTATTCGAAGCGTCTGCAAACTTATCAAACGGGAAGCGAGCCGCCTTCAGCACAATGTAGTCGAGCGAGGGCTCGAAGTTGGCAGCCACGTTGCCGATGAAAATCTCGTCGAGAGTAAGACCCACGGCAATCTTCGCCGTTACGCGAGCGATGGGGAAACCACTCGCCTTCGAAGCCAAAGCCGACGAGCGCGAAACTCGAGGGTTGACCTCGATAAGGTAGTACTCCATAGTTGTCGGGTGGAGGGCGAACTGCACGTTGCAACCACCCTCAATCTTGAGTTCGCGGATAATCTTCAGCGCACTGTCGTGCAACATCTTATCCTCCTCGGGGGTAAGTGTCTGTTGGGGAGCAACCACAATCGAGTCGCCAGTATGAACACCCACAGGGTCGATGTTCTCCATCGAGCAGATTGCGATAGCCGTATCGTGGCTGTCGCGCATAACCTCATACTCAATCTCCTTGTAGCCCTTGACGCTCTTCTCGACCAGCACCTGATGTACGGGTGAGAGAGCCAATGCGTTACGCATAGTCTCGCGGAACTCCTCCTCGTTGTCGGCAAAACCGCCACCCGTACCACCGAGTGTAAATGCGGGGCGCAGAACTACGGGGTAGCCGATGCGCTCGGCTGCTGCTAAACCCTCATCCATCGAGCAGGCAATCTCCGAGGGGATAACCGGCTCGCCAAGCGACTCACACATCTCCTTGAAGAGTTTGCGGTCCTCGGCACGCTCGATACTCTCGAACGACGTTCCGAGAATCTCGACCTGACACTCCTTGAGGATGCCCTTCTTGGCGAGTTGCACAGCCAAGTTCAAACCGGTCTGACCACCCAATCCCGGAACAATCGCATCGGGACGCTCATAGCGGATAATCTTTGCCACATACTCCAACGTGAGCGGCTCCATGTAGACCTTGTCGGCAATGTTGGTGTCGGTCATAATGGTTGCGGGGTTGGAGTTCACCAACACAACCTCGTAACCCTCCTCCTTGAGGGCAAGACACGCTTGAGTTCCGGCATAGTCAAACTCTGCCGCCTGGCCGATGACGATAGGACCCGAGCCTATCACCATCACTTTCTTGATGTCAAGTCTTTTAGGCATTTTGCTTCAATTTTTAAGTTTTTATTATATTTTGTTTTCTCTCTAATTCATGTCGTTATAGATTTGCCTTCTCGTAGGCAACCTCTCCACGGCAGAGCGTCATCACACACTCGCCACAAACCCTCCAGCCCTCGAAGGGAGTGCTCTTGCCCATCGACAAAAACTCCTCGGGGCGAATTTCGTACTCCTTCTCGAGGTCGAAAACGGCCAAATCGGCTCTCTGCCCAACGGCAAGCTCTCCGCCAAATCCGAAAATATGGCGCGGATTCTTCGACATTACAGCCATTAAGTGGTCAAATGTCATACGCCCCGTCTTCACAAAATGGGTATACATCAGCGGGAACGAGGTCTCGATGCCGACAATTCCGAAGGCACTCTTTTCGAGGCCTCTCGACTTCTCGTCAGCAGCGTGGGGTGCGTGGTCGGTAGCCAACACCTCGATAGTGCCATCCAATACGCCCTCAATCAGAGCATCCCTATCCTCGGCACTACGCAACGGAGGATTCATCTTGAAGCGACCCTCCTCCTGCAAATCCTTATCGCAGAGGAGCAGGTAGTGGGGCGCAGTCTCGCAACTAACCCTCAATCCGCGAGCCTTTGCTCGGCGTACCAAATCGACACTCTCGCGAGTTGAGATGTGGCAGACGTGATACTGACAATCGGTAGCCTCCGCCAAGCGGATATCTCGCTCGACCTGCTCCCACTCACTCTCGGAACAGATGCCTCGGTGGTTGTGCTCGCGACAATAGTCGCCATCGTGAATATAGCCACCGTGCAACAGGTCGTCAACCTCGCAGTGGGCAACGATGCGGCTATCTACTCCCTTTGCTCGGCGCATAGCCTCGGCCATCAACTCCTCGCTCTGCACTCCCTTGCCATCATCCGAGAAGCCGGCCACCTTCGCTGCCAACGCTCCGAAGTCGACCAACTCGCCCTTGCCTCGCTGACCAATGGTGATAGCGGCATAAGGCTTTACCTCGATTACCGCATCACGCTCAATAAGGTCGAGTTGCTGTTGCAGATGCTCCACTGAGTCGGGTGCAGGGTTGAGGTTGGGCATCGAGCAGACAGTGGTAAAACCTCCGTGAGCCGCAGCCAAAGTGCCTGTACGGATGGTCTCCTTGTGGGAGTGTCCCGGCTCGCGCAGATGAACGTGAACATCGACCAAACCATAGACGATGTGTTTGCCCTTGCAGTCGACCACACGGGTTTCGGGGTCGGCATTCAGAGCCTCGCCAATGGCTGAAATCACACCATTTTCAACCATCAAATCACCCTGCAGAGTCCCCTCGGCAGCGTGTATCGTAGCACCTTTAAGTATCAGTTTGCCCATATTACAAAAAAAAGTAGCCCCATAAAGGCTACCTTTACATTAAAATCAACTATTTCGAAACGGAGAGAATGAACGATAGCCGCTTTCGGATTTCACTCCGTCTGCGAACAAGCCCGTGCCCGAACCACAATCGTACATACTCTTCATAGTTCCTTCTTATTTTGTGCAAAGATATAAAAAAATAGCGAACAGAGCGCAGTCCACGACTATTTTTTACGCTTTTTTTCGAACAAAATGGCCCTCCTTGTCCACATTTTCTCAACAATTACTCCGACAAGGCCATTTTCGGCAAGATAAATGCAGTGAAAAAACTCAAAAACAGTGAAAACATTATGGCTAAAATAGTAGTGATAGGAAGCACCAACACCGACCTTGTAATCAAAACCGAGCGTATGCCCGAGCCGAGCGAAACGGTCATCGGTGGCTCGTTTATGATGACTGCCGGAGGTAAGGGCGCCAATCAGGCGGTGGCTGCTGTGCGTATGGGCGGAGATGTGCTCTTTGTTACCAAGGTGGGCGATGATATGTTTGGCGAGGAGTCGCAACGCCACTTTGCCGAGGAGAATCTCCCGAGCGAGTATATCTTTGTGGAGCAGGGTGCACCCTCGGGTGTGGCTCTCATCACGGTCGATGCCCGAGGCGAGAACAGTATTGTCGTAGCACCGGGTGCCAACGATATGATTTCACGCGCGGATATTGATGCCGTGCGTTCCCAAATCGAGGCGGCAGACTACCTGCTCTTGCAACTCGAGATACCGATGGAGGTGGTCGAGTATGCTGCCGATGTGGCGTTTAAGGCTGGGACAAAGGTTATTCTCAATCCCGCACCGGCATCAACCCTCTCGCGAGAGTTGATAAGCAAACTCTATCTTATCACCCCCAACCGCACCGAGTGCCAACTGCTCACAGGGCGGCAGATTAGCGACGAGAAGAGTGCCGAAGCGGCAGCCAACACTCTGCTCTCGATGGGTGCGCAGAGTGTGATTATAACCCTCGGCTCGCGCGGAGCGTTGGTGGCCGAGAGTGGTGGAAAATATGAACTGATACCGGCTCAACACGTTGTGGCGGTCGATACAACCGCTGCGGGCGATGTCTTCAACGGAGCATTGGTGGTGGCTCTCTCGGAGGGTCGCTCATTGGTCGAGGCGGCACACTTCGCAACCCGGGCCTCGGCCATCTCCGTAACCAGAATGGGTGCGCAAAGTTCAATCCCTTATCGCATCGAAATCAAGTAACGAACCACTTTTTTTGAGATACTATGTTTATTGTCGAAAATTATCTGCTGGCAGTCATCTTCTGCCTTGTCACGATGCTCTGCTGGGGGTCGTGGGGTAATACCCAAAAACTTGCAGCCAAGAGTTGGCGTTACGAACTCTTCTATTGGGACTATGTAATCGGAATGCTCCTCTTCTCGCTTATCCTCGGCTTTACGATGGGTAGTTGGGGCGAGCAGGGGCGCTCGTTTGTCGATGATTTGCGACAAGCCTCGGGAGGCTCAATCGGTTGGGTGCTGTTGGGCGGTGCAATTTTCAATGCCTCGAACATTCTGCTCTCGGCCTCGGTGTCGCTGGCGGGCTTGGCTGTCGCCTTTCCGCTCGGGGTCGGCATTGCTTTGGTGTTGGGCGTGATTGTCAACTACTTGGGTGTGCCTTCGGGGCATCCGGGGATGTTGTTTGCGGGCGTGGCACTGATTGTTGTGGCGATAATTTGCAACGGCTTTGCCTCGGGTATGAACAATCGTGGAGCGAAGGGTGCGACAAGGGGTGCGGCAACCAAAAACAACTCCAAGGGTATCTGGTTGGCGGTTATTGCCGGAGTGCTGATGTCGCTCTTCTACCGCTTTGTGGTTATGGGTATGGATGTTGCCAACTTCCGAGTGCCGGCAGAGGGTATGCTTACGCCCTACTCGGCAATCTTTATCTTCTCGGTGGGTGTGTTGTTGAGCAACTTCATATTCAATACGCTGGTTATGCGCTACCCCTTTGCTGGCAAGCCGGTGAGCTATGGCGACTATCTGCGAGGCTCGCTCGGAACGCACTTGGTCGGGGTACTCGGAGGTGCTATCTGGTGCCTGGGTACGGCATTCAGTTACATCGCTTCGGGCGAGGCGGGCCCTGCCGTGTCGTATGCTCTGGGTCAGGGTGCGCCGATGGTGGCTGCCGTCTGGGGTGTCTTTGTCTGGAAGGAGTTTCGTGGCGCATCGAAGGCTGTGGATTGGCTTCTGGCACTTATGTTCCTGCTCTTTATTGGCGGACTTGCGATGATTGTGGCAGCGGGAAGCTGACCCGCCGTAACCTAACTACCAAGTATCGCCATAGAGAACGGTGTCGATTTTGCGACCCGTCAGGCGTTGGATATCCTTAACAATGTTATGTTCGTCAAGAGTGCAGAACGTGAGGGCTATGCCTGCGCAACCGGCTCGACCCGTGCGGCCTATGCGGTGAACATAGGTCTCGGGCACATCGGGGATATCGTAGTTGATAACCATACCCAACTCCTTGATGTCGATACCGCGAGCAGCGATGTCGGTGGCAACCATTATGCGCGACTTGCCCGACTTGAAGTCATCCAAGGCTCGCTGACGTTGGCACTGCGACTTATCGCCGTGCAGAGCTTCGCAGCGCATACCCTTGTGGCGCAGAGTTTTCGATATGTTGTCGGCTCCGTGCTTGGTGCGGGCGAAAATCAGTACCGATTTATCCTCATGCTCTCGCAGCAACTCGACCAACAACTGGCGTTTCTCGGGCTTCTCGACAAAGTAGACACACTGCTCAACCTCATCTACGGTCGAAGATGCGGGTGTAACCTCAATGCGCACGGGGTGGTCGAGCATCGAACGCGAAAGGCGCACAATCTCGTCGGGCATCGTCGCCGAGAAGAAGAGTGTCTGGCGCTCCTTGGGCAAGCGGTGCAGCAGTCGGCGAATGTCGGCAATAAATCCCATATCGAGCATTCGGTCAGCCTCGTCCAAGACAAAAGTTGAGAGATTGTCGAGCTTCACAGCACCTTGACCCATCAGGTCGAGCAGGCGACCAGGGGTGGCAATCAATATATCGACCCCCTTGCGCAGTGCATCGGTCTGGGGCTTCTGCTTCACACCTCCGAAGATTGCCGTGTGGCGCAACCCCGAGTATTTGCCGTAGTCGTCAAAGCAGTCGCTAATCTGCAGTGCCAACTCTCGGGTCGGGGTCAAAATCAAGGCACGGATAAGGTGCGGAAGTTTGTTCTCCTTATCGCGCTTCTCGCGGCGTTTGCGCACTCGCTCGCGATAAAGACGTCTGCGGCGCTGATTGCGGGTCTCCGTTTTCTGCTCCGCAACCTCGGCCGACTCTGCCTCGCTCTCATCCTTGCTCTCCTCCTCACTCGACATCGGCTCCGAAACCTCCTCTGCGCTCTCTTGAGCCGCCATCTCCTCCGCTTTGCGAGCCTCTTCGGCTTCACGCTCAGCGATAGCTGCAGCCTCCTGCTCACGCAGAGCCATCAGTTGCTGGATAATCGGGATGGCGAAGGCTGCCGTCTTGCCCGTGCCTGTGCGAGCAATTCCGAATATATCCTTGCCCGCCATAACCACGGGGATAGCCTCCTGCTGGATTGGTGTGGGTTCTTCGTAGCCTTTCTCCTCCACCGCTTTTAGTATCGGTGCGATGATGTCGAGTTCTTCAAACTTCATTTACTTTAGGGGATTTATAACAATTTTTTCACAAACTTAAACATCTTGTAGGGCATATACCTGAACGGCAAGTCGAGCCAGGTCGGAGTGATGACCACCGCCCTGCGATGCGAAAAGGCATCGAAACTCTCTCGCCCGTGATAGCGGCCCATACCCGAGTTACCCACTCCGCCGAAGGGCAACCTCTCGTTGGCGATGTGCATAATCGTATCGTTGATGCAGGCTCCGCCCGAAGATGTTCGGCGCATGACCTCCCAACCACGCTGTGTCTTGCCAAAGTAATAGAGTGCCAGCGGTTTCTCGCGCTTGACAATAAAGTCGATAGCCTCCTCGGTCTTGTCGAAGGTCACAATCGGGAACACAGGGCCGAAAATCTCCTCCTGCATCACAGCCGCCTCGGGCGAAACGCCATCGAGCAGCGTGGGCTCGATATATCGCTCCTCGGGTTTGGTGCGACCTCCGGCCACGACCACTCCATCCTTAAGGTAGTCCGCCACACGCTCGAAAGCACGGTCGTTGACCATGCGGACATAGTGCGCACTGAGGCTTGCATCCTCGCCGTGCAGTAGGAGTGACTCTCGCTTGAAGGCCTCCACGAAACGCTCCTTAATCGAGCTGTGCAACATCAGGTAATCGGGTGCAATGCAGGTCTGACCGGCATTAAGACCCTTGCCCCAGACAATACGGCGAGCGGCAATCTCGACATCGGCATCCTTGTCGACAATGCAGGGGCTCTTGCCGCCCAACTCGAGCACTACGGGGGTCAGGTTCTTGGCTGCAGCGCTCATCACCGTTCGACCCAACGAGGGACTGCCGGTGAAGAAGATTATATCGTAACGCTCCTCCAACAGAGCCGTGTTCACATCTCTATTACCTTGTACAACAGCGATATATCGCTCGTCAAACGTAGCGCAAATCATCTGCTCGACGACCTTTGAAACGTGTGGAACGTAAGGCGAGGGCTTCAACACTGCCGTACATCCTGCCGAGATTGCGCCAACCAGCGGATTGAGCAACAGCTGCACGGGGTAGTTCCATGGCGAGATAATCAGCGCATTGCCGAGCGGCTCCGATATGATGCGACTGCGTGAGGGCATCATCTTGAGCGGTGTTGAGCAGTACTTGCGCTTCGCCCAACGACCCACATGTCGCAGATGGTTGTCAATCTCGCCCATCACGATACTCAACTCGGTCATATATGCCTCCTCGTAGGATTTATGCAGATCGGCATAGAGAGCCTCGGCAAGCGGTTGCTCCCATTCGTGCATAGCCTTTTGGAGGCGATGCAACATCTCCTTGCGGAACGATATGTCGAGAGTTGCCCCCGAACGGAAATACTCCTTCTGGGCTGCAACCAGAGCCTTGATGCGCTCTGTCGATGTGTTTTCAATCTTAGTCATACTCTCTCTCCTCTACTTTTTACGACCTGTAAAGTGGTCCATTGTCGAATAGACTCCAAAACACTTGCCGAACAGGAAGTCGAACACCACCGTTGGCAACAGGCCTTGACACAGACGGATAAAATGGAAACCAAACGGGATACCTCTAAAATCGCGGTTGTGCTCAATGGCACGGAGGATTTTGCGCGAGGTCCTCACCGGATTCAAAATCGGAATTATGCGTGAGCGTACCCCGTCAAACATTCCGGTATTGATGTAGAACGGCGCTACGGTTGTGATACGCACCTTGCTCTTTCGCTCGGCAAGCTCGATACGCACCGAGTCCGACCAGC
This sequence comes from Alistipes sp., assembly GCA_017631055.1. Lineage (GTDB taxonomy): Bacteria > Bacteroidota > Bacteroidia > Bacteroidales > Rikenellaceae > Alistipes. The sequence goes on from JAGBTZ010000003.1 coordinate 31,037, forward strand.
CAATCACTGCCCACTTGCTGGCGGCATAGACCGACATCTTCGGATTGGAAATCATACCTCCCGCCGATGCGATATTGCAGATATGGCCATGATTGCGGGCAAGCATATCGGGCAAGATTTGTTGAGCGATGACCATGGGCGCTATCGAGTTTATCTCCATAGTTCGCACAATCTCATCTATGCTCTGCTTATCGAAGGTCTTGTTGCCGGTCACGATACCTGCGCAATTTATCAGAATGTCGACCGCTCCGCACTCCTCTTTAACTCGTTGGTAGGTGGCTACAACAGCCTCTTTGTCTGCCACATTTACCACATAACCTTCGACCCTGCCAAGTGGCGCAAATTCGGCCTTGGTTGATGCGATATTCGCTTCGTTGATGTCCCAAATTATCAAACAACGCGCACCCTTTTGGAGTGCCATCCTTCCCATAATGCGACCTATGCCCGATGCTCCACCGGTAATGAGGACGCAGTTTTCTCTAATCTTTGTCATCCTTTTCAGATTTATAGGTTAATATAAATCCGCAAATCGGATGCAAATATAAAAACATTTTGGGAACCCCACAAAATGATGGAAGCTCTCTAACAAGGCTACTTTGTCGTTACGCTTGCCCTCAAAATGCTCATTTACTTCAAGTAAACTCCGCTTTTTCGGGCTACGCAAGCCTAAAATTAGCTCTTGTTATACAACTTCCAACAAAAAAGGTGCGTCTAAAAACTTGTTAGACACACCCTATCATCTCGGTATAAGACTTAAGGTAAACTACTTATCTATCCTCAAAGTCAATGTCGGGTGTTGCTCGTCGGCAATCCACATATTCTCAACCACGAAATCCAAGGGGTTTTCTCTCTTTTTCGAGATTGTCAATCTGGTTGCCTGGAACGGCTTTAAGAGCTGTATGCCATTGCCGATGCGTAGCGCAAAAGGAATCGAGCAGGTGTTGGTCAGCACATAAACCTTTGACTTGGAGTCTGTGCCAACAACCCTGCAATCGACCGCTGCATCAAAAAACTCCTGCAACCAGCACTGCTCGCCCATAAGGTAGTTTCCGCAGTATCCGATTGTACGTCTTTCGAGCAGAGCCTCCTTAATCGCCTTCTCGCTCATATCCTTTGCCAATATGAAGGTCATCGTGCGGAAGATTCCACCGCCCTGCGGCCAGCGCTGCGAGGTCGGGTGGTGCGTGTCGGTATTGGCTGCAATAAATAGCTTCTCGTCTAAGGCACGGCGCAACATCTTGGGGTACAACTTAGCCTCGTTCACCACCTCGATACCATCGACCCAGCCCTCGGCATAGATGCGTTGCTGCTCCTCGCTCTTCTCCATTGTCGTTCTACGCCACCCCGGGTGGTTGTGGATGATGATTGCTCCCTGCTCCTTGGCGCGGCGCAAAGACTCGAAGAGGTCCTTGTCGCAAATGGCATTTATATCCTTTAGGAACAGTGCATTATACTCGCCAACGGTGCTCGGATTGCGCCAAATCTCGGTACCTCTCACCACCATTATCGGCAATGAGTTTTTAGCAGCGTGTTCGATCGCCTCATCCACCGTAGCATTCATATTGCAGAGCATCGGAGTATCCTGATTTTTCGGATTTCCGGCGCCGGCATGTGCATACTCAAACGGAGAGCCATCCTTGCTGTAGGGGGCAAGCGCCTTGAGCATAAATTTCTCGTAGGAGCGCTTCTCGAGGTGGTCGGTAAGTGCAATGATATCCAACCCATCGTACCACGCCTCCATAACTCGCTCGCGCGGAGTCACGTTGCCGTCAGAGTAGATGGTATGAACGTGGAAATCAGCCTTATAGAGGGTGTAGCCCTTGACTTGCGGGAGAACGATTTCAGTTCGTTTTACCGCATTGTCAAAGAGCTTAATCTCGGTCTCGATTGCCACGGGTGTTAAGATGTTTTGAGCCGTACCTCCCAACACCAACAGGGTCAAAACTCCCGACAACAGATACTTTCTCATAAGCACAAAATGTTAAGCCTGTTTTCGAAGGAAGCACTCGATAGTGTTCTCCATCAGGCAGCAGATAGTCATCGGGCCGACACCTCCCGGAACGGGGGTGATAACCGATGCTTTCGGCTCGATGGCTGCGAAATCGACATCTCCGCACAACTTGCCGCTCTCGGGGTCGCGATTGACACCCACATCAATAACCACTGCGCCCTCGCCAACCATATCTGCCGTAACGAACTTCGGACGTCCGATTGCCACAACCAGAATATCAGCCTTCGAAGTTACCTCGCCCAAATTCTTGGTGCGCGAGTGGGTAATCGTAACTGTTGCATTCTCGTCGAGCAACAACTTCGATACGGGCAGACCAACGATATTGCTTCGGCCAACGACCACCGCATTCTTGCCGGCAATCTCCACGCCTGCAACCTTCAACATCTTGATAATACCCTTCGGGGTACAGGGCAATACGCAGGGCTGCTTCTGCCACAAAGCTGCCACGTTCATCGGGTGGAAACCATCGACATCCTTCGAGCAGTCGATAGCAGCGATAACCTTATCCGAATTGATATGTTTGGGCAGGGGCAACTGCACGAGGATACCATCCACCGCATCGTCAGCATTAAGTTCTGCGATGATGCCGAGCAACTCCTCCTCCGAGATTGTTGCCGGACGACGAATGGTGGTATTCTTGATGCCGACCTCTGCCGAAGCTTTAGCCTTGCCCGTAACGTAGCTCACGCTACCCGGGTCCTCGCCCACGAGAATTACTGCCAAGTGGGGCACACGGCCATAACGCTCCTCGAAAGTCGCCACCTCGGCTGCCATCTGTGCTTTGAGCGATGCAGCCAACTCTTTTCCGCTAATTATCATATTTTTCTTGGTTTTTTGTTATTACTTTATGGCTTGGTAGCCGATGTCCGAGCGGTGGAAGAGGTTGTCGCACTCGATATGCTCGACCGAAGCCAAAGCCGCAGCCTGTGCCTCCTTGAGCGTATCGCCCTCGCCTACAACGAAGAGAACACGACCGCCATTGGTTACAAACTTGCCATCCTTGAGTGCAGTACCCATATGGTAAACCTTTGCATCTACCTTATCCAGGCCCTCGATAACGTGGCCCTTCTCGTAATCACCGGGGTAGCCCTTCGAAGCCAAAACGATACCGAGTGTAGCCTTCTCGCTCCACTCCAATTCGGCACCTCGACCCTCGGCAATTGCGCAGAATACGTCGTAGATGTCGCTCTTCAGGCGAGGCAGTACAACCTCGGTCTCGGGGTCGCCAAAGCGAGCATTAAACTCGATAACCTTAACACCCTCGGGAGTCTTCATCAGACCGCCATACAGCACTCCGCAGAAGGGAACACCCTCCTCGACCATTGCTGCAGCCGTGGGGCGCATAATCTTCTCGAGAGCATAAGCGGTATCCTCCTCGGTGATGAAGGGCAGGGGCGAATATGCACCCATACCTCCCGTATTGGGACCCTTGTCGCCATCGTAAGCACGCTTGTGATCCTGAGCCAAGACCATCGGTACAACCTCCTTGCCTGCTACAAAGCACAACAACGAGAACTCGGGGCCTGTCAAGAACTCCTCGATAACCACCTTACCCTTGCCGAACTTGTCGTCAAGCAGCATATCACGCAGGGCGCTATCTGCCTCCTCGGGCGTTGTGGCGATAACCACACCCTTGCCGGCAGCCAAGCCGTCGTACTTGAGAACGGTGGGCAGCGAGTGAGCCTCAACGTATGCCTTTGCCGATTCGTAGTCGGTAAAGGTCTCGTATCCGGCTGTCGGGATGCCGTACTTGGCCATCAGATTCTTGGCGAACTCCTTACTCGACTCGATCTGAGCCGCAGCCTTTGTGGGGCCGAAGATACGCAGACCATTCGCCTTGAATGTGTCGACCACACCTGCAGCCAGAGCCGACTCGGGGCCAACAACCGTCAAATCAACCTTCTCGTCGATGGCTATCTTCAACAATCCCTCAACATCGGTATCCTTCACAGCAAAGGTGCGAGCCTGCTGCGCTATGCCGGCATTACCCGGAGCGCAGAGGATTTCGCTTACCTGTGCCGAGCGCGAGAGCGCATCGACTATGGCGTGTTCACGGCCGCCACTGCCTATAACTAAAACTTTCATCTTCCCGACAAATTCTAATGTTTGAAGTGGCGCATACCGGTAAACGCCATAGTCATACCGAGCTCGTTAGCCTTGTTGATAGAGTCCTCGTCACGAACACTGCCACCCGGCTGAACTACTGCCGTTACGCCATACTGTGCTGCCAAAGTCACGGTGTCATCGAAGGGGAAGAAACCATCCGAGCCGAGTACCAAGCCCTCGGTTACACCCTTCTCCTTGGCCTGCTCCAAAGCAATCGAAGCCGAGCCTACACGATTCATCTGACCGGCACCCACGCCAAGTGTGCAACCGCCCTTAACCGCTACGATAGCGTTCGACTTAACGTGCTTAACAATTCGCCAAGCGAAGTTCATATCAGCCAACTGCTCTGCCGAGGGGCGAGCCTCGGTTACGGTCATCTCCTCCTTAACCTTGAGGGTCTCGGTGTCGAGCTGTTGAGTCAACAGACCGCCATTCACGCTAACATACTGCATAGCCTTCTCGCCTGTGCGGGTCATATCGACCTCCATAAGGCGCAAGTTCTTCTTGGTCGAGAGAATCTCGAGAGCCTCCTTCGAGAATGAGGGGGCGATGATAATCTCGAGGAAGATAGGCTTCATAGCCTCAGCCGTAGCTGCATCGAGTTCGCGGTTTACGGCTACGATACCGCCGAAGATACTCACCTTGTCGGCCTCATAAGCCTTGGTCCACGCCTCGAAGACATCCTTGCCAACGGCTGCACCACAGGGATTCATGTGCTTCAAACCTACGCAGAAGGGCTCCTCGAACTCGCGAACGATATTCAGTGCTGCATTTGCATCCTGAATGTTGTTGTACGAGAGCTCCTTACCATTGAGCTGGCGACCGAATGCCAACGAGAAGGGCACCGGCTCCGACTGGCGGTAGAACTTAGCGCTCTGGTGGGGATTCTCGCCATAGCGCAGAGTCTGTGCAAGGTCGAAGTTGAGGAACAACTTCTCGTTCAAGCCTGCCTGCTGGCGCATATAGGTAGCGATGCAAGCATCGTACTCTGCGGTGTGGGTGTAAGCCTTAGCCGAGAGCTCCAGACGGGTCTCAATAGTCGTGTTGCCCGTAGCCTCAATCTCGGCAATAATACGCTCATAATCTGAAGGGTCGCAAACCACGGTCACATCCCTGAAGTTCTTCGCAGCACTACGCAACATCGAAGGACCACCGATGTCGATATTCTCGACTGCATCCTCCATCGTAACCTCGGGCTTTGCGATAGTCTGACGGAAGGGGTAGAGGTTTACGCAGACCATGTCGATAAACTCGATGCTGTTCTCGCGCAGTGCCTCCAGATGCGATTCATCATCGCGGCGAGCCAACAGACCTCCGTGCACCTTGGGGTGGAGGGTCTTAACTCGACCGTCACAAATCTCGGGGAATCCCGTAACATCGCTGATGTTGATAACCTCCACTCCGCTATCACGCAGGAGTTTCATTGTACCGCCTGTGGCGATAATCTCCCAACCCAAACGGCGAAGGGATTGAGCGAAGGCAACTACGCCCTCTTTGTCGCTTACGCTTACTAATGCTCTCATATCTTTGTATACTCTTTGTTTTTGTTGTTAGATAAGTGTTACTCCCTCGCCCTCGACTACTCGGCCGATAACCGAAGCCTTCAAACCGTTGCGGGCAAGAATCTCCAAAGCCTTCTCGGCCTCCGACTCGTCAAGTGCGATAACCATACCCACACCCATATTGAAGATGTTGAACATCTCGCGGTGGGCAATTTTGCCATACTTCTCGAGGAAAGCAAAGACGGGCAGAATCTCCCACGAGCCCTCCTTAACCTCGACACCCTGGCCTTCGCGCAGAATTCGCGGAATGTTCTCGTCGAAACCACCACCTGTAATGTGGCTGATGCCGTGAACGTCACAGTTGCGAACTACATCCAGCACCTGCTTAACGTAGATTTGAGTCGGGGTGAGCAGCACCTCGCCCAGCATCTTCTCGGCGTGGAGTTCGGGATAGACCTTCTTCAAGTCGAGTTCGTTGTCCGAAACAACCTTACGCACCAACGAGAAACCGTTGGAGTGAACACCACTCGAAGCGACACCAACCAATACATCGCCAACCTTAACCTTCGTGCCGTCGATAAGTTTCTTACGCTCGACAACACCGCAGGTAAAGCCTGCGATATCGTACTCGCCACCGCCATACATGCCAGGCATCTCGGCAGTCTCGCCACCGATAAGTGCACAGCCCGACTGACGGCAACCCTCGGCAACACCTGCCACGATAGCCTCAATCTTAGCCGGCTCGTTGTGACCCACAGCCACATAGTCCAAGAAGAACAACGGTTCGGCACCCTGTGCCAATACGTCATTCACGCACATAGCCACTGCATCGATACCGATAGTGTCGTGCTTGTCCATCTCGAACGCCAACTTAAGTTTGGTGCCGACACCATCCGTGCCGCTAACCAGCACCGGCTCCTCGATGTTGAGTGCTGCCAAATTGAACATACCACCGAAGGCGCCGATGTTGCCCATAACGCCTGTGCGCTCGGTCGATGCAACGTGTTTCTTGATGCGCTTAACAACCTCGTAACCTGCCTCGAGGTTTACGCCGGCCTTTTCATAACTTTCTGCCATATCTTTTCTGTTTTATCTGATTTCTTTCGATTACTTGTTTGCATCCTCAACCTTTTGGTAGAGAGGTGTGGGGTACTCGCCATTGAAGCAAGCCAGACACATATCACAACGACCCGATGCCGAGTGGAGAGTCGCATCATACGAGAGGAATGCCAACGAGTCGGCTCCAATCAGATGGCAAGCCTCCTCAACCGAGTGGTTTGCCAACATCAACTCATCCAAAGTCGAGGTGTCCACGCCATAGAAGCAGGGGTGAGTCATCGTGGGGCTGGCGATGCGAACGTGCACCTCCGTAGCACCCGCACTGCGCAACAGGTCGACAATGCGGCGCGAGGTTGTACCACGAACTATCGAGTCGTCGACCATAACGACCCTCTTGCCACTCACGATACTACGCACGGCCGAGAGTTTCATCTTCACACCCAACTCTCGCAACTCCTGCGAAGGTTGGATAAAGGTGCGACCCACATACTTATTCTTAATAAGACCCATCTCGCACGGAAGACCACTCGCCTCGCTATAACCCTGCGCTGCCGAGAGGCTCGAATCGGGCACTCCGATAACGATATCGGCCTCAACGGGCGACTCCTTGTAGAGTCTGCGACCCGACTCCTTGCGATAGGCGTGCACGTTGCAACCCTCGATATCGCTATCGGGGCGAGCAAAGTAGATATACTCCATAGCGCACATCTTGCGGAAGGTCTGCTCGGTGTAGAACGACGAGCGCAGACCCTTGTGGTCGATGGTCACAATCTCGCCCGGCTCGATATCACGCAAGAACTCGGCACCCATCGTGTCGAATGCACAACTCTCGCTCGCCACAACGTAGCCCTCGCCCAATCGACCAATCGAGAGGGGGTGCAAGCCATACCTGTCGCGACAAGCGTAGATTCTGTTCTTGGTCATAATCAGGAACGCAAAGGCTCCCTCGAGCATATTCAGAGCCGAAATTATCGAGTTGATACGCGGCTCTTCCGAACTCTCCTTCTTGATGAGGTGCGCCAGCAATTCGCTGTCGGTCATCGAGTGGAAGAGCGAGCCCTTGCTCTCGAGCGCATCGCGCAACTGCTTGGCATTGACGATATTTCCGTTATTGGCCACTGCGAAATCACCCGAGCCATGGTGGAAAAACAAAGGTTGGATATTGTCGATACTGCGGCTCGCCGCTCCGGTGTAGAGAACGTGGCCTATAGCCATACTTCCGCTCAACTCCGACATCTTCGACTCGTTGAAGACCTCCGAAACCAGTCCCTTGCCGCGATGGCGGTGCATCTTGCCCTCCGCATCGACACTCACAATGCCGCATCCCTCCTGACCACGGTGTTGCATCGTGTGCAATCCGTAGTAGATGAGTGACGCAGCTCGACTTACTCCATAAACACCTAAAACACTCATTTTGTATAAATTTTAACTAACCTACTCTATTACTCTCCGCGGAAGTAGCGTACTGCATTTGCAAAGAGGTTCTGCACCTTCTCTCCGGCGATGTTCTTCATCAAATTCTCCTCATAACGCTCGGTGTGACCCATCTTACCGAGGATGCGACCTGTCGGGTCGGTGATACCCTCGATTGCGTAGAACGAGCCGTTGGGGTTATAGGGAGCCTCTGCTGTGGGCTGACCCTCCGCATCGCAGTAGCGGAATGCCACCTGACCATTGCGGAAGAGCTGCTCGGCGAGCTCGGCACTAACCATAAACTTACCCTCACCGTGGCTCACTGCGATAGAGTGCAGATCGCCCGCCTCGAAGCCCTTGAGCCAAGGCGAAGTGACAGCCTCAACGCGAGTGGTCACAATCTGCGAGATGTGGCGGTTCACATCGTTGCGGAACAGCGTGGGCGACTCTGCGGTAACCATTCCCAAGCGGCCGTAGGGCAACAGACCCGACTTAACCAACGCCTGGAAGCCGTTGCAGATACCCAGCACCAGACCACCTCTGTCGAGCAGAGCGTGGATAGCCTCGGTGATATCCTTGTGACCCAATACCGAGCAGATAAACTTACCACTTCCATCGGGCTCATCACCTGCCGAGAAACCTCCACTCAAGACGAAGATGTGGCAATTATCAATATATTGTTTCATCTCGGCAATCGACTCCGAAATGTCATTCGAAGTGAGGTTGCGGAATACACTTGTGGTAATATGGGCACCCGCCTTGCGGAATGCACGAGCCGTATCGTAGTCGCAGTTCGTGCCGGGGAATACGGGCAGATATGCCACTGGGTGCTCCACAGGCTCACCCTCCCACTTGGCCATACGCACAGCCTCGGAAGCATACTCTGCCATTGGGGCATTGTTGTTGCCCTTGTCGGGATATACCGAAGTAAAGCGCTCGGTGTTCGCCTTGCGCAACATCTCGAGGCACATCTTCTCGCCATTGATGGTGAGGGTCGGCTCCTGGCAGGTGCGACCCAGCAAAATTGCATGCTCGAACTCGAGCGGCTTAACACTCTCGACCACAATCGAGCCGTAGGCGTAATCGAAGAGCATAGACTCCTCCATCTGGCACTCGGCACCGATGCGGTTACCGAACGACATCTTTGCCAACGCCTCGGCAACACCTCCGAAGCCCACTGCGTAACCCGAAACAATATCGCCCTCGGCGATAGCCTTGGTTACAAAGCCGTAGTTCTCCTTCAACTGCTCGGTGTCGGGCATAAGGCTCTCGAGCGGATTGTGCTTTACTATATATATATAATTACCTGCCTTCTTGAACTCGGGGCTGATGACATTATTGGCATCAACGGTAGTAATACCGAAGGCCATCAACATAGGCGGCACATTCAGTTCGCCGAAAGTTCCGCTCATCGAATCCTTACCGCCAATCGAGGCGAGTTTCAACTCCTCCTGCATCTTGAGCGCACCGAGCAGCGATGCCAGCGGCTTACCCCACGTTGTGCGGTCGGCAGTCATACGCTCGAAATACTCCTGGTACGAGAAGCGCATATTGTCGAATGCGGCACCCGCAGCCACAACCTTTGTTACAGCCTCGATAACCGAGTATGCTGCACCGTGGTAGGGGCTCCACTCGGCAATGAAGGGGTTGTAGCCGAATGCCATAATGCTGGCAGCATCGGTGTAACCCTTGCCTACGGGAATCTTCTGCACCGAAACCTGAGTCTCGGTATCCTGTGTGCGACCTCCGAAGGGCATCAGCACGGTCGAAGCACCGATGGTCGAGTCGAACATCTCGATAAGACCTCGCTGCGAAATCACATTCCTATCCGAAAGGTTTGCTACCATCTTCTCGGTCAGGGTTGCACCCTCCAACTTGCGCTCGAAGGGATTGCACTCCTCGACTGAGGCGATAGTTGCCTTTGCATAGTGAGGTGCACCGGCGCTATCGATAAAGCTACGAGCCATATCGACAATCTTCTCGCCCTTGTTGAACATACGCATACGAGCCGTATCGGTCACGTTGGCAACGTGTGTAACCTCGACATTCTCCTCGGCGCAATACTTCTTGAACTCCTCGACATCCTTCGGCTCGATAACCACCGACATACGCTCCTGCGACTCGCTGATTGCAAGCTCGGTCGAGTTAAGACCGCTATACTTCGTAGGAACTCTGTCAAGGAAGATATCCAGACCATCTGCCAACTCGCCGATAGCCACACTGACACCACCGGCACCAAAGTCGTTCGACTTCTTGATAAGGCGTGTAACCTCGGGGCGGCGGAACAGGCGCGAAAGCTTGCGCTCCTCGGGTGCATTACCCTTCTGCACCTCGCTACCACACTCCTCGAGCGAGGTGGCGGTGTGCTCCTTTGACGAACCGGTTGCTCCACCGATACCGTCACGACCGGTGCGACCTCCCAGCAACAGAACTACATCGCCTGCCGCAGGGCGCTCACGGCGTACATTGTCGGCCTTAACGGCTCCGACAACGGCACCCACCTCCAAACGCTTGGCGGTGTAGCCATCGTGGAAAATCTCACGAACGTGAGTGGTCGCAAGACCTATCTGGTTACCATAGCTCGAGTAGCCCGAAGCGGCCTTCGTACTGATAACTCGCTGCGGAAGTTTACCCTCGAGGGTCTCGTTCACGGGCTTATAGATGTCGCCGGCACCCGTCACACGCATAGCCTGGTAGACGTAGCTACGGCCCGACAGCGGGTCACGGATTGCACCACCCAAACAGGTCGAAGCACCTCCGAAGGGCTCAATCTCGGTGGGGTGGTTATGGGTTTCGTTCTTGAACTGCAAGAGCCACTTCTCGGGCTCACCGTCAACATCGATTGTAATAAATACGCTGCAAGCGTTATTCTCCTCGCTCACCTCGAGATCATCGAGGAAGCCGTTCTTGCGCAGATAGCGGGCACCGATAGTTGCCAAATCCATCAGGCAGATGCTCTTGTGCTCGCGACCAAGGTCACGGCGCATCTTCAGATAGAGAGCCAACGAGGATTCAATCTCCTCCTTGACGAAAGACTCCTCAACCTCGATGTCGTCCAATACGGTGGTAAAGGTTGTGTGGCGGCAGTGGTCGCTCCAATAGGTGTCCAAAATACGCAACTCGGTCTCGTAAGGATCGCGGCCCTCCTCGCGGAAGTAGCGGATAACCTCACGCAGGTCGTCGCCATTCATCGCAAGACCCATCTGGCGGCAATACTCCTCGGCCTTGCTCTCCTCCATCGAGGTAAAGCCCTCGAGCACCGGCACAGCCTTCACGGGAGGATTCTCCATAAGCCCCAACTGGCCGAGATTCTTCTCGCGAGAGTCGACCTTGTTGATTACATAGTGGCTGATGCGCTCCAAGTCTGCCTCCGAAACGGTCGAATCGAAGATGAGCAGACGAGCACTGCGGATGCGGATGTCGGCAGTGGGCTCGATCAGGCGCACACACTCCTCAGCCGAGGCTGCACGCTGGTCGAACTGACCGGGCAGGTACTCCACAGCGAGGTAACGCTTGCCCTCCAAGTCGCACTCGTCGCTCACGGTGTCGGTGACAACCTCACCAAAGACACGGTAGCGGCTCTGCTCGAGCAACTCGGGCGTGAAACCAAACAAATCATAGACATTCAACAGGCGCAACTCGCCCATTGCAAGACCCAGATGCTCGTTCAACTCGTGGCGCATACTCTCCGCCTCGACACGATACAATGGGCGTTTTTCGACAAAAATACGGTAGTTGTTCATATTTCGATTCTTTTCTTTATTTCTGCTTTATCTCTACCGAGATTAGATCTCGACCTTCAAAACTGCCTCGGTCTGCTGCGCACGGAACTCCTCGAGCTTGGCAGCAAGCTCCTCATCGTGCAGAGCAAGCATTGCCACTGCATAGAGCGCTGCATTCTTCGAGCCGTCAATAGCCATCGTGGCTACCGGAATACCTCCGGGCATCTGCACAATCGAGAGGAGCGAATCCAATCCGCCCAACGCCTTCGAACGCACCGGAACACCGATAACGGGGAGGGTGGTCATCGCTGCAATCACACCCGGAAGGTGCGCTGCACCACCTGCGCCTGCGATGATTACGCTCAAGCCACGCTCTCGAGCACCCTTTGTCCACTCGGCGAGTGCATCAGGTGCGCGATGTGCGCTGATTACGCGCTTTTCGTACTCGATACCGAACTGCTCCAATGTCTTCATGGCTCCCGACATCACCTCGAGGTCGCTCGCCGAACCCATAATAATACCAACTTTGAAAGTCATAAAAATGTGTTTTAATTTATCTGTTTTGCTCTTATTTCAAACCGAGAGCCGCCACGACACATTGTGTCGCAGCGGCTCTGTATTTACGTTAAACTCTGGCGCTGATGATGTTGGCGCATTTTGCGGCGCAAACCCGACAAGCCCGACAAACCACACTGCACCTGTGAAGGCAGATGACCGACCGATACTATGTGATTTGCAAAATACATCTCTGCACAAAGTTTAGGTTACAATCTCCGGGAAATAGTCCCGAGAAAATCGTTACAAAAATACGTTCTTTTTTTTACAAAAAAAAGTCGGCAAAGAGATTTTATTCCAATTTTTTCAACAAAAATCGACCGTTTAATGGTGAATAGCTGTCGGTGGTCGACTCTCGGGGTGGTAATTGTGGTAAGCGATTTAATTTGATGTGGGTTAAACTCTATTTTGTTGAATAAAATCAGTGAGAAAAGTTTTGAAAAAAATAATAAAAAGGCTAAATTTGCGATGAATTTTGGCAATTTAGGAAGTTGCCGCACTTTGCTCTGTCAGATTAACAATAAATTATATACTTCAAATTCTATGAAACGAGATCTCTTAATCGAACAAATTGCCGATGCGGACAAGGTTTGGGACGTTGTCATTGTCGGTGGCGGTGCAACCGGTCTTGGATGTGCTGTGGATGCTGCAATGCGTGGCTTTAGTGTGGCTCTCTTTGAGCAGAATGACTTTGCAAAGTGTACATCAAGCCGTAGTACAAAACTCGTACACGGTGGCGTGCGCTACCTCCAAAAGGGTGATGTCGCTCTGGTGCGTGAGGCTCTGCATGAGCGCGGTCGTCTGCGCCGCAACGCTCCCCACTTGGTGAAGAATCAGTCGTTCCTCATCTCGAACTACTCGTGGTTTGACAACTTCCTCTACACTTGTGGTCTGACAGTTTATGATATGCTTTCGTGGGGAGGTCTTGGTTTGGGTCGTTCGTACTTCATTCCGAAGGGTCGTGTTAAGAAGTATCTGCCCAAAATCAACCACGATGGTCTGAAGGGTGGCGTTATCTACCGCGATGGTCAGTTTGATGATGCTCGTTTGGCTATCAACCTCGCACAGACTACCGTTGAGCATGGTGGTTGCCCCATCAACCAGATGACCGTTAAGTCGATGTTGCACGACGAGCAGGGCAAGGCTGCCGGTGTAGTTGTTGTCGACAACGAGAGTGGCAAGGAGTACTCGGTGAAGGCAAAGGCTGTTATCAATGCAGCAGGTTGCTTCGTTGACGATATTATGAAGATGGATTCGGATAGCCATACCAAGATGGTTGTGCCGAGCCAGGGTGTTCACATCGTGTTGGATATGAAGTTCTTGCAGAGCGACTATGCTATCATGGTTCCCAAGACTTCGGATGGTCGTGTACTCTTCGCAGTGCCTTGGCACGGCAGAGTGGTCGTAGGTACCACCGACATCGTTCGCGAGACTGCCGAGATGGAGCCGCGTCCCCTCGAGGAGGAGATTGACTTCATCCTCAACACCGCAGCTCTCTATATGAATCCCGCACCGACCCGCAAGGATATCCTCTCGGTGTTCGCAGGTCAGCGTCCGTTGGCAGCGCCCAAGAAGGAGGGTAAGAGCACCAAGGAGATTTCGCGTAGCCACAAGGTGTTGGTGTCGGATAACAACCTGATTACCATCACAGGTGGTAAGTGGACTACTCACCGCCGTATGGCAGAGGATACTATCGACAAGGCTATCTCTTTGGGCCTGTTACCCAAGGCTAAGTGTCAGACCTACAACTACAAGGTTCACGGCTGGCGCCCGAATCCCAACCTCGATGACCACATGTACGTTTACGGTAGCGATCAGGAGGCAATCCTCGCCTTGGCGAAGGAGAATATCGCATTTGGCGAGAAACTCTCGGAGAAGTTCGACTATACCGTAGCCGAGGTTGTATGGGCAGTGCGCGAGGAGATGGCTCGCAACGTGGATGATGTTTTGGCTCGCCGTGTCCGTATGCTCTATGTGGATGCTCGCGAGGCTTCGGCTGTAGCTCCCAAGGTTGCGGCAGTTATGGCTGCCGAGCTGGGCAAAGACCAGCAGTGGATTGACGAGCAGGTGGCTGCGTTCCAGGAGATTGCATCGCACTACTATCTCGACTAATTGTCGGATGGGGGCAGAACTTAGAGGCTGCCATATATAACTGTTGACTAATGAGGGCGTGTCCAAATTTTGGGCACGCCCTTGTGGTATGATGGGGTGACTGGGGAGTTTTTGGGTGCTGCGGTTATCGCTTGGTGGCCGACAATTTGGGTGGGAACGAAAAAACTTTGTATCTTTGTTGCCGTGAAGAGATGAGCAATGGTGCTCGTTATCTACTTATGCCGATAAAGTTATGCCCAAAACATTAACCCTGACACTCTCGCCGAAGCAGGCTGCAGACAAGGTAACCTACACTTCGTTGGCTGCTCGTCAATTGGGTGTCAGCGACCGCAATGTAGCTCTGGTGCGTGTGGTTAAGCGCTCGATAGATGCCCGCCGTGGCCGTCCGAAGGTAAACCTTACGCTCGAAATATATGTCGACAATGAGCCCCAACCGGCTCCGGTGCACTTCGATTACCCCTCGGTGGTGGGGAAGCCCGAAGTGGTGGTTATCGGCTCGGGCCCTGCAGGATTGTTCGCATCGTTGAGGTTGATAGAGCTCGGTCTGCGCCCGATAATGCTCGAGCGAGGCAAGGAGGTGTTGCCTCGCAAGATGGATGTGGCACAGATTAACCGTAATGGCGAGATAAATCCCGATTCGAACTACGCCTTTGGTGAGGGTGGTGCGGGTACCTTCTCGGATGGTAAACTCTTCACTCGCAGCAAGAAGCGTGGCGACTATAATAAGGCTCTGCAAACCCTTGTGTTTCACGGAGCTTCGCCCGAAATTCTCTATGAGGCTCACCCCCATATCGGCTCCGATAAGTTGCCGAGAATAATCTCGTCTATCTGTCAAACCATCCGTGAGGCCGGTGGTGAGGTGCTCTTCGAACACCGTGTGACCGAGTTTGTGGTGCGTGACGGTGTGGTGAAGGGTGTGCGTTGTGGCGATACACTGATTGAGGCTGCAGCGGTGGTGGTGGCTACGGGTCACTCGGCAGACGACATCTACTTTATGCTGCACGATGCAGGTGTAAGGCTCGAGGCTAAACCCTTTGCGATGGGAGTGCGTATCGAGCATCCGCAAGCATTGATAAATTCGATTCAATACAATAACTCTCCGGAGATGGAGTACCTTCCGTCAGCATCCTATTCGCTTGTGTCACAGGAGAATGGTCGTGGTGTCTACTCGTTCTGTATGTGCCCGGGCGGATTTATGGTGCCGGCGATGACTGACCCCTCGCAAGCGGTGGTGAACGGTATGTCGCCCAGCGAGCGCAATTCGCCCTATGCCAACTCGGGACTGGTTACGGAGGTGCGCCTCTCGGATTTCGAATATCTGCGTCGGGAGTATGGCGAATTGGCAGGTTTGGCATTCCGCCGTGAGGTCGAGCAGGCGGCTCGCCGATTTGGTGGCGAACGTCAGGTGGCACCGGCTCAGCGTGTGGCCGACTTTGTGAGCGGTAGGGAGAGTAAAACGCTACCCAAAGTTTCGTATATCCCAGGAGTTGTGCCATCGCACTTCAAGGAGTGGATGCCGACATTTATGTCGCAGGCTCTGCGCTCGGGTATTGCGACTTTTGGTCGCAGGTTGCACGGATTTATGACCAACGATGCGGTGGTTGTGGGTGTCGAATCACGCACTTCGACCCCTGTGCGCATCCCTCGTCATCCCGAAACATTGATGCACGAGCAGGTTGAGGGTCTTTTCCCTGCGGGTGAGGGTGCCGGATATGCCGGAGGCATTATCTCGGCTGCGCTCGATGGCGAACGTGTCGCTGCCGCAGTTCGTGACTATATCAAATAGAAGTGGTGGTTATCGCTGCTCGTGCATCAATCGAAGCGGTCGGCATCATCCACAACTCCCTCGATGGCTATATCGAATAGTATCTGCTCGCGAAGAGCCTTGGGGGTGACATTCAGTCGAACGACAAGCATATAGGAGTGACGTATCTCTTGGCGTAGGGCCTCTTCGGAGAGTCTGCCCTCGAAACGGACATCGTTCCAGTGGCGTTTGTTCATATGCCACGCAGCCGTGATTTGGGGATAGCGGTCACGAAGAATTATCGCCCGCTCGGGGTCGCACTTAACGACAAAGTGGTCGGGCCGCTCGAGCATCAGCATCGCAAACATACGCCCTCCGACCTTATAAACCAAAGTCGAATCATCGAACGGCAGCGTCTCCTCGACATCGGGGAGCGAGAGAACGTATTCTCGAAACTCAACAATATCCATAGCAAGCGAAGTTTTGCGGAGTGTGGTTATGAAATTTTACCCACCCCCTTGGAATGCAGATCTCTAAATGTGCAGATAGGTGAAACCCGAAGCCTCGAGGTCGTCGGCATTGTAGATATTGCGACCATCGATAATCACTCTGTGGTGCATCTTCTCGGCGAGGGTTGCCCACGAGGGGAGGCGGAACTGCTTCCACTCGGTGAGCAGCATCATAGCATCGGCACCCTCTGTGGCCTGGTACATCGTGTCGCAGTAGGTAATCTTCTGCCCGAAGAGTCGCTCTGCGGCGGTCATAGCCGCAGGGTCGTAGACTTGGACCTTGCACCCCGCCTCGAGCAGCTTCTCGATGAGTACCAGCGAGGGTGCTTCGCGCAGGTCGTCCGTCTCGGGTTTGAACGCCAAGCCCCAAATGGCTATAATCTTGCCTTGTAGGTCGCCCTCGAAGTAGTTTGACAACTTGCGGAAGAGGACCTCCTTCTGTCGCTCGTTGACACGCTCCACAGCCTTGAGAATCTCCATCGAGTAGCCGTGCTGTTCGGCAGTGTGAATCAAGGCTTTGATATCCTTCGGGAAGCAAGAGCCTCCATAGCCGCATCCAGGGTAGAGGAACTTCGAGCCTATGCGGCTATCGGTGCCGATACCCTTGCGCACCATATTGACATCCGCACCGACCAACTCGCAGAGGTTGGCGATGTCGTTCATAAAGGAGATGCGTGTGGCGAGCATCGAGTTGGCGGCATATTTAATCATCTCGGCCGAGGGGATATCGGTGAAGATTATGCGATAGTTGTTGAGCATGAATGGCAGATAGAGTTGCTCCATAAGTTGGCGAGCCTTGCCGCTCTCGGTGCCGACAACCACGCGGTCGGGGGTCATAAAGTCCTTGATGGCAGCTCCCTCCTTCAAAAATTCGGGATTGGAGGCCATATCGAACTCCACCGCTGCGCCTCGATGCTCCAACTCTGAGGCAATAACCTCGCGCACACGTTGCGAAGTGCCGACCGGTACGGTGCTCTTGATAACTACGACCGTGTAGTGGTCGAGCGCACGACCAATGGCGTGAGCCACATCCAAAACGTGACTCAGGTCAGCCGAGCCGTCCTCGCCTTCGGGTGTGCCTACTGCGATGAATACCGCCTCGGTTTGGTGCAACGCCTCGGCCAGATTGGTCGAGAAGTGTAGGCGTCCGGCACTGCTGTTGCGGGTGACAAGCTCTGCTAAGCCCGGCTCGTAGATGGGTATCAAGCCCTGGCGCAACTGCTCGACTTTGGTGTTGTCGATATCGACACACACAACCTCGATGCCCATCTCTGCGAAACAGGCACCCGAAACAAGACCCACATATCCGGTCCCAACGATGGTGATTTTCATACTCTTCAATAGGTTTATATTGCAAAGATAAGAACAAATTCAAAATTCGAAATGCAGATTTCAAAATTATTGTATAACTTTGTTGATGGAAGGGGCGGAATTTTAGCCCCGAGTTGACGAATTGAAACAACCAAACTACAATAACATGAGAAGAAAATTACTTATGACGCTTGCGATTGCGGTAGCGGTCGTTGTAGCAACACTCGAGGTGCAGGCGTGGGGTCGCGATGGACATAGTGCCATAGCCTACATGGCTGAGCAACACCTTACACCCCAAGCTCGCGAAAAGTGCCACCACTACCTTCGACATTCGTTGGCATACTACGCCTCGTGGCAGGACCACTGGCGATTTACCGATCCCTACAAGGAGATTCACTACTGGCACACCTCGAAGGTTGATGCCCATAACAATCTGCTCGAGAATGGCGGCCGTGCGGCTTATGTTCAAATCGAGCGTATCCGCAAGGAGATGAAGGATTGGCGCTCGTTAGACGATTCGACCATTGTGGTTAACCTTAAGTTGTTGATTCATATGGTGGGAGATATGCATTGCCCTTCGCATACGAGTTATCCCGACCAACCGGCATACAAGGACTACAACATCTATTGCAGTGGTAAGAAGACCGGATTTCACAAGTTCTGGGATGCCTCGCCGTCATATCTGCATAAGGGGTGGACTTGCGAGGATTTCCACCGCAATATCGACACTATGACCCGTAGGCAAATCGCAAAAATTGTCAAGGGCACGGCTGATGCTTGGGAGCGCGTGAATGGTGCGGAGATGCGTGAGGTCTATAAGTTGATTCCCCACGATGCCGAGTATACTGCTCTTCCCGAGCAAGATCGCAAACGGGCGGTTGAGATTTGCGAGCTTCAGATGTTGCGCGGTGCGTATCGTCTGGCTTATGTGTTGAACGAGATTTTCAAAGAATAGGAGGAACTGATTATGAAAAATGTGATTAAATACGCTGTGTGTCTGGTCTTTATGCTCTCGGTTGCTGATGCGTGGGCGTGGGGCAAGCGCGGGCACGAAGTTATCTCGATTTTGGCCACTGAGCGGCTGACTCCCCAAACAAAGCGTGCTGTCGAGAAGATTCTCGGTGGAGATATGCGTAGCAACTCAAACTGGCTCGATGGCTTGAGAACGCAGGAGGCTACGGCTTATACCAACCATTGGCACAATACACAAATCGACAAGGAGGGGCGCTCATCGACCCAATCCGAGAAGGATGGCATTGTTCAGTTGGAGCGTAATATCGAGATTTTGCGCCACCGTGCCGACCATAGCGATTCGCTGGTGGTGGCAGCACTGCGCACGGTAATTCACTTGGTGGGCGACCTGCATTGTGTCGCTTGTATCAGCTTTGAGGATATTCCCTACTCCGATAACTTTACCTTCTATCGCTCGGATGGCAAGAGTATGAAAAAGGAGAAGTGCCAGAAGATGACTTGGGACAAACTCTGGAGCAAGTGGTATTTCGATATCCACGGAATCTTCTCGTCCGAGATGTTTGCTCGCGAGATTAGGATGTGTCAAGGCGATAAGTTCGAGGAGTATATGCACGGCACGCCCCGTACCTGGGTCGAGGAGATGGGTCGTGAGGCTCGCCCGTTGATTGAGTATATTAAGCCCGACCAGGTGCTCGATAATGCGACCTCTTACAATTGGGAGTTGATACACGAGCGTTGCTTGGCGAAGGCTTCGGTGCGTCTGGCTGTGGTATTGAATGATATCTTCAAATAGTAGAAATAGTTATATAACATCAACAAAAGAGGTTGTCCATTGGATAACCTCTTTTGTTGATACACAATCGGTTACGTTAGAGATTTTGCAACGTGTACTCGACCATCTTCTGGCGGATATTTGATGTGTCATTGGGGCGCATCGAGTGATTTTGGTCGGGGTATATCATCATATCGTACTGCTTGCCGGCGCGGTTGAGTGCGCGGGTCATCTCGATAGTATTTTGCAGATGGACATTATCGTCAGCCGTGCCGTGCATAATGAGCAGACGGGTGCGGTTGTGGAGTTTGTCGGCAAAATTGATGGGCGAGTTATCGTCATAACCCGAGGGGTTATCCTGCGGTAGGCCGTTGTAGATTTCGGTGTAGATGGTGTCGTAGTAGCGCCACGTTGTCACGGGTGCAACGGCAATCGCCATCTTAAAGAGCCCCTCGCCACGCAGTGCACATCCCAGAGCCATAAATCCGCCATACGACCAGCCATAAATACCGACGCGGTCAGCATCGACATACTTCTGGCGGGACATATACTTTGCCAACGAAATCTGGTCCTCGACCTCGAGTGCGCCTAAACGGCCGTAGGTTGCCTTCTTGAACGCCTCACCGCGATAGCCCGTACCTCGGCCATCGGTGCAGACTACGATATATCCGTGCGGAACAACAGCATCCTCCCAATCAACTCCCCAGCGGTCGGACACCGACTGTGAGCCCGGGCCCGAGTACTGCGTGAGTAGCACGGGGTAGCGCTTCGAGGGGTCGAAGTCGAGCGGGCGCACCATATAGGCATTGAGCGTATCGCCTCGTTCGGTGGTGAAGGTGAAGAACTCCTTGGTGGGGCGTTTGCCGAGTTCGGCCACAGCCTTGCGGCTATCCACAAGGGTCTCGACCTTGGCACCATCGCCACGATGCACGGTCACGATGTTGGGTGTCGAGGCGTTCGAGTAGGTCGAGATGTAGTACTTCATCCCTCGGCTCGGTGCAATGGTGTAGTAGCCGGCCTCTTGGGTCAGGCGTATGCGTTTCTTGCCGTTGAGAGCCACTCGGCAGAGGTCGCGCTGCAATGGCGAACGCTCGGTCGAGAGGTACCACACGTTGCGAGTGTCGGCACCTACGATGTGCGTAACCTCCCACTTGCCCGAGGTGAGGGCGCAGATGCGACCACGAGTGAGCGAGTGGAGGTAGAGGTGCATATATCCAGTCGAGCTCTCCTCGCGCACCACAAAGCGGTCGGCATCGATAAAGAGCACGTCAGAGGCACTCTTGCGCTCGACATATTGCGGAGCCTGCTCATCGTAGACTGTGCGCTGCGAGCCGTTGCGGTCGGTGATAATCTCGAAGTGGTTTTGGCGGCGATTGACGCGGAAGAAGAAGAGTTCGCCTGCCGGAGTCCACCCCAGGTGCGAGATATATTGGTCACGCTCGGCACCGGTGTCGACCTTACGCTTTGCACCGCTCGTGCGGTCGTAGACCCACAACTCGACCACCGAATTGCAGTCGCCCGCCTTGGGGTATTTGAACGAGAAGGCCTTGTTGTAGAGCGAGCCATCGTAGCGCATCATCTCGAAGATGGGCACTCGACTCTCGTCAAAGCGCAAGTATGCTACCTGGCGACTATCAGGCGAGATGGCATAGGCTTGAGTGAAGCCAAACTCCTCCTCGTAGACCCAATCGGTCGTGCCGTTGATAATCTCGTTCCAGCGGCCATCCGAAGTGATTGCGGTGGATTGTCCCGAGGCGATGTCGTAGATGTAGAGATTGTTCTCCTTGGCGTAGACCAACGCCTTGCCATCGGGGGTGAAGGTTACATCGCGCACTGCCGAGAGTATCTTCTCGGGCGAGCCACCTACCTTCGAGAGCCAATAGTCGGCGGTGAAGGAGTGGCGGTAGATGGTCTGCGACCCCTTGGATGCTGCTACGAGCAGTGTACGCTCATCGGGCGAAAGTGTGTAGTCCAGCCACTCGAAGGGAACCTCGAGCAAAATCTGACTCTGGGAGCGGTCGGCATAACTACGGCGGGCGATGTTCTGCCCTGCACGGAAGGTGTAGTGCTCGCCATCGGCCATGGAGCGCAAACCCGAAATCGAGCCGTTGGCACGGCGCAACTGCAAAATTGAGGCGTAATCGCCCTGACCAAATGTAGCGACAGCCGTACAGAGTAGTGCGGCTGCCGAAAGAATATAGAGTTTTAATTTCATATCGTGCTAAATATCGTCTACGTTGAAGTCGAAGCCGGTACGCTTGTCGGTCACAAACTTTGAGTTATCCATCTTGGTATTGAACTGGTCGACCGTAACGTGCTTGTTGCTCTCGTAGGGCGGTACGAGCAGGTCGAAGTTGATAGCGTAGTTGATTGCCGACTCCAGTATCGAAATCAGCGACTCGCGGTTGATCTCGCTCTTGCCGAAGCTCATGGCACGCACCAGCGTTTGACGCTTGCCCTCAACGAAGAACATACGTTCGCGATTGATGAAGATGCGACCAATCAGATAACCTCCATCCTGATTGCGGTTCTGCTTGAACGACTCCGAAAGGAAGTTGTAGATGTTGATGATACCACAATACGAATTGGTCTTATCGGCCTGAACGTAAGGGTTTTGCCAAATGATATGGTTGTTGTCGAACTCGAATACATCGGTGTGCATCTGGAAAATCAGAATGTCGTTTGCGATTTGGAGTTGCGCCTCATACTTGCCACGATCGCGATACTCCAAGCGCACACGGCGGTCGAGTTTGCCCTCGAGTGCATCGTCCATCTCCGATGCCATCTCGAAGAGTGTATCCTTGAGTTCGTTAAGGGTGGTGAAGGTGTTGTCGAAGACCTTCTGCTTGAGTGACGACTTCTCGACAATGGTCGAGAGGATGCGTTCACGGAGTGATTGAGTAGCCATATCTTTCAGTTTTGGTTGTTATCTTACTTTGATTGTCTGCCCGTTCGAGAGTTGTGCCTCGACTCCCAATCGGTTAATGCGGGCGAGCGAGCGCAGGCGGATGCCGTATGCCTGCGCGATGTCGTACAGCGTCTCATCGTGGCGTACTGTGTGCATTAGTACATTGCCCTCCCAAGCCTTGCGCTTACGCTCGATGAAGATGATGTCGCCCTTTGAGGGTTGAGCCTCGGGGGCTACATCGTTATAGCGGCGCAGCACCTTTGCCGAGATGGCGAACAGGGATGCAATATGCTCATATAGGTCGCCCTCCTTTGCCAGGATGTAGCAGACGTTGTTGGTACGATAGACATTATAGCCTCGGTGGGCATTTATCGTTACGCGATAGGCGTTGGGATTGACTCCATCCTCTCGACCCATAGCGGGCATCTCGGCCTCGATTGTGGGTTCGGCTCCGTGAGCCTCGGCATAGAGCTTCTGCCCCTCCTCGCGGTCGAGCAGGTAGAGCTTATTCTCCTCGATGATGCGTACCAGTCGCTCGGCATAGTCGGGTGCTGTGGCGTAGCCCGCAGCCTTCAGGCCTCGAGCCCAGCTGCGATAGTCCGTTGAGGAGTAGACAAAGAGCGAGTCGTAGCGGGGCGACTTGTCCAAAAACTCGGCGTGGTCGCGATAGGACTCCTCCACCGAGGGGTATTTGCGGAAACATTCGCCCTTCTCATCGTCATCGTGGTAGACCTTCTCGCCTGTCCAATTCTTCTTGCACTTGATGCCGAAGTGGTTGTTCGAGGTGAGTGAAAGGTGGCTGTTACCGCTATTGGACTCGAGTATTCCCTGTGCCATGGTGATACTCGCCGGGATGCCGTAGTGCTCCATGTGGGCTATGGCAATATGTTTGTATTTTTCGACATACTCCTCGCGAGTTAATTGCGTTTGAGCATTGGCGAAAAGGGGTAATATCACCAAGAAAAGTGAGGAAAGTATTGTTTTTCTCAAAATAATCATTATCTTTGTAGTTAGTTGAAGGCAAAGATATGTTTTTCTGCCGAAATTAACAACATAAAATAACAAGAGAGTATGTTTACGAACAACGCAATGCAAATTTTCAATCGCTCGGTGGAGGATTATCACCGCTACGATAATGTGGACCATCCCGAGGAGAATCCATTTACCGAAGGTTCGCTTGACTATCTTTTATACAAGAAGAATTGGGTGGATGCCGTGCAGTGGCACCTCGAAGATATTATCCGTGACCCCAACATCGACCCCGTAGAGGCTCTGAAAATCAAGCGCCGTATCGATGCTTCGAATCAGGTGCGTACCGATATGGTTGAGTATATCGACTCTTATCTGCTCGATAAGTATAAGGATATCAAGCCTTTGGCAGATGCTAAAATCAATACCGAGACTCCCGCTTGGGCTATCGATCGCCTCTCGATTCTCGAGTTGAAGATTTACCACATGCGCCAGGAGGTGTTGCGTACCGATGTCGAGCAGTCGCATCGCGATGCTTGCCAAAAGAAGCTCAACACACTGCTCGAGCAGCAGAAAGACCTCTCGACCGCAATCGAGGAACTTATCGAGGATATCGAGGCCGGCCGTAAATATATGAAGACCTACAAGCAGATGAAGATGTATAACGATCCGTCGTTGAATCCGGTTCTGTATGGCAATAAACAATAGGAGCGTTCCGAAACATATACTCGTAGTTCGCCTCTCGGCGATGGGTGATGTGGCGATGTTGCCACACGCCATCCGTGCCCTCAGAGAGGTATATCCTGACGTTAAAATTACAGTCGCTACGCGAAAACTCTTCGAGCCTTTCTTTGAGGGGCTCGACGTAGGCTTTTTGCCGGTCGAGAAGAGTGAGTATGACGGCTGGAAGAATATCCGCGACCTCTCGCGCAAGATGCGCACGCTCGGCATTGATGCCTTTGCCGATACGCATGGAGTTTGGCGCACGATGTTTGTCCGTATGTGGTTGTGGCTGCACGGATTGCGTACTGCCAGAATTCACAAGGGACGTGTCGAAAAGTGGTTCCGTGTGGGATATTGCAACTCGAATGCAGTGCCGTTGAAGCATACGGTGGTGCGTTATTGCGATGTGTTCCGCCGTCTGGGCTTCGACTTCCCCGACCCAAAGCCCGCCGTTAAGCAGTCTCGACCAAACCCTATGGGCGAGAAGAGTGGTACCTGGGTCGGATTTGCCCCCTTCTCGGCACATCAGGGTAAGACCTATCCCGAGGGTTTGCGCGAGGAGGTTGTCAAGCTGTTGGCAGCGAAGTATGACCGCATATTTATCCATAGCGGAGGTGGCAAGGAGGCTCAATTTGCTATGGCGATGGAGAGTGCTTATCCCAACGTGACGGCAGTGAACGGCAAGGTTAAGGGGCTGGGCGAGGAGATGAATCTGATTTCGAATTTGGACTGCGTGGTCTCGATGGATTCGCTCGTTATGCACCTCTCGTCACTTGTCGCTACGCCCGTAGTTTCGGTGTGGGGCGCTACTCATCCCGAATTGGGATTTCTTGGATATGGTTGCTCTCCCGAGGGTGTTCTGCAGGAGGAGATAAAGTGTCGCCCCTGCTCGACATACGGCAACACCAAGTGTAAATATGGTGATTACCGCTGCATTCACGCAATCTCGCCTCAGATGATTGTCGATAGGGTCGAGAAGATGCTCGGGAGATAATAAGCGCCACTTTTGGCATCATTACCAACAAACTTGTGGGGGTGACTAATCATTTAGTCACCCCCACAATCTTTTTGAAGAACAACTCTCGGATTAGCCGATGATGTTCGAGATAAGGAACGTAGCTGCTACGGTCAAGATTGCGTACAACTCGGGGAATGCGCCGAGGATGAGGGTCTTACCCATAACATCGTGGCCATTACCGATTGCTGCGATACCGTTAGCACAAACCTTACCCTGGTAGATTGCAGCTGCGAGGTTTACGAAACCTACCAACAGACCTGCACCCAGAACTGCTGCACCCTGCAACATAGTCGGGTTTGCGAGGAAGCCCTGAACCATGAAGAAGCAAACGAAACCGTAAAGACCCTGCGAGCCCGGAAGAGCCGAGAGAATCATATAACTACCGAATGCGCCGCTGTTCTTCTTCATTGCGCCTACGGCTGCCTGTCCGGCAATCGAAGTACCAATCGCCGAAGCGATACCTGCAAGACCTACCATCAGTGCTACACCAACGTAAGCCATTACCAATGCTGTTGTTTCCATAATTGTAATTTAGTTTTTGTTATTGTTGTTATTTGTTTGGTATTGTTCTTTTTTCAATGGCTCGAATGCACGCATGCTCATCTCGAAACCAGCGTTCTTGTAAAACTCTACGAAGGTCAAACGCATCGGGTGAACGAATGACGAAATCGTTGACATAAAGAGGTTGATACCGTGGCCAATAAGCAGAATGGGCAACATAACAAGTATGCGTACCACGATATTGGCTCCCTCGGGAACAAATCCCGCAGCGAGCGAGTTGAATACCAATGCCAGCACACCGCCCGACAAGCCGATAGCGAAGAGTCGAATGTATGAGAGCACGTCACTCAAGATTCCTGTTATATTATTATAGGTATCCCACAATCCCGAGCCGAGGTTTACAAACGGATTCTTGCCCGGAGAGTTGAAGAAGAGCATCAGCACTGCGCCCAAGCCCAGCACACCGAAGAATGCGGGTGAGGATGCTGTGAAGAAGGGGATAACCCACGCCTCGTTAAGCATCGGAAGACCCACCGACAGGCATGCTCCTGCCACAACCAGGAACCAACCCACGCTCGAGAGTGCGTACTTAAATCCAACGGTCTTGGTGATGAGGACTATCTTCAAAACCATACCGAAGAGAATCTGCAACAGACCGATAGCCAGGGCCCACGAGAAGAACTTGTTCTGGAAGTCGAAGAAGGGAATCTCGGGGAAGAACTCCTTGAGGCTCATACCGAAGAACGAGCCACAGAAGAGTCCCACAGCCACAGTCGCTGCCGAACACATCGTGGCAAACCATGCTGCACGCTTCATCATCGGCTCCTTGCTCTTGGCCAGCAAGCCCAATCCGAGCAGCAACAGAATCAATCCGTAGCCGGCATCGTTCAAGCAGATACCGAAGAAGAGCATATAGAACGGAGCAAAGAATGGAGTGAGGTCCATAGTGCCGTACTTAGGCAGGGCGTACATATTGCCCACCATCTCGAAGATGCGGCTAAACCAATTATTCTTGAGCTTCACGGGAGTATCATCCTCGGGAGTCGGGTCGCTCTTGATGTAGACCACGTTGGGATACTCCTCGAGCAGTGCATCGACCTTGTCGCAGGTCTCCTTCTCGGCCCAGCCCTCCATAACCAGCAGCAATCCATCTGCCTCGTGAGTGGCTGTAGCCTCGATTTTTACGCCCTGCAGACGCTCCTTGAGTGCGATAATCTCGGCTTCAATCTCGGCTACCGACATTGCGCACTGCGAGAGGGTGGTGTCGAACTCCGAAATTGACTTTTCGAGTCCCTCCACCTCGGCCGCAGCCTTGCGGGCATCGCATTGAGGGAGCTTTGCCTCCATCGCATCGAGGACAACTTCCGTATTCGGCTCTGCAACCACAACGAAGTAGACCATACCTCCCTGCTCGTTGATAACCGAGAGGTTGAACTGCTCGTTCCACGCCTCTGCATTGGCATCGAAGGTGCTCTTCTGGGTGGTGAAGAAGCGCAGAGTGATACCCTGCGAAGCAAGACTCTTGATGGTCTCGACCTCAAAGTCGCCCCAAGCGCTCCACTCGCCCACAATCTTGGTCATGCGGGCAATCTCCGAGCGCAACTCGGCAATCTTCTGCGATGCCGATGTATACTTCTCGAAGACATTGGTCGTGGTGCCGGCACTCTCGATAAAGTTCTCGCTCGAGCGGAATGCCTCGAGAGCCTCCTTTGCCTTGAGGCGAGACTCGATGTCGCTGATGAGCTGACGATCATTCTCCTGCGGCTCCCAGCCGGTGGTCGTGATGTCGACCAAGCCAAGTTCGCGCAAGTGCTCGATAAAATCCTCGCTCTGTCCTGCGTAGAGGACAAAGTCGTATTTAGTCATCTTCGAAATCATAACATCTGCCCCTCCACGGCTTGCTGTTGACGGGTTTTAACGATCTTCTGTGCGGACTTCGAGAGATTCTCCTCATCCTCCATAAATCGCTTGATTTTGCGTATGGCATCCTCATATCCGGGAATTTGCACCTTCTCGTAGAGGTTTACCTTCTGAGTAGTTTTGCGACGAGCGTAATCCAACAGCTCGACACGGCGATTGTAGACCTCGTGCTGGATGCCGAGCTCGGCCAATCGCTTAAGTATCGCCAATCCGTCTGCGAACCACAGCGGCGAGGAGAAGACATCATACGCCTTCTGCTCGAAGTGAATCTCGCCCAGCACCGGAATACGCACTCCGGCAATCTTCTGGGTCGTGAGCTCCACATCCGCAATACGGAGCAGCGTGCAATCGAACTCTCCCCAAAGAGCCACCATATATTCGTACTCCGCAACCGCACGGTCGAAGAGTTCGCGGTACTCCTGGGCAGAGATCTTCGCTCGCTTGACCTCGGAGCGCAGAGCCGACTCCTTCGACTTGATGGTCGGAAGAGCCTTCTGGCGCATCTTCAGCTGTTTGCCGAGCTCGCCGAGCGAAGTCTTGTTATATTGAAACTTGATTGCCATTGCGCTTTACGCTTTCCAATACTTTTCGATAAGTTCAGCCTTGATTGCAACCTCCTCGCGAGTGAAGTACTTTGCAAAGAGGGTCCAAGCGGTGTCGAGCATCTGCTCGATCTCGATGTTGACGTCAATTGCAAGCAACTTCTCCGAGTAGTCGTGAGCAAACTTCAGAGCACGCTCGTCGTAATCCGAGAGGTCGAAACCGTTCTCCAACTTGGTCTTTGCATTCGCAGCATCTGCATAGAGGCGCACACAAGCATTCATCACCTGCGGGTGATCCTCGCGGGTCTTCTTACCGATAACCAGCTGCTTCAGACGCGACAACGAACGGAACGGGTCAACGATAACCTTACCTGTGTCTGAATCGTTACGCAAGAAGAGCTGACCCTCGGTGATGTAACCCGTATTATCGGGAATAGCGTGGGTGATATCGCCACCCGAAAGGGTAGTCACTGCGATAAGGGTAATCGAGCCACCGTTAGGCAACTGTACCGCCTTCTCGTAGATCTTTGCCAAGTCCGAGTAGAGCGAGCCGGGCATAGAGTCCTTCGAGGGAATCTGGTCCATACGGTTCGACACGATAGCCAATGCATCGGCGTAGAGGGTCATATCGGTCAGAAGCACCAACACCTTCTCGCCCTTATCCACTGCGAAGTACTCTGCAGCGGTAAGTGCCATATCGGGCACAAGCAGACGCTCAACGGGAGGATTCTCGGTAGTGTTCACGAACGATACGATACGGTCCAACGCACCTGCGTTCTCGAATACCTGCTTGAAGTAGAGGAAGTCGTCATTGGTAAGACCCATACCTCCGAGGATAATCTTATCGGCCTTTGCACGCAGTGCCACGTTCGCCATTACAGCGTTGTAGGGCTGGTCGGGGTCTGCGAAGAAGGGAATCTTCTGACCCGAAACGATGGTGTTGTTGAGGTCGATACCTGCAATACCCGTAGCGATAAGCTCCGAAGGCTGCTTACGCTTGAAGGGGTTTACCGTAGGACCACCAATCTCGCGTGCCTCACCCTCAATCTGCTCACCACCCTCGAGCGGCTCGCCGTATGCATTGAAGAAGCGACCTGCCAGATTGTCCGAAACCTTCAACTTCGGTGGCTCACCGTGGAATACCACCTCCGAGTCGGTCTTCAAACCCTCCGTTCCGGCAAAAACCTGCAAGGTTACGTTCTCGCCCATAATTTTTACGACCTGCGCCAGCTTACCGCCTACGGTTGCCAGCTCGTCATTACCCACGCCCGAAGCCTTCAGCGTTACGGTTGCCTTGGTAATGTTGTCGATTTTGGTATATACTTTTTGAAATGCTCTTGTTGTCATAGCGCGGAATTATTTATACTGCTGCTGGTTTACCAATTTCTCTATCTGCGCCTTGTAGTCGAAGAACTTCTCGGACTGCCACTCGGCGTAGTTCATCTGACGGAAGAGGTTGATGAGCGACTTGAAGAAGTGCGAGCAAGCCTCGAAATCGTCAAACTCGAAGTCGTGGTGGCACACGTCAAGTACCAACTCGTACATCATCTTCTGACGCTCGATAGGACAGTTCGCATCGATGTCGTCAAATGCATCCTGCTGGAGGATTACGAAGTCGATCAATTCGCCCTTCCAGAAACGCTCGTGGTAATCTACGGGTACACCGTCATCACCGAGGATGTTAATCTGGTCGTTAGCCTCCTTACCGCGCTGAACGATGGTCTTACCCTCGTACACGAGGTCTACCCAATCCTTCTCGATATGCTCATCGAGGTAAGAGCGGATTTCGGGGTACTCCAAGTATTTCGAATACGAATCAATCGGGTCGATAGCGGGGTAGCGCTTCGAGTCTGCACGACCCTGCGAGAGGGCGTAGAAGCAACGTGCAGCCTTCTTTGTAGACTCGGTAACGGGCTCCTTGAGGTTACCACCCGCAGGCGATACCGTACCGAGGAATGTAACCGAACCTGTCTCGCCATTGTAGAGCTTAACCAAGCCCGCACGAGCGTAGAAGTTCGAGATGATTGCCGAGAGGTCCATCGGGAACGCATCCTGACCCGGAAGCTCCTCCAGACGGTTAGACATCTCACGCAGAGCCTGAGCCCAACGCGATGTAGAGTCGGCCATAACCAACACCTTCAGACCCATCGAGCGGTAGTACTCACCGATAGTCATACCGGTATAAACCGATGCCTCACGAGCCGCAACGGGCATGTTCGAGGTGTTACAGATGATGATTGTACGCTCCATAAGCTTGTGGCCTGTGCGGGGGTCGGTAAGTTCAGGGAACTCGGCGAAGATCTCCACAACCTCGTTTGCACGCTCACCGCACGCTACGATGATGATAACATCCGCATCTGCCTGTTTCGAGATAGCGTGCTGAAGCACAGTCTTACCTGCACCGAACGGACCCGGGATAAAGCCGGTACCGCCCTCTGCCAGCGGGTTGAAGGTGTCGATTGCACGAACACCGGTCTCCATCACGCGCGAAGGACGAGGCTTCTCGGTATAGCAGCGAACAGCCTGCTTCACGGGCCACTTCTGTACCATCGTGATATTGTACTCGTTGCCGTCAACATCCGCAACGACTGCGATTGTGTCGGTAACCTTATACTCGCCTGCCTCGGCAACGCTCTTTACGGTGTAGTTACCGGTCATGATGAACGGCACCATAATCTTGTGTGCCACCCACTGCTCCTGCACCTCTCCGAGCCACGAAGCTGCGCTCACCTTATCGCCAACCTTTGCCAACGGCTTGAAATCCCACTTCTTCTCGAAGTCGAGAGGCTCGGTAATCGAACCACGCTCGATGAACAGACCGTCCATCTTTGCCAAGTCGTTCTGCAAACCATCATAATTCTGCGAGAGAAGACCCGGTGCCAAGGTCGCCTCGAGCATGTGACCCTCGAACTCAACCTTATCGCCGACCTTCAGACCGCGTGTACTATCGTACACCTGCACATAGGCATCATCGCCTACAACCTTGATGACCTCTGCCATCATCTTGGTATCACCGCAGTGAACGAAGCAGATTTCGTTCTGACCCACCGCACCGTCAGCATTGACAATCACGATGTTCGAGATGATACCCTTTACAAGTCCTGTAGTTTTCATATTGTGTTATTGTTTATTTATCAAATCTTTGCCATCGAGCTCAGCGAGCAGTCGCTCGAACATCTCTCGACCATGACGCACGTCAAGGGTGCTCCAACGTGCCACCATATTGACCTTCACCAGATATGCCATGATGGCGTTGATGTCGAAGTAGTCGAACGTCGAGAGTTCGCCCGCCTCGTTCCAGCGGATAAGGTCGATTTTGCGCTCCTTCTCGAGCAAGTTCTGCTCATCGTTCACCGCTGCAATGACTCCATCCACAAAGGCATATTCGCCTCTCAGACCGAAGTCTGCTGCCGAACTGCGCTGAAGCTGCTCGACAACGTCGCCCTCGCCGATGGTCACCTCCTCAATGGGGCGTGACTGCGAACGGGCTACGGCCGCTGCCAGAATGTTGCGCAGTGTGCGGTCGAACGACGACCACTCACGCAGAAAACGGCATCCCGAGTGGGTGCACTCCTCGTAATAAGCCTCGAAGAGCGACTTCTCGAATCGTTTGCCGACATCAACCATCTCGGCCTCCTCTCCCTCGGGATTGGCGTATGCCCTAATTACGTTGGCAATGCGCTGAGGAAGGTGTGTCGGGTTTGCCATCTCTGCCTCAATCTCCTCACGCGAGAGGTTGCCCAGTGCGTTGTGTGCTGCGCTACCGTTGCGGAGGTTTGCGAGGTTTTCGCAATCGTAGTAGGTGTAGAGCAGACGAACTGCTGCGGCATCACCCTGCGATACGACCTCCAAAATCTCTTCGACAATCGACTTCGAATCGAATCCTTTGGTGTCGGCATCGAGAGCGTACTCCCTCAAACCCGCTACAAGTGCGTAGTAGTTGCTTGCAAACATATCAATTATGCCTTATAGAGCATTTGTGAAACCTTCTCGCGGAGATACTCCTTCAAGAGTGCATCGAAGCTCTCATCAGAGAACGAGATGTAGTAGCCACCATTCTTGGCGCCCACCTTGAAACCACTCTTCACATCCTTCGAGTAACCTACCTCAATGCCGGCTGCGAGCAACTCCTTTGCACTCTTCTCGAATGCAGCCGTAAACTCTGCCTTGTGAGCCTCGGGGAGCAGTGCGTTGAGCTCAACCTGCGAAGCTGCGCCATTCCAGTTGCGGGCAACCTCGAGCAACATCTCCTTAACGAAGGCAGCATCCAGCGTTGCACTCTTCACTGCCTCAGAGGTGCTCTTTGCGATAATCATCTCAGCAATTTCGGCCTTGATTTTTGCAACAGCCTGCTTGCCTGCCAAAGCAATCTCGGTCATTGTGTTCTTTTCGATATCCTCAGCCTTGCTCTGAGCCGCCTTAACGACAGCCTCAGCCTTGGCCTCTGCCTCTGCGAGGATTTTGGCAGCCTCGGCCTTCGCCTCTGCAACCATGCGCTCGCCCTCGGCACGTCCCTTTTCCAGACCCTCTCCGTAGAGTTTTTCGGTCAATTCTTGAAGTTTGTTTGCCATAGTTTTATCTATTGTTATTGTTGATTTTGATTACTTACCCTTGCTTAAAAATTAACGGCGCGCAAATATACCTATTTTTATCCGCAATACCAAAATATATTTAGGACAAATTGCCCAAAAAGAGAGTTGTTGGCGAAAAGTGGAAAACAAAAAATCGGAGCAAAGGTGAAATTGCTCCGATTTTTGGACTTTCTGAACATTGGCTATTTGCGCCTATTGATGTTGTGGTCGCAGCAAATCCTGTACTACCTTGACCGGCGAGAAGGTCGAGATTGGGACATCTACAAAGATAGTATTCCACTTCGCCATTGCGCCATTCCACAAGCCCGGCAACTCCTGTGCACGAAGGGTGCGACCACCGCTCGACTTCGATGATATAAAGCCTGTTTCGGGGTCGGTGTATTGCGTGAGGTCGAACTTTGTACCATCGGCTCTGCGCACTCCACAGACCAAATCCACGGGATTGAAGTGGGTGGCCGACTTCATTAGCGGCATATCGTCCGGCGAGATCTGGCTCGACTCGGCAATCTGCAGCGACTGGGTGCCATCGGGGCTGGATACCCAGAATGGGCCACCGCCCGGCTCGCCCTCGTTGCGTACCATTCCGCAAACGCGAATCGGGCGGTCGAGAATCGAACGAAGAAGGTCGATACTATACTCGGCGGGGAGCTTGACGCAAAGCTGTTGCTCGACAAAATCTGCGACTTTTTGAACATCGGCTTCTCCGCTGTTTAATTTGGCTAAAAATTCTGCTGCATCAGCTTGTAATCCAATCAAAATGCCGGCAAGTGCCCTCTTGTAGGTGACCGTATCGCCTTTGCGTGCATCGGTTGTTACGTTGTCGATATTCTTGACGAAGATGATGTCGGCATCAATCTCGTTCAGGTTCTCGATAAGCGCACCGTGACCTGCGGGGCGGAAGAGGAGTTTGCCCTCATCGGTCAGGAAGGGTGTGTTGTCGGGATTTACGGCAATGGTGTCGGTCGAGGATTTCTGTACCGAGAACGAAATTTCGTACTTCACACCAAATTTCGCCTCGTAGTGGGCAAGTTTTTCGTCAAGCAGCGAACGGAAACCCTCGATGTGTTCGGGCGAAACCGTGAAGTGAATCTTCACAACTCCGTTCGATGAGGCGTACATTGCACCTTCGGCCAAGTGCTCCTCGACAGCCTTGCGATTGCCATCGGGGTAGGAGTGGAATGTGACCAAGCCCTTGGGCTTTGCTCCATAGCAAAGACCGCTCTTGACGATAGCATCAACCTTGGCCTTGTCGTCGCTCTCGGCATTGAGGTATTGCTGCAATTCGGGGTAGAAGGCGAATTTGTTGAGGTTGTCGAGCAGTTGGTCGATGCCGGGGCCTCGCTTGCCCTCGTTTACAAACTCGAAGAGTTCTTTGAACATTCGGGTCGCTGCGCCCGATGCGGGTACGAATTTTTGGATTTTAAGTCCCGGGGCTGCCGCTTCGTATTGAGCTACAGCGTTGTCGACCTCCTCGGCCGAGAGGATGCGGATGCCGTTTTCGGGCGATGCGGCAGACACAACTTTCAGGAATGGAAATCCTTTTTTGAAGTTCTCGATTTGGCGCTCAACCTGCTCAACGGTAAGACCATGAGCCTCGATTTGCGCCCGTTCTTTTTCGGTAAACATATCTTTTGGTTTAATTATGATTGCTTTGTTCTCCAAAGTTACGGAATTATTTTTTAACTTTGCAACAATGATAAGAGTTTTTGAAAATATAGACCTGCGTGAGCGCAATAGTTTTCATGTTGCGCAACGGGCAATGCGCCTTGTCGAGTTTGATAAGGCGGAGGAGTTGCCTACGCTTTTCGAAGAGTTGTGTTCGGAGCGCTGGATGGTGCTCTCGGGCGGTAATAATATCCTCTTCACTCGGGATTATGATGGTACGCTGATAACCCCTTGCGGATGTGATATCAGAGTTGTGGCGGAGAACGAACATGAGGTAGAGGTTGAGGTCGAGGCCGGTCTCGAGTGGGACGACCTGGTGCAGTGGTGTGTCGAGCGAGGGCTGTGGGGTATCGAGAATTTGTCGCTTATCCCGGGCAAGGTCGGTGCCGCTCCGGTGCAGAATATCGGCGCCTATGGAGTTGAGGCTAAGGATGCCATCCGTGCGGTGACGATGTATGTGCCCGAGAGTGGTAAGTTCCTCACCTTGGCAGCCGAACATTGCGATTTTGGCTATCGCGAGAGTGTCTTTAAGCAATCGTTGCGAGGCAAGGTCGTGATTACCTCTGTGACATTCCGATTTGGTAAGGAACCCCGCCCGATTTTGGGTTATGGTGATGTAATTCGTGAGGTTGAGGCGCGAGGTGGTGCTACGTTGAGCAATATCCGTGAGGCAATCTGCGATATACGCCGCTCGAAGCTGCCCGATACGGCCGTTTTGGGTAATGCCGGCAGTTTTTTCAAAAATCCGGTAGTGGATGTCGCTGTTGCCGAGAGGCTGCGTGTGGATTATCCCGAAATGCCACTCTACCCCTTGGCAGAGCAGGGAAAGGTGAAGCTGGCTACGGGTTGGCTTATCGATAAGGCCGGGCTGAAGGGGAGCCGAGATGGGGCGGTTGGCGTTCACGAGCGTCAGGCGTTGGTTTTGGTTAATCATGGCGGCGCAACCGGTGGAGAGGTTATCGCTTTTGCCCGCAAAGTGCAGGAGCGTGTGAAAGAGTGCTTCGGCATCGAAATCGACACCGAGGTCAATATCCTCTGATTGTCTGTTGAAAGAGAGAGTTTGATATGGCTGAAAATAATAGCATATTTATTGAGCGCTTCCGCAAGTATGTGAGTGATAACGAACTCTTTACGGCGGATGATAAGATTTTGCTGACGGTTTCGGGCGGAGTCGATTCGATGGTAATGCTCTCGCTCTTCACGGAGTGCGGTTACAAAGTGGGTGTTGCTCACTGCAACTTCTGCTTGCGAGGCGCTGAGAGTGATGAGGATGAGGTGCTGGTGGCCGAGGAGGCTCACAAGCGAGGCGTGGAGTGCTATAACAAGCGATTCGATACGCAGGGCGAGATGGAGCGCACGGGTGAGTCGATGGAGATGGCTGCGCGAAGGTTGCGATATGAGTGGTTTGACGAGTTGTGTGCCGAGCATGGATACTCGGTTATCGCTGTGGCTCACCATATTGACGACTCGATAGAGACCTTCTTTATCAATCTGTTGCGAGGAACGGGTCTGCGCGGATTGACGGGTATAACCACCCGCCGCAATAATATAATCCGCCCGTTGATGTTCGCTACGCGCAAGGAGATTACCGAGTATGCCGTGTCGCACCATATCCCCTACCGTGAGGATTCGTCTAATCGCTCGACAAAGTATCTGCGCAATAAAATCAGGCTCGGCTTGGTGCCGATGATTCGTGAGATAAATCCGAAATTCACCTCGCTGATGCGTGGTAATATAGCCCATTTGGCCGAAGCGCAACGATTTGTGAATTATGCAATTGACATCATCCGCCAAACGGCTGTCGAGCAGAGGGATGGTATTCACTACCTCCGCCTGGAGCGCCTGGGCGATAATATCCCGCAAGGCTTTGTGGCTTACGAGATTCTCAGCTCGGTGTATGGATTTAAGAGCGATGTGGTCAATGCGCTGATGAGGGCCTATCACAGTGGAGTTTCGGGCAAGCGATTCTACTCTAAGGAGTGGGTGGCCTACCTCGAGCGTGGCGAGATTGCAATTACTCCAATCGCAGATGATGACGATTGCGAGGTTGTGGTCAATGAGGATGATATGCGCTCGTTCTGCGGTAACTCGGTGCTCTATTATGAACATACCGATATTGACCAGATACAGACCTTTGGAGTGCCCGAAAATATGGCGCAAATAGATGCCGATGCGTTGCACTATCCTCTGCGCCTACGCCGCTGGAAGCCAGGTGATTGGTTTGTGCCTTTCGGGATGTCGGGGCGCAAGAAGGTGGGTGATTTTCTGACCGATACGAAGGTCTCGGCCCCCGAGCGCAAACGGCAGTTTGTGTTGCTCTCGGGCGATGATATTGTGTGGGTTGTCGGTCGGAGGATTGACGATAGATTTGCACTCACCTCCAAGAGTGAAAATGTACTGAAAATCACAAGGGAAATTATCTGATAATGGCAAAAAGTACACTCAAATTCAAAGATAGCATCACGGCTTTTGACTCTCTGTCGAGGGATATAGCGGCACGCAAATTTGCGCCGATATATCTGCTTATGGGCGAAGAGTCGTTCTTTATTGACCGTCTGTGTGAGCAGCTCTCCGGCTCGATATTGAGCGAAGCGGAACGCTCGTTCAACCAGATTACGCTCTATGGTAAGGATAGCGATGCGGGTACGGTGGTGAACTATTGCCGTCAGATGCCGATGATGGGTGCGTATGAGGTTATTATCCTCAAGGAGGCGCAGCAACTGCGTGATATCGAGAAACTTTCGCTCTACACGACCAAGCCTTCGGCTACGACTATTTTGGTGATTTGCCACAAGGAGAAAAATGTCGACAAACGCTCCCAGCTCTACAAGAGTGCAGCGGCTAATGGTGTGGTTTTCGAGTCGATACGTCCGCGAGATTATGAGATAGGGCCCTGGCTCTCGGAGTTTATCGCATCAAAGGGGTGCTCGATAACGCAGAAGGGGTTGGCGATGCTGACCGACCACCTCGGAACCGATATTTCGAAGATTTCGAACGAGATTGGCAAGTTGCTGGTGTCGCTGCCCGAGGGTACTCGCCAGATTACCGAGCAACATATCGAGGAGAATGTGGGTATATCGAAGGATTTTAACAACTTCGAGTTGTGTCGCGCGGTGGTTACGAGGGATGTGAAACGAGCCCTGACCATAGCCGAACACTTTGCCCGTAATCCGAAGGATAATCCGCTGTTGGTTACGGTGTTGGCGCTGTTCGGCAAGTTCCGCGAGATGTTTGTTATTAACTATCTGCGTTGGCAATCGAGGCGCAAGCAGACTCCATTCCCGAGCGATGCGGAGCTGATGGGGCTTGCTAAAATCAACAACATCTATGCACTCAAAGAGGCGAAAGAGATCTCGGCTCAGTGGCAGAATAGTAAGGTCTTTGCGGTGCTCGGATTGTTGCGCGAGTACGATGCCAAGAGCAAGGGTGTCAATGCCGGAGGTGCAACCGAAGGCGAACTTTTGAGAGAGTTGTTGCTTAAGATATTTATGCAGTAAGTCGTATTATATAGGAGGTGATAAAGAGTTGCTACATAGATGGTTGTATGCTTGAGATGAGCGACTTCCCCGAGGGTTTGTATGTCTATCAGACTGTGATGACCTTTGGGTGTGAGGCGCTCTATCTGGGTGACTATCTGCGTGCTTTGAAGGTCGCTGCCGAGGAGTTGTTGCAGCGCGAATTGTCGCTTGTCGAGAGTGATGTGGCTGCGATGATTACGGAGTTTATGCGCAGAAACAACTATCCCGCCCGAATGCCTGCTTCGGTCGAGTTGCGTTGCTACCTCTCGGGAGAGATTGTGCTGCTGGGTGGAGATGTTTCGCCATACCCGAAGTTGGGCTTGAGACTGCTGATGCCCGAGGGCGTCGATGTGGCATACGATTTACCTCTGTCGGAGAGTTGTTCTTCTCTGCGTTTGGCGGTCGCTCAGGCGGCTCGAGTCAAAGCCGAAAGCAGGGGTGCAAGGGTCGCCGTGCAGGTTGATAGAGAGGGTCTTGTGCGTTCGGTTGATAATGCGGAACTGTTTGCAGTTAAGGAGTATACGATTGTAACCCCCACAGAACTGACATCGGTCGAAGGTCGTCTTGTGGCTAAGGCGATTGCCCGTGCGGGTTTGGATTTGGAGGTGGCTCCGTTGGTTGTTGCCGACCTGGAGGAGGCAGACGAAATCTTCTATGCCGACCATCGGGGCATGACCGCTTTGGGACGTTTTAACGGGCATCCGTTGATGCATATCTTGGCAGAGAGAATTGCGGCATATTTCTGATATGACGCAATTTTTTTTGCGATTTGAGACCTTGGCGAAAAAGTGTAAAATTTTATTCATTTTTCTTTGATGTTTTTTGCAAGTAATGAAAAAATGGTTATCTTTGTATTTGCATACAGGCTGTATTAAAAGTTAATTAACAAGAAATCAGGGAAATCGCTAAAAAGGCGCCCGCAAACAAGTATGGATTGGTATAGAGATATATCGAAAGAGATGCGTATCGAGGGTGGTAAGATGGCAGTTTTTGCACATTTTGCCGGCCTTGTTGTGTTTGTGTTTGATGGGATGCGTAACTCGTTGGTTGAGAGTGTGTTGTCGTTGCGCTTTTTTTTACGCGTGCGCATAGCGTTAGGCGCATAATGCTGCGAGCGATGAGTTTTTGATGGAAGAGAGAATTTTAACGAAATAAACCAAACTACTATGAAATTCAATTTTGAGACAGTAAAGAAATTTTTTATGGCTGCATCGGTGCTTCCTCTTTTTGCACTGGGTGTAGCTTGTCAGCCGGCTCCTGAAGTGGATGATAACGGTGGCGGTGGTCAGGATGATCCGAATAATGGTGGTGGCGGTGGCAGCACCGAGAAATATGAGGATATCAAGGTTGTGAACGGAAAGGTTCGCTTCTACCTCTCGGAGAAGGAGAACTCGACTCGTACAATTACCGGCCTTACAGCTCGTGACTGGGCAAAGTCGAGCGTGATTATGAATGGTAAGACTTACGAGATTTCGCTTACCGATGAGGAGACTCCTCGTCCTTATGTTGAGGTGTCTGAGTCGGGAAGCTATAATGCAACGCTTATTACCCCGAATTCGAAGAAATGGCACGGTAGCTCGACTTATGCCGATATCAAGTTGACCCACTCGCAGTTCTATCACACTTCGGCATCGAGTGTTAAGTCGTTCCCGATGTATGGCTCTTACTCGAAGGAGACCGGTAATAAGATGATCTTCAATGATGGTTTTGCAATGGTGCTCGTGAAGTTGAAGGGTACTGCTAAAATCTCGTCTGTGAAGGTTGAGAATCCGCAGGATAAGGCAATTTCGGGTATTGCGACATTTATGCCTTCGAAGGGTAACTTTACAGTGAGCAAGGGTTTTAATTTCGCTGTGTTGAACTGTACCAATAAGGGCGAGTTTGCTGCTCTCTCGAATTCGAAGAATACAAACTTCCGTCTGATGATTGCTCCGGGTAATTATCCCGAGGGTCTGAAGATTTCGATTTGCGACTCGCAGCGTGGTGCAATGTTCGTGACTACCGAGCCGCTTAATCTCTCGGCTGGTGATGTTCACGTTGTCGAGAAGAGTTATGCTTGCGAGGAGGATTTGGCTTTCTACGAGGGCTTCGATAACTTCGTTTGGGGTGGTGATATCATGAAGGGCTCTGAGGGCTTCGGTTTCTCGCCCAGCGCAACTAAGATGGATATTACCTCGGGTACCGAGCTTACCGGTTATGAGGATGCCTTCACGGAGGTAGCATACGATAATCCGGGTTCGGGCTTTATCCAGCCGAATGTTTGGGATCAGGTTACCGGCAAGACTGTGGGTGAGGCTCACCAGATGTCGGAGAGCTACGTTAAGAGCCGTAATCTTGCAGATTGGACTTACGCATATCGTGTGCAGGAGTTCCCCGGATATATCGGCTCGGGTATAGCTGAGAACAAGGGTCGTGGTATGATTAATATGCCTCAGGCTTTGTGTGCAAAGGGTATTGGTGATGTTGCTATGAAGATGCGCTTTGCTCTGCAGGCCGGTTTTGCAGGTGCTATTGAGTTTAGCATCGCTTATGGTGGTGTCATCAAGTCGGCTAAAGTTAATGGACAGCCTGTTGAGGTTACAGCTAAAAATCATCAGTATCGTGAGGCAACCTCGACATTTACCTTTGCTGCCGGCAGTTCGGTGCAGATTCCCTCGTCGGTTGCCGGTGGTAACCAGTGGAATGAGTTGGAGTTGATTATCAGTGGCGCAACCAGCGGTACGAAGCTCAACTTCCAGAATAACGCTCAGTCGGGTAGCCAGCTCGGTATCTTTGTGGATGAGATTGAATTCCGCAAGGTTAAGGATTGGAAAGAGGGTAGCAACCTGCGCGTGCTCTACTGGAATGTGCAGAATGGTGTATGCTCGGATCAGCACAATAACTATGACAACTTCGTTAAGTGGGTTAAGAAGTGGGATCCGGATGTATGTATCTGGTGTGAGTCGGAGACCATATATAAAGATAAGAGTGGAACAGGTGTTGGTAGTAACGGTACGAAGTATCTGCCCGATGGTTGGGCTCAGCTCTGTACCCGTTATGGCCACGTCTATGCAGCTGTAGGTGGTAATCGCGATAACTATCCGCAGACCATCACCTCGAAGTACCCCATCAAGACCATAAAGAAGATTACCGATACAAATGTAAGCGGTAAGCCCGTATCACACGGTGCCGGTCACTTCCAGATTGAAATTCACGGCAAGAAGATTAACTTCGTAACTCTGCATATGTGGCCGCAGCAGTATAATTTTGGTGTTAGCGGTTCGGCTGCTCAGGAGGCAAGTGCTGCAAAGCTTGAGGGCGATTATTATCGTCAGCACGAGATGCAGTACATCGTTGACCAGACCGTTAATTTGGCTGCAAACGCTAACGAGGAGTATTGGGTCTTTGGTGGTGATACCAACTCGCACTCGCGTACTGATGACTGGTACAGAAAGTTGAGTACATCTAACCCGACCAAGTTGATTACTCATGATGTTGTACTTAATCAGACCAACCTCAAGGATGTAATCAACCATCGCGACTGCTACGGCGAGAAGGGTAATGCGTGGTTCCGTTCGCGTATCGATGTTCTCTACGCTTCGCCCAAGATGTTCGATTGCATCACCAACTCGATTATGTTGATGGATGATTGGGCTGATACAATGGGTCCGTGGGAGTGGTACACTTCGTTCCGTGATCCTTCGGACCACACCCCCGTATTGGTTGATTTCCAACTCTAATTTGAACGATATACATATATATATTATATAAAGAGAGAAAATTAGTATTAACAATTAAAAACATTAAAACAAGAAACAGAAAAACCAGACAAAACAAAAACCAGACAAAACAAAAGAAAAGTTAAACAAACAAAAACTTAACAAAATCAATCACTAACCTTATTTAATTAACAAACTATGAAAAAGACTTTGACCAAGAGTTTTATGCAGATCGCACTCGGTCATGTGTGCGCCGCTCTTACATTGACGGCAGCACTCTTCACCGTATCGTGCGAGCAGCCGACAAACTCGGAAAGAAGCGAATCCATTGAGGTCTATGTTGATCTTGATGAGAAAGAGCCGGTTGACGTAGCGAGCGTTCGCGTAGTAGGTGGTTTGCACCAGCTCTATGTGAAATCGAACGTAGCGTTCACCGCTTCGTGGGAAGATGGCGAGACTACGCCTTGGGCAACTGTAGTGGATGACACAGCAGTAGATCCTAAGACTGGTTATCGTATCGTAACCCTTGACGTTAAGCGTCGCCACAACACTTTGGCGTATTACACACGTCGTACTGGTACGCTTATTTTGCAGGCTAACAATGAGAGCCTGAACTTTAGCAAGTACATCCAGGTTCACCAGGGTTCGCTTGCACGTATCAGCAGCGACTTCGCGTGGATGACTTATGCTACGAACGATCCTCGTCTTAACGACGGTGTGATTCTCTCGAGCTGGTCTACTACATTGAAGGATCGTGGTTATCGTTCGACTCCTAACTTGCACGATGGAAAGGCTCACCTCTATGGTAAGAAGGGCTACCTCCAGTTGGGAGATGCTGAGGGCCATGGTGCTGATATGATTTCGCCTTATACCAGCGATTTCCGTTATGACTCGTTGTTGATGGTATCGTTCCGCGCAGTTGCACACACTAACCATGTAGATGGCACCAAGGATGGTAACAAGTTTACCGTTGAGGTTACCGGTGGTGGTGTGATCGCTGACTTCGCAGAGTCGAACAAGACCTCGATTGAGTTGGAGGCACCGCACTTTGATCCTCAGAGCGTGGAGTTCCCGACTGATATGTGGACCGGATCGGACTTCTTGGTATTTGTAGTGGGTACTGAGGATAACCCTCTTACTGTGAATACTACTATCGTAATCAAGAGTGGTTCGCTTGATACTCCGACTACAACTCCTAATCGTATTTATGTCGACAACTTCTATGTTCGCCGTGTACTTGAGGGCGAGGAGCCTTACTTCGAGGAGAATGGTGGTAGTGGCGCCGACAAAATTTTGGGCCTTATCCCTGAGGAAGTTGTAGAATAACGACACCTAAACAAGAGTAAACAGAATTGTTTTACCTAAAAAACAGAACAATGAACAAGTTTTTTACAGCAATGAGAACAGTTTGCCGAAGCGTGTCGTTGGTGGCTGCTTTTGCTCTGTTCGTAGCATATGCGTTGCCGGTATCAGCCCAGCAACAAAAAACCGTCAGCGGTACGGTTATCGACCCGGACGGTAATCCTTTGGCAGGTGCAACCGTAGCTGTTGTGAACACATCGAAGGGTGTGATCACTGACGTTAACGGTAAGTATCAGATCACTGCCAAGACTTCAGAGTCACTCGAGTTCTCGTTCCTCGGTTATACAACCGTAACACAGCTCGTTGGCAATCGCACAACTATTGATGTGCAACTTAAGGCGGATGCATCGACCGCTATCGATGATGTCGTAGTCATCGGTTACGGTACCGTAGCAAAGAAGGACCTTACCGGTTCGGTTGCAACGGTTAAGATGGGTGATGTTAAGGATGCTCCTGTAACCTCAATCGATAACGCCCTTCAGGGTCGTATCGCAGGTGCCGACTTCTTGTCGACCACTGGTGAGCCTGGTGCAACTACTTCAATCCGTATCCGTGGTACACGTTCAATCAACGCTTCGAATGAGCCTTTGATCGTAGTCGATGGTATTATGGATGCAATCCATGACCTCAACGATATCAACGCAGAGGATATCGCGAGCATCACCGTCCTCAAGGACGCATCTTCGACCGCTATCTACGGTTCGCGTGGTGCGAATGGTGTAATCCTCGTGACAACCAAGCAGGGTACCGGTACTAAGGATAAGGTGAACGTATCGTTCAAGGCTGACCTCGGTTTCTCGCAGCTGCCTCGTGAGTTGGACGTTATGAACGCATCTGAGTTCGCTCAGTATCGTAACGACTACGCATACTTCGGTGGCGATGCTAACCACCAGGGTATTGGTGCAACTACTCCCTTGTCGGGCTCGGTTTACAAGGATCCGTTCTCTTATGGTGAGGGTACCAACTGGGTAAGAGAGATCACTCGTACAGCAATGTATCAGAACTACGCTCTCTCGCTCTCGAGCCACAACAAGAAGTCTTCGTACTACGCATCGTTCTCGTTCAACGATACTCAGGGTATCATCCAGGCCAGCGGCCAGCAGCGTTTCACCGGTCGTATCAACCTCGATACTCAGCTCTTCAAGTGGTTGAAGGTTGGTTACAAGGGTGCTTACACTTGGCGTAACAACGATGTTAACAAGACATCAATCGGTGGTACAGCTTACTACTCGGCAGCTCAGTACCTCTCGCCGCTTATCAAGCCGAACGATAACTACAACCCCTTGCACAATGGTGGTCAGCGTATCAACACCCCTCGTGCATTGGTTGACTTGGATACTTACTACCACGACCGTCACACTACCAACCACTCGTTCGTAGCTGACATCGAGCCGGTTAAGAATCTTCACATTAAGTCGGTATTCTCGTACTATCTGTACAACCGTCACACTTACCGTTACTATCCCGGTACTCGTCCTGCAAAGACTGATGCT
The DNA here is from genome assembly GCA_017631055.1 of Alistipes sp. Lineage (GTDB taxonomy): Bacteria > Bacteroidota > Bacteroidia > Bacteroidales > Rikenellaceae > Alistipes. The sequence goes on from JAGBTZ010000003.1 coordinate 75,734, forward strand.
CAGGGTGGTGATGCATACCGTTATGAGTCTGAGGAGCGTTCGTTCTCGTCTGAGACCACTGTAGGTTACAAGTGGAAGTCGAAGAACGGTCACGCTATTGACGTGTTGGGTGGTTTCTCGGCATACTCGTTTGGTTCGAATGCATTCTCGCTTTCGGGCTCGGGTTACATGGATGACGCTGTGAAGTGGAACAACATGAACGCCGTTCTCGATAAGGAGACTTACTCGGCTTCTACTTCGTATTCGAAGAAGACTAAGATGTCGGGTTACGCTCGTATCAACTACAACTACAAGTCGCGTTACTATATCACTGCTACCGGTCGTTACGATGGTGCATCGAACTTCGCAGCTAACAACAAGTGGGCATTCTTCCCCTCGGCAGCTGTTAAGTGGAACATCGCAGCAGAGGAGTGGATGAAGGACGCTAAGTGGGTTGACGATTTGTCGATTCGTTTGAGCGCCGGTCTTACCGGTAACGACGCTATCAGCGCATACCAGTCGTTGGCTGCAATGTCTTCGACTACCGGTGGTTACCTCTTCGATGGTTCGCAGCCTGTAGCATTCTACCGTAGCCGTCTGGATTCGCCCGATTTGACTTGGGAGAAGACTGCTTCGTACAATGCCGCTTTGGACTGGTCGATGTTCAAGGGTCGCTTGAATATCACAGCTGAGGCTTATATGTCGAAGACTACTGACCTTCTTATGTCGCTCGCAGTTGCTAACCAGACTGGTTACACCTCGCGTCTGACTAACATCGGTTCGACTTCGAACAAGGGTCTTGAGTTGTCGATCGAGAGCCAGAACATCGTTAAGCCTAACTTCCAGTGGAGCACATCGTTCACCATTTCGCACAACACCCAGCGTGTTGAGGATATCGGTTCTGAGGAGTTCATCTCGGCTTACAACTCGCCGGGTAACTCGTCGTTCATGATGTACGGTTACGTTAAGGGTTATCCTCTTAACTCGTTGTGGGGCTTTAAGTATGGTGGCCTTTGGAAGACTAAGGAGGAGGGTGAGCGTAATGACTTCACCAAGACTTACGTTTCGAAGTCAGGTTCGACCTCGCTCGGTTATCCTCGCTACTACGATATCGACCACAACGGTACACTCGACCGTGAGGACTTGATCTACCAGGGTAATGCCGATCCGGTTATCTATGGTGGTTTGCAGAATACTTTCTACATCTACGGTCTTAAGTTGAGCGTTTACTTCAACTACTCGTTGGGTGGTAAGATTTACAACTACGCTGAGTTCTACATGGCAGGTTCGACCTTCTCTAACCAGTATCGTTACATGTTGAACAGCTGGCACCCCGTTCGTAACCCTGAGTCGGATTTCCCGCGTGCAGGTTCGTTGGACGCAGCGATGCCTTCTGACTTCATGATTCACGATGCATCGTACATCCGTCTGAAGAATATCACCTTGTCGTACACATTCGACCTTCGCAAGAAGACCAAGGCATTGCGTGATATCACCATCAGTGCATCGGGTGAGAACCTCTACTTGTGGAAGAACTATAACGGTTTCGACCCGGACGTATCGTCAGAGGGTGAGTCTTCGACCCTGCGTCGTATGGACCTTGGTGCATACCCGAAACCTCGTACAATCATCTTCGGTGTACAAATCAGATACTAATCATTTAATAATTTAGAGCAATGAAACATATTAAGAATATATTGATTGCAGCAATGATGATTCTGGTTCTTCCGTTCCAGTCTTGTACACTGGAGGAGGATACTCAGGGTTTGTCAACGCCGACAGACTTCTTCCGTAAGTATTCGGAGTGTCAGTCGGTAGTAAACAGTTGCTATATCCCTCTGAAGTCGATCTATACTTATACTATGATGATCGCTACAGAGTGTGTAACAGACGTTCTTTCGATTTCGTCTGGTACTTTGGATGCTCGTTTGGATATCTCTCCGGCTATTCCTCGTCACGGTGCAACCGTATGGCAGAATGGTTACCTCGGTGTTCAGCGTTGTAACTTCGCTGTAGAGGGTATCGAGCGTGCTTATGAGAATGAGATCCTTACTGCTGAGCAGTACAACCAGTTGATTTGCGAGGCTAAGACTCTTCGTGGTTTCTACTACTGGTTGCTTACTTCGTTCTTCGGTAATGTTCCTTTCTATTTCGATGACGTTACTGACAATGCGGTTCTGAGCCGTATCGCTTTGCTCCCCCGTATGGATGCAAATGTAACTCGTGCAACCGTTATCGAGGACCTTCTCTCGTGCGTAGAGTTTGCACCTCAGACTCGTACCTCGGATAACGAGGGTCAGCGTGTAGGTGCTGCTTTGGCTTACCACCTCATCGCTAAGATGGCTATGTGGAATGCATACGCTCAGACTACTGAGGGCGCTGCTCACTGGTGGGATGTAGCTAAGACTGCTCTTCACAAGGTTGAGGACATCTACGGCTCGCTCGCACAGTACGACTTCACTGAGAATGCTTTGTGGAGAAACCACAACACTCCTGAGTCGATTATGGAGATTCAGCACATCTACGTTTTGGGTGGTTTGAACTACTCTTCGAACGTATCTTGTATCTGTATGCCTCACCCCCGTACCACCGGTACTGACATCTTCGACGGTGTTCAGTTGGCGTTCATCGGCAACCAGCCGACAGTTTGGACTGCAATGCGTCCTAACGTATACTTCAGCCAGGGTCTTCAGGGTCGTAAGTCGAAGGATATTCGCCGTAACGTGAATATGGCTTGGGATTACACCGGTGAGGATGGCGTTACACGTCAGTTCAACTCTATCAACTCGAAGCCTTGGCCGGGTCCGAAGTTCTGGTGTCCGAACCAGCAGGCTTCGTCTGATGGTAACAACTACAAGATCTTCCGTTACTCGGATGCTATCTTGATGTTGGCTGAGTGCTACTGCGAGACAGGTGACTACACTACTGCAGTTAAGTACTTGGATATGACTCGTACTCGTGCAGGTTTGCAGGGCTATGTATTCCGTACCGTTCCTCGTCTGCAGGAGGAGATCCGCAACGAGCGTGCTCGCGAGTTGTTCGGTGATATGCAGCGTAAGTTCGACTTGGTACGTTGGGGTATTTGGTATGATGCAACAACTTCATACTCGGACTACAAGTATTTGCAGGAGGGTAATGCTGATCAGATGATTAAGCCTTGCCACCGTTTCTATCCTATTCCTGACGTTCAGGTTACCTATTCGAAGAATAACCTCGACAACAAGGAGTACAATGCTTACGGCTTGTAATAATTCGAAAACAGAAAGATTATGAAAAATTTGAATATCATAAGAAAATCATTCATCAGTGCAGTTGTCGCATTTGTGACACTCACGATGACTCTGACCGGCTGTTACAAGGATTACGAGATGGATCTGCCGTTGGCAGTTACCTCGCGCGATCTTGTACTCTCGAAAGAGGCTGGTTCGACACACGTTTTGGTATATTCGGATGGTGAGTGGACTGCACGTCTGACCCGTCCGGTGAAGTGGGCATCGATTGACCGTCAGAAGGGCTTCGGTAACCACGAGATCGTATTCTCGTATTCTGCCAACTTCGGTATTTCGCGTAAGATTGGTGTAATCTTCCAGAAGGGTGCTTTGGCTGATACTGTAATTTTCAAGCAGGCAGGTGCTATTTCTGATGGTCAGTTGGCATTCAAGTCGGGTGCTTTGACACTCGTTCGTTCGGCAGCTGATGCTTACGCTCCTATCTCGACCAACATTCCTTATGCATTGGGTGATGTTACTGCTGCGGTTGTTTACTACGATGAGAACGGCTTGGCTAACGATCCCGTTAAGGTAGAGATTACTCGTCAGGATGAGGAAGGCGAGGAGATCGAGGGCGAAGAGGGCGAAGGCGAAGAGGTTGAGCCCGAGGTACCGGTTGCAAGCCCCGTTGATCCTTGGATCTCGAATTTGTCGTTGACCAAGAATGGTCTTTCGTTCAAGGTTTCGGCTAACGAGGGTCTTCTCCCCCGTACAGCTGACGTGATTCTTTCTATCGAGGATGCTGATGGCGAGACTATCAACACTACATGTAGCATTATGCAGGGTCTTGCAGATCCTATGTTCACTCTCGAGAATGAGTCGGGTGATTATCGCCGTGTGGCACAGTCAGTACTTGTTCCGACTACCGAGAACAACTTGGCTGCATACGCTCCTTTCTTCGTAAACGAGGTTGTTTATGATGTAGAGGTTGCTGAGGGCGAGGAGTGGATTCGCAATGTGAACATTACCGGTGAGGGTCTGACTTTCAACCTTACTGCTAATGAGACAGGTGCTCCGCGTACTGCAACTATCAAGCTTGCGTACACTGATGCTAACAACAATAGCATTGCTGTATCGTATCGCGTTACTCAGAACTTCAAGGATATCATCGAGGAGCTCCACGAGATGGAGGCCGGCTTGATTACCGTTGCAGGTGAGTTCGAGGGTTATATCGTTGGTGATTTCACTTCGAAGAACAATGCCGGTAACGAGTTCAACTTCAACGTTGAGGGTAAGTTCAACCAGTACGACCGAACTGTAAACGAGAAGACCAACTACGTTATGAGTATGGATGGTCAGGATGGCTTCATGCTGAAGTTTGACAGCGCTGAGGCTAACAACATTCCTCGCTATACTCCTGTTAAGGTTTCGATCCAGGGTCTGACTTTGGTTAAGAACACCAATCCCGAGTATTATGTTCTTACTGGTGTAACAGCAGAGCACATCAAGGCAACCGGTATTGCTGACGAGGCTAAGGTTCCTGCAAAGGAGAAGACTATCGCTGAGTTGACCGATAAGGATATCTTCACTATGGTTACACTCAAGGGTGTTGAGATTATGTGTAAGGATGGTGCTTACACCAACTTCCACGAGGGTTACATTTGGAAGGATGGCGTTATCAATAAGATTGGTGCTAGTGGTGATAGCCGTGCAGACCAGGGCTCGCTCCGTATGTACGACCGTGAGGGTAACAGCATTATGATGTTGACCAACATCCTCTCGCCTTGGCGTCGTAATGGTACCGATGTTGCTTGGGGTTCGGTAGTTCCTCAGGGCTCGGGTAATTTCACCGGTATCGTTGTTCACGATGAGACTGCTGAGATCGACCTCGGTGGAGAGTATATGGGTAAGTACCAGATCCGTGCACTGACCGAGGAGGAGATTGCTCTCGACAAGGAGGCTGCCTTCACTACTACATTGGTAGAGTGGACTTGGAATGACGGTGTGAACGACCTCAAGCCTGAGGTAGGTAAGGGTGAGCTCAACCACTCGGGTGCAACGGCTTCGGCATACAACGACTTCAATAACCCCTATATCCCCGTAGATGGTAACGACAAGTCCGGTACTCCGGGCAAGCCTGGTCAGGGTGCTACTGGTAATAAGGGTATGGTTGTTAATGCTGCTCAGCGTTTCTACAACTTGTGGCAGAGCGCAGGTAAGGTATTCGAGGTTTCGTTCTCGACTACCGGTGTTAGTGGCTCGAACCTGATGTTCGGTATGACTTGGATGTCGGGTAACTTGGCTCTTACTAACGCTCAGGTTCCTTACGAGTGGGAGTTGTCGTATTCGGTTGATGGTGGCTCTTCGTTCAGCACTCTCGAGAAGGTATACTGCCGTACAACCGGTGTTTACTCTGGCTGCCCGATCGATGCATCGCCCCAGTTCTCGGAGTTGTTCCAGAAGCTCCCCGCTGACTGCTTCGGTAAGGATAAGGTTGTTGTTCGTCTGACTCCAGTTGCTGGCTCGAAGACTACCAACAAGACTGCTTCGACAGCTGCGAACTTCAAGACTAACTACTGCCAGGGTACAGGTGATATGACCGAGACCAATAAGGACAACTGCCGTTTGTGCATTGGTACAATTACAGTACGTTACAACTAAAAGTTAATTCTTGACCTTCGGTGGTGGGGGTTGCCCCACTGCCGAGGTGAGAGATAAAAATTTAATGCTAACAAAATTAAAACTTAAGAATATGAACTATCGTAATTCGATATTCAAGTTTATGGGCATCGCTGCTATGGCTCTGGCTGTAACGTCATGTACCGTAGATGAGGCTCAGGATGTGCCCCTCGTAATGTTGGGCGCATTGGAGAAGGAGATTACTCTTGAGGCAGAGGCTACCGTTAGAGACCTTGATCTCTACGCTAATGGTGAGTACCGTCTCGAGCGTATCAACGAGTCAGAAGATTGGTTGACTTTCACTTATGGCGATATCGTAGTTGAGGATGGCGTTTCGAAATCCAAGATTACTTTTGATGCTACTTTCAATGAGGGCTTTAAGCGTAAGGCAGGTTTGGTACTCTGCTCGGAGGCTGATGGCCGTCGTGATACTCTTTATGTAAAGCAGAAGGCTCTTAAGGAGGCTAAACTGCAGTTCGAGGCTGCTTCTATCACCCTTCCGGGTGCTGGTGGCGAGCAGACTTCGTCCATCGTTTCGAACATTCCGTTCGAGGATGTAACCGTTGAGCTTACTTACGGTGATGAGGCTAATGCAGGTTGGGTTGAGAGCATCGTTATCAATGACCCTGAGGATCCTGAAATCGAGGATCGTCAGATGGTTATGACCTTGGCTGCTAACCCGAGCGAAGAGGCTCCTCGTGCTGCTAACGTAGTTATGTCGTTCACCGATGGTTGGGGCGACGAGCAGCGTGTTGAGTTCAACCTCTTGCAGCGTACTTCGAAGGAGACCTTCGGTGACCCGATCACTATGGAGGATTTCTGCCTCAACTACACTACAGGTAAGGTTATCGAGGAGTACGTTCTTCTCGAGGGTATCGTTGTCAGCCACAAGGCTAACCTCAATGCTGGTGAGCCTGAGCAGTTGACTACTTCGACTATCAACTACGACCTTATCGAGCAGACTGTATATCTCCAGACTCCGGATGGCTCGCGTGGTATCGCAGTTATTATGGAGACTCCTGAGGATAACACATTCGAGCAGTGGGATCACGTTCAGCTCTTGATCCACGGTACTAAGGGTGTGATGTTGGAGAACCCCGAGCGCTATCAGTTGACCGGTGTTAACAAGACCATGATTACTAAGCGTGAGGCTGGTACCAAGAACGACATCACTGCTAAGAATAAGAGCGTTGGTCAGCTTACTGATGCTGATATCTACACTTTCGTAAACTTGCAGAATGTATACTTCCCCGTGCGTAAGGGTTCGCTCTTCCCCGCAAATGGTGGTTACTCGATTGAGTCGGGTGCTCACCGTAACGGTAAGTATCCTCGTCTGTTGGTTGACGATCATGGCGATGACATCTATCTCTTTACCAACTCGAATTGTACATTCCGTAGCAACGGTCGTTGTCTGCCTTATGGTTCGGGTGTAATCTCGGGTGTAATCGTTCACGAGCGTTATGCACGTTTCACATGGCGTGATGGTGCTGACCCCGCTGAGACTGCTGATGATCCTACCCTCGGTAACATCGGTCGCTACGGTATTCGTCCTCAGGTTGAGGGTGATGTATTCGACAATATGCCCGCAAGCGTAGAGGATAGCAAGGTTGCTATTCTTGCTGAGTATCGTTGGATGAATCCCGATTTGGATAACGCAGTTTCTGTACCTACTTACGGCTCTAACGGTTGGTTTACTCACACTCACCAGCCCAAGTATACCGGTGATGAGACTATCGGTTTCAACACGGCTACTTACAAGCAGTATATGAATGGTGCTGGTAACTATCCTTACCTCGGCCCCATTGGTACTTCTCCGAGCTACATCTTCGGTGGTAACTATGGTAACGTGAATGGTTGTGGTATGGTTATCGACCCCGATAAGGAGCACTACTCGAATGCTGGTACTCTTTCACAGTTGATAAGCCACAATCCTGACGGAACTATTGAGTTCCTTGGTCAGTACGCTACTAACGCTTATGCTGGTCACGGTGCTGCTGGTCACCCCGATTCAGATGCAGTTAAGGCTGGTAATTGGGGTCAGGGTATCACTACCGGTGGTACACTCTCGACTGATAAGGCTAATCCTTGCTTGGTAATTAACTACAACGGTACTACTTCGAACGCTACATCAATGCGTGGTAAGGCTAATGCTAGTGGTAACTGCTGGAATGCATTCGCTAATAAGTGGTGGTGGGATTACGAGAATGACTTCGTTTACGCTTGGTTGCTCAACATCAACTTGACTTCTATCAGCGCTGGTCAGAATCCTGTACTCCAGTTCTCGTCGCTCAACTCGTCGAACCAGTACTGTCCTCGTTTCTGGGCTGTTGAGTGGTCGACTTCTGACGATCAGAAGGGTACTTGGAACCGCTTCGCAGAGTACGATATTCCTGATACTTCGAACTGGTCGAATACTCTCTACTCAAGTAACACTGCGTTCAAGGCTATGAGCTTTAAGATCCCCGCAGAGGCTTGTGGTAAGAATATCTACATCCGTCTGATCCCGAGAAACGATCTCTGCTCGGATGGTGGTGACTATGCTAACGACACACTCGAGAATGGTACTCAGGGTACAAATGCAGTTGAGTACATCGCTGTTCGTTATACTAAATAGTATACTATCTCTTTAAGTAAAGGGGCTGGCTTCGGTCGGCCCCTTTATTCCTTAAAACCAACCCACAAACTATGAAATCGCTGAAAATTACTCTCTTCGCCATCGCTACGATGGCAATCGCAACGCTCTCGGCTCAAAGTGTAGCCCCGCAGGTCGATAGCAAAGCTTTAGCACAGGTCGAGGCAAAGGCCGACCTGAAACTTATGTCGTTCAACCTCCGCTACTACAAGCCCGGAGCTGATGGCGACAACGGATGGCTCCACCGCAAGGAGGCTATCGTTAGGATGATTCGCGAAGAGATGCCCGATATTATCGGTCTGCAGGAGCCCCACCGCCCTCAGGTGGACTATCTGAAGGTCAATTTCCAGAATGAATACGCAACGCTGGACGCAGGTCGTGACGCTACGACCGATATCGTCAAGAAGCCCGCCGGTGGCGAGCATCTGATGATTATGTATCGCAAGTCGCGCTACGCGCTGCTCGACAGCGGCTTCTTCTGGCTCAGCGAAACACCAGACAAACCTTCACGCGGCTGGGATGCTATGTGTCGCCGTGTGACTGTATGGGGTCTGTTCCGCGATAAGAAGACGGGTGAGGAGTTCTACTTCTTCGATACCCATTTTGACCACATCGGCTCGAATGCTCGCCGTCACGAGGCGGTGATGATTACCGATTATATGAAAAAAATCGCCGGCGAGAAGGCTGCGGTGATTGTTTGCGGTGATTTCAATACCACCGTAGGTCACGAGGCCCTCGCTCCGATTAGAGGCTGGATGCAGGATGCCCGCTCGACCGCCGAGGTGAGCGATAAACTCGCAACGTTTAACGATTGGGGTAAGCGTGAGTTGTGGATCGACCACATCTTCTACCGCCGATGCAAAATCCTCGGCTATAAGACTATCGTGAACGATAAGGAGCACTATGGAGTGCCCTACCTGTCGGATCACAACCCGATTGTCGGCTATTTCAAGCTGTAGGATACGACTAAAACAATTTTAGCCCACGATAGATATGAAGAGAGTTTTCTGGATGTTGGCCTTGTGCCTGGGTGCGTTGGTGTTGTGCCCCGCATGCGAGAAAGACCCTATTGATGATGGCAAGAGCGAGCAACCGGATGGCGGTGAGGAGGGGAAACCCTCGACCCCTGACGAGAATGAAATCGACTGGTCGAAGCTCGACTCGCAGGCTACGGTGCGCGGCGTGGTGAAGTGCGCAGGCAAGGGCGTGGCCGGAGTGGTGGTTACCGATGGTGTGAATATGACTCGCACAAATGAGCAGGGTGCCTATACGATGCGCACCTCCTCATCGGTGTCGAAGTTTGTCTATATCTCGGTCCCCTCGGGTTATGAGCCGAGCTTGGTGCATAAGTTTATGCCCTCGTTCTACCGCAGAATAACCAAGGCAACCAGTGCGGATGCCGTGCAGCAGTTCGACTTCACGCTCAAGAAGGTCAATCAGGATAAGCATATACTGCTCGTTCTGGCCGATATTCACGTTCGTAATCGAGCAATGATGCAGAAGTCGGATGCAACGACCCACCCGATGTGTAATCCGGTGAAGGAGCTCGATTCGACCACATTTCGCAGAACGTGCATTGCTCATCTGCGCTCGTATGTGAAGAGTCTGCCCGCGGGGGTTAAGGTCTATGGCCTCAACTTGGGCGATGTGAGCAACGAATCGCATTGGGGCGGCAACTACAAGGGTGACCTCAATAACTTTGTGACCGTCTGTGAGCGAGGCGGAATGCCGATGCCGATGTATACAATCATCGGCAATCACGAGCACGATATGGCTGCCACAAATCTTACGACCGATGACGATTCGGCTGCGGAGCTGACCTATATGATGACATTCGGCCCGACATACTACTCGTTCGATATCGGCAAGGTGCACTATGTGATGCTCGACAATGTGAAGTATATCAACAACGTGGCCGCAGGCAAGGATCGCGACTATGAGCGCCGTATAACTCAGGACCAAATTGATTGGGCTGCGAAGGATGCTGCCTATATGTCGAAGGATGTTGAGCGAGTGGTCTTTGGTTGGCACTGCCCCAGCTTCCGCCGCGCCCCGGGAACGGCAGCCGATGAAGCTGCGACCAAGGCTGTGCTCAACCACTACGCTGCAAAGGGAGTGCCGATGACAATCCTCTCGGGTCACAACCATACGGCCGAGACGGTTACGGTGAAGGGCTATGCCAATACCGTGGAGTATATCCACCCCTCGGTGAGTGGTGCGTGGTGGTACTTCCCGCTCTGCACCGATGGTGCCCCCTCGACATTTACTCGTTACGACTTCGATGGAGGAAAGCTTACCTTCCGCCGTAGTGTCAACTTCTCGTACACCGGCGAGCAGTACTACCGCGTATATAACAAGGGTCAGAAGAACTCGGCGGGCAAGAAGATTCTGCGCCTGAACGTCTGGGATTGGCATACGGACTGGAAGTTTGAGGTGTGGGAGGATGATGAGCGCATTCAGGACGCTGTGTTTACACCGGCTTGGATGAATGATCCGCTCTATGTGGAGGTGCATGGGCATACGGGTAACAATATCACAGGCTCGGCCCACACATTCCTCAATCCGGCCAAAACGGACCATATCCTGGAGTATCTGCCCAAAAATGAGGCGGCAACGATTAAAATCAGGGCTGTAGATGAGTTTAATAGCGAGGTGTTTACCCTCACAACTAAGATAGAGTAACCTTTTGAATAATAAGACTATGAAGAAGATTTTGTTGGCAGTGGTTGCACTGTGTGCAATGATGCCGCTCGGGGCTGCTAATCCCGAGGAGATTAGGTATGGCAACTATCCTACACCTCGCAGGGAGATTTTTCTGCCCAAGGTCAATGGTTATAACGTCTATAAAGCAGACTTACATATTCACTCGATATATTCGGATGGTCACGTTACGCCCGATGGCCGTGTGACCGAGGCGTGGTATGACGGATTGGATATTATCGCCATGACCGAGCACCTCGAGAGCCGCAAGCGCGAGCAGGAGTATCTCAACTTCCTGAAGGGATACAATGGCGGTACGCCCAAGACGGCAAAGAACTGGTGGGTCTACAAGGTGGGTCCCGATGAGGATGGCATCCTTGCCGACCTGAATGTCGCTACACAGGCGGCTATGAAACAGGCTGCAGCATACGATATTACGCTTATCCCGGGTATCGAGATTACTCGTGAGCCCAAGGAGTTCGGTCACTATAACATCCTCTTCCTGAAGGATGCGAACGAGATTTTCGACCGTGATCCGCTGGTGGCTCTGCGCAACGCTCGCCAGCAGGGGGCGCTGATTATCCACAACCACCCGGGTTGGGAGCGAACTACCAATGGCAAGAACGAGTTCCACGAGAAGGCCTATGGCGAGGGTCTGATTGATGGTGTGGAGGTCGCTAATAGCCTGACTTTCTATCCGAATATGATTGACCGCTGCCTGGAGGAAAATCTCTTTATGGCAGCCAATACGGATGTTCATGGCACAACTGCTGACTACTACGGAGCACATGGTCTGCGCCGTAATATGACTCTGATTTTGGCTAAGGATAAGAGCCTCGAATCGGTGCGTGAGGCTCTCGAGCAGCGCCGCACAATGGGTTACTGCGCAGGTCAGATTGCGGGTGATGAGGCTCTGCTGAAGGCTCTATTCGAGGGCTCGGTGAAGGTTGAGTTGCAGAGTGTCGACAAGCGCAAGAAGCAGCGCTACTATGTTATAACCAACACTTCGTCACTCGATTACACGCTCTACCGCGAGAAGGCTTCGGGCAATTGGACTCTGCCCGCAATGTCGTCTATCAGAGTGAATTTCCCTATGAAGATGGATTTGAAGGTTACCGTGCTCAATATGTGGTACGGAGCCGATAAGCATCCGGTGGTGAAACTCGATTAGTTGGTTGTTGCTGTAAAAGAGTTCCTTAGACGAAAAAAATAGCCCGAAAATTTGGTTTTTTAAGGGCAAATATATACTTTTGTCATACATACACCGCAATCCCTCTCCCGAAATTTTCGGGGGGGGGGATTTTGGCTATAAAAAGCTGAAATCAAGTGGTTTAGGAGGGTTGTTTAAGCGTGTGCTTTAACTTACAATTAACTTTAATATAAACCAATTAAACCTATTCACAAGATTTTTTGCTTATGAAGACTCAATCCAAGCACTGCGTTCGCAGGCAAGAGTACATGGCTCCCGAGTTGGAGCGTGTAGAAATCACAATCGAGCGTGGTTTCGCCGATTCAATCGAAGAGGTTGAAAAGGATGAAGAAGTGGCGTTCTATTAACCTTAAAACGAGATGAAGATTATGAAAAAGATTTTTTGCTATGTAGCATCTTTGCTCGTTGCAACAGGTGCAATGGTTGGTTGTACTGAGGACATCACAACCGACAACCTCTCGAATGAGGGCGTGAAC
>JAGBTZ010000010.1 GCA_017631055.1 Alistipes sp.
CAGACAAGGAAGAGCCATACACTGACGGTCGCAACGCCCACGGCCGCCGCCGAGCCCGACTCGATGGCTCGCAGAGCATCCATTGATTCCAGCCCCTCGATATTCATCGTGAGCCAACCACAACCTGCATGCATGCAAGCTCCGAGCGACCACACTCCGATAGCCCACAAAAAGCCCCTCTTGGTGCCCATCCAATCGACAAAACGGCCGGCCAACAGACACGCAAAGGCGTAGAAGAGCGAAAAGAATCCCGCAATGGTACCATAATCTGAGTCGCTCCAGTGAAATTCGGGAGCAATGTAGTCCTTCCAAGTGAGCGAAAGCACCTGTCTATCCAGATAGTTGATGGTCGTGGCAACAAACAACAATGCGCATATTGCCCATCGCCAAGATGTCATTTTCTCTTTGTTCATAGCTCTGAATTTTATCGGTTTTGAACCTCTGCCACACACTCCAGAGCCTCCTTGCACTTGGCGGCAATGTAGCCCCAATCTCGGTTGGCAATGCGCTCTGCGGGGAAGAGATTAGAGCCCATACCTACGGCAAAGGCTCCCGCCTTAAACCAACTCGACAGGTTCTCGGCTGTCGGCTCGACACCTCCCGTGACCATAATCTTACTCCACGGCATCGGTGCCATAAGCCCCTTGATGAATTTTGGACCGAGAACATCCCCCGGGAATACTTTGCAGAGGTCGCAACCCGCCTCCTGAGCCAAACCAACCTCCGTAATCGAGCCACAGCCCGGCGTGTATGGAACAAGGCGGCGGTTGCACACCTTTGCCACATCCGGATTGAATAGAGGCCCTACTACAAAGCAGGCTCCCATCTGGATATAGAGTGCCGCAGTCGGTGCATCCACTACCGAGCCCACACCTATTGCCATATCGGGGCACTCCTTGGCTGCAAATTTTATCACCTCGGCAAACACCTCGTGAGCGAAATCGCCTCGATTGGTAAACTCGAATGTGCGAATACCGCCCTCGTAGCACGCCTTCAGGACCTGCTTCGCAACCTCTGCGTCACTATTGTAGAACACAGGGACAACTCCCGTTGCCTGCATCTTGTTCAAAACCGCAATTTTGTCAAATCTTGCCATAATATCTAACTCTTATCTTTGTACTCTACCACTTGCATCGCCCCCACACAGCGCCTCAACCTCTTCAGCCGACACCATATTGAAATCACCCAAAACGGTGTGCTTCAATGCCGAAGCAGCAACGGCAAACTCCAATGCCTCGCCTTGAGTCGCCTTTGTGAGTAGACCGTGAATTATTCCGCCCGAGAAACTGTCGCCACCTCCCACGCGGTCGATAATCGGATTGATGTCGTAACGGCGTGATTCGTAAAACTCCTTGCCGTTGTAAATCATCGCCTTCCAGCCGTTGTGAGATGCGGAGTAGGATTCGCGCAGAGTCGAAACGACATACTCAAATCCAAACTCCTCGGCCATAGCCTTGAATATCGCCTTGTACCCTTCAGCATCGGTCTTGCCACCCTCAACATCCGCATCAGGCTTGAATCCCAAACAGAGTTCGGCATCCTCCTCGTTTCCGATGCAGACATCGACATACTGCATCAGTGGGCGCATAATGGATTGAGCCTTCTGCTTTGTCCACAACTTTTTGCGGAAGTTCAAGTCGACCGAAACCTTCACACCGTGACGTTTTGCCGCCTCGCAAGCCAGCCGGGTGAGCTCTGCCGCCTTATCCGAAATCGCAGGGGTAATACCCGACCAATGAAACCAATCGGCTCCCTCCATAATTTTATCGAAATCGAAGTCACAAGGGTCGGCCTCGGCAATGGCCGAGTGTGCTCGGTCATAAATCACCTTTGAGGGTCGCATCGAAGCACCCGTCTCGAGGTAGTATATTCCCACTCGCTCTCCGCCTCGGGCGATATAATCGGTCCTAACGCCAAATTTGCGCAGGGCATTTACGGCAGATTGCCCAATCTCGTGGGTTGGGAGCTTGGTTACGAAGTAGGCATCGTGCCCATAATTGGCGCAGCTTACAGCCACATTGGCCTCGCCACCACCATAGACAACATCAAAGTTGTCGGCCTGCACAAAACGATAGTTTCCCGCAGGACTTAGACGCAACATAATCTCACCGAAGGTTACGATTTTTTTCATAATCTTAACTTGTTAATTATCATTCTCGATACTACAGTATCTGTTCTGTGTGTAAAATCCTTATCTAAATTTGTTTAGTTTCGCACTCTTTTCCACTCCTCACCCGTTTATGCCCTTCACAATGAGGGTAATGCACAATTTTCTACAAAGCTAGGAATTATTTTCTATTTTATCAACACTCCGTATCCCCTCTACGATAATACCACCACCCAGAACGACATCGCCACGATAGAGAGCGGCGGCCTGTCCCGGTGCGATGGCGGCGAGTGGAGTGTGGAGGCTGACGTGGAGTGTGTTGTCCGGCAGCAGGGTGACCGTGCAGCGATTCTCCTGCTTGCGATAGCGAATCTTCACAACCACATCATCCCTGCCCAAAAGGAGCGCAGGATTGATGATATTCCAATCTTTCAAGCGCATCTCGGTCCGCTCCAGTGAGCTCAAATCTCCGAGCACAACCCTGTTTTCCGAAGGTATAATCTCCTTCACAAAAACCGCCTGATTGAGGTCAATGCCCAAACCTCTTCGTTGGCCAATGGTATAGAACGGATAACCCTCGTGCCAAGCGATGAAACGACCCTCCGCATCGACAAACTCACCCCTCTGAATAGCACCCGAGGAGACTCTGCTTCGCAGAAAAGAGCGATAATCCATCGGGCAAAAGCAGACTCCAAAACTATCTCTCTTGCGGGCAGCTTTCAGAAAACCTCGCTCCTCGGCAATTTCGCGGACTCGCTGTTTGGTCAGCCCGCCCATCGGCAAAACCATTCGTTCCAAAATATCTTGCGGCAAACCCCAAAGGAAGAAGGATTGGTTTTTGTCCTCATCGACTCCATTGAGAATGTGCCAATGGTCGTCTATTTTTCGCTTTTGGACATAGTGGCCTGTTGCTAAATAGTAGATACCCATCTCGTCGGCAATTTGACGGAGTAGCGGCCACTTTAAGTAGTTGTTGCATAGGGTACAGGGTACAGGCGTGTGCCCTGCCATATATTCATTGATGAAATAGTCGATGATGGTAGATTGGAAGCGTTCTCGCTGGTCGGAGATGATGTGCTGAATGCCAAGGCGCTGACACAAATCACGAGCATCGTCAAGGTATTCGGTGCCACCCTTCTCTTCGTAGAAGCGGAATGTCACACCGACCACTTCGTATCCGGCATCTTGCAGAAGCAGCGCAGCCACGGAGCTATCCGTACCTCCGCTCATTCCCAACAAAACCCTCTTCTTCGCATCCATAGCACAAAGATAGTAATATCCGCGATAATTGCATCGGATTTCTCCCGATTTTATCAGATTGCTAACAGGTGCAAATTGACTTCTTTGGCGAAAGAACTCGGTGAAGGCTCACACTGCTCAGCCTGAAAGTGGAATAGCCACTGCCAAGAACTCCTCCTCGGTCACAATCGAAACTGTCTTGTCGATGCGACCATAGACACAAAGAGAATAAATAGATGCAAAAATAGGCCAATCGGATTAGAAATGATGATAAAACTTGTTCGAAATAAAATAAAATGCCTACCTTTGCGGCGACATTCTGTTAAGAGAGCGTAAGTTCATTTACGAATTACGAACGTAGACAATTCGAGTGATAAGAGAAGGCAATTTTACCGCATTATATCCTGAGGGGTAACGGTGCGGGGTGGCGCTTGCGTGGTTATCAATTGGATTTGTACGAAGTATTGTTCGGGGATGAACATCCAGCACCACACTCTCGGGATTTGTTGGTTAGGTTTTATATGGTTTATACTACGGGTTGGTGCCGACCGCCTGGATTTTATATTCATTGGGTTATGAAGAGTTTATACGCTTTGAACTTCATGAAACACGATGTAGTTTACATTGCAACAATTGTTGTGATGTTGTTATTATTGATTGTCGTTATTGCTTTGGTGGTTAATTGGATTGCGAAATTGGTAGCCAAATCCAAGAATAGACGTATTACCGACTTCGATATTATCGATAAACAAGGCCGCAGACACAAGGGATTTTTCTCAAATCCATCGGTTTTTCACACCACGACCGGCGAGGTTTTCGTGAAGGTTGGCCCCGCAAAGAGCGACTGGGAGAGGGTGGAATAAAGCCCAAAATTTCTGGCGAAAGTTTACGCGTTTTCAAAAAGTTTCATACCTTTGCCATAACCCCGTTGTGCAAAACAAGTGGGATAACTACCTGATTTTGTGTTTAATAGGCGTAATAAAAAGAATTGACTAAAGTAAAAAGTAAAGGTCATTTCAGTTGTAACATGTAACCTTAAATATGAATAAATTTATTTGTAGACTGCTCATAATTGCCTCGGCGCTATTTGTTGTAGCTTGCTCGTCATCCCAAGATGACCACTCCCTAAATGATATTAAAGTGGAGTACTCCTTCCCCGCTGAGTGGGAGGAGCATGAGGGCACATGGCTCATCTGGCCCCACAACTTTGGAGTGATTACACCCGAGTATGTCGATATGATTGATGATATTTGGGTTACTATGACCAAAGCTCTCCACACCGGCGAGCGAGTCCATATCGTTGCCTATAATAGTGCTGAGCGCAGCCGTATCACATCCTTACTGGAGACTGAGGGAGGGGTGGAGCTATCGCAGGTAGACTTCCTTATTGCCGAAACCGACCAATTCTGGGCGCGTGATTGTGGAGCTATGTTTGCGATGGACTCCGAAGGCAAACCCGCCATCCTCGATTGGGGCTTTAACGGCTATGGGCGCATGGATAAACTTGGCCCCGATGTACCCGAAGAGTTGCGTTGGGAGATGCCGGAGTTTGTTCGTGAAGAGTATCTCGGAAACTATGTCAAGGATGACCTATTGGCAAAGGTAATCGCAGATGCCATCGGTGTTGGGTGTGTGAATCTCAACGGCTTTGTACTCGAGGGCGGAGCTATCGAGAGTGACGGATGCGGTACGATAATCACCACCGAGAGTTGTATCCTGAATTCTAACAGAAATCCCGGAGCCACACGCCGGAAGGCCGAGATATACTTCAAGAGATACCTCGGAGCAACGAATGTTATATGGCTTGAGGGTAGTCCTGACGAAGATATTACGGATGGCCATATAGACGGCCTTGTCCGCTTCGTTGATGCCAACACCATAGTTACTATGAACAGGGAGGATTACCACGAAACCTATGACTACACCCCCGATGGCGACTATAATAAGGTTATCAATGCCACAAACACAGCGGGTCAGAGGTACAAGATAGTCACACTCCCAATCACGGCCGAGGAGGTTGAGTGGCTTGGCTGGCGAGCCAACTACCTCAACTATTACGCAGGCAACGAGGTGGTGTTAGTTCCTGTATTCGGGGATGTTATGGATGCCGAGGCTCTGAGAATTTTGGGCAACATCTATCCCGACAAAGAGATTGTGCCTGTAAATGGAGAGGTGCTTGCAGTAGTCGGTGGCGGAATCCACTGCGTAACCCAGCAACAACCCTTTTTCGGCAGATAAAATATCTAATTACCGTAAAATTCGGTGGGAACGTGGTAATTTTGCCATTAGCTAATCACAAAACTCGTCATTCCGAGGGATTGTTTGTGGTGAGGGTGGGGTGTGAGATGCCCTGCCAAACAAGCCCGAGAGAATCTTCCTATTTGAGTAGTGGGGTGTGGAGGGTGAGTGTTTCTTTTGAGAAAGGTTGTTACAGGTTTTTAAGGGTGATTAAAGGTAGTTAAGGGTTATTGCATCGCAGATGCCTTAATCATCAATTGTCAATCATCAATTTAGCTAATGGCCAATGGCTAAAAAAGGTAGATCTCCTCGTATTTGCTTGGGTGCGACCAGTGCTACCAACCCTCACAAGATGCAAATACTCGAGATGACGAGGTCTATTACACAGACCCCTCCGGCTTTCAGCCACCTCCCCTAACTTAGGGGAGGAAATAGAGTTACTGTAATTTTAATTTGTCCCCCTAAGTTAGGGGGACGAGCGAAGCGGAGGGGGTCTGAAAAAAGCTAATGGCCAATGGCCAATGGCTAATAAAACCCACAAAATTTGGCTGGATCTGTGCCAAATGTCCCGACATCTGCTAACATCTTGATACAGAAAAAGGAGCAGAAATCTCTGCTCCTCGAATTTGTGATTGACTTCGCTTTCGCTTGTCTTTCACTGCGTCGGCTTGGTAATAATTGGACAGGCGGAATTGACGCAGCCGCTACGCTTTACTGCGTCTTTCCCGCACGGAACCTCGGATATAAACAGGCATCATTGGCAAGTTCTGCATAGCAGAATATCTTTTGTAATATAGGCAGTTGTGGGTGCTTGCACACTTACAACTGCCTATATTACAAAAGCCACCCCTTTCGGAGTGGCTTGCCAATGATGTTTGTTTGCATCGCTCGTGATTCCGGCGGGAGTCGAAGCGCAGGGCTTTAGCCCAAGCTCGCGGGGATACCTTGCTGCGGAGGCTAAAAGCCGAGCAATAGACACAATATATCCCCGCAACCCCAATTAAAGAAACTGCCGCCGGGAATTGTTTTGCAAACGACAGTCCGATTTATCGGGCGTAGGTTTTGGGGCAAGCACTCGGGAGCTTGCTCACAAAGGGCTATGCCACAAAAAAAACGACAGAGCAAATGCTCTGTCGTTGTCGTTTGCAAAAAAGTGATTCCGGCGGGATTCGAACCCACGACCCACAGCTTAGAAGGCTGTTGCTCTATCCAACTGAGCTACGGAACCATACCCATCGGGGATTGGCTATGCCCTAAAAGCATACCTCACACCCAAAACTCCGGCAAAAGTAATACAAAATTCCCAATCACACAAACTTTGGCACCCCGTTTCTTAAAGATACTCCGATATCCCCACCGCAAAAAGAGGTAAAAGCCACCCTCTCACCACCAATTCAACACCAAAGGTCTACCCCTTGGCTTTGGTCGAGAGCAGTCCGCATGCAGCCTCAATATCTTCGCCTCGCGAGGCCCTGATTGTGGTCATGATACCACGAGCCGTCAGCGTATCCCTAAACTGCTCCATCTTGGGTTGTGCGGGCGAGAAGTAGGGCGAATCCGGAATCTTGTGGAAACGTATAAGATTGATGCGACACTTAATGCCATTCAACAGGCGACACAGCTCCTTGATGTGGCGAGGCGAGTCATTCAGCCCGCTCATCACGATATACTCAAACGAGACTCTGCGCTGGTGCGAGAAGTCGTATCGGCGCAAAATCTCGGCAACCTCTGCTATCGGATAAGCTCGCTCAATGGGCATTATCTCGGCACGCTCATCGTGGAACGGATTGTGCAGACTCACAGCCAGATGCACCTTACTCTTGTCGAGAAATTCGGAGAGATTTTTGGCCACGCCGGCAGTCGATACCGTGATGCGCGTAGGCGACCAGCCGAAGCCCCACTCCGAGGTGAGAATCTCGAGTGCCGGCATTAGGTTTTCCATATTATCGAGCGGCTCGCCCATACCCATAAATACAAGGTTGGTGAGGCTGTCGCATTCGGGCAGCGAGATAATCTGATTGAGGATGTCGGCAGTCGACAGCGAGTGTTGCAGACCTTGGCGTGCCGTGGCACAAAAGCGGCATCCCATACGACATCCCGCCTGCGATGAAACACAGAGCGTAGCACGCTCTCCATCAGGGATATATGCCGACTCAACCAGTGCTCCTTCGGCGGTTTGGAACAGATATTTTTTGGTCCCGTCAACAGACTTCGATTCACGCAATGGGGCCGACAATCCGAGCGAAACATGCTCCTTGAGCAGGGCGCGTCCAGCAGCCGAGATGTCGGTCATCTGGTCTATCGAACAGACGTGTCGTCGATAGAGCCAACGGGCAATCTGCTTGGCTGCAAATCGGGGCAATTGCAACTCTGTGCAGAGTTGTTGCAACTGCTCGAGGGTCATTCCATAAAGAGTTCTCATTCGGCTCACAAACTTTGTTTGATGCAAAGGTATAACCTTTAGTCGAGATTAGCAAAAAGTTGTTCTTGGGGCTTAAAATTTTGGTGTTTTTACAGATTTTACCCGACAAAAATGGGAAATACTCTCTTTTTTTGTGATTTTTTGAAAAACGTATTGCTATTTTCGGAATATTATGCTTATATTTGCGACTACGTATGCCCACCAATGATATTTTTGGGCGGGTTTGAGAGAGGAACAATTAAAAATTTTAGATAAATGGAACTTAAAAAATCACCCAAAGCCGACCTTAACAACAAAAGAGGTCTTATGCTTGAAATCGGTTTGATCGTTGCATTGCTTGCAATCATCGCCGTATTCTCGTACACTCCCACCGAGTATCGCATCGAGAAGGTGGAGCAGTCTTTTGGCCCCGTAGAGGAGGAGATTACTGAAATTACCCGTCAGGATCAGAAGCCGCCCGAGCCTCCCAAGAAGACAGAGATTACCGTAATCACCGACATCTTGAACGTGGTTACCAACGATACCAAGATTGCTACCGATATCGACTTCTCGGAGTTTGACGAGGATATCGAGATTGTTCAGCAGGTAGCTGTTGCAGAGGAGAACCTCGAGGACGACCAGCCGTTCGTGAAGGTAGAGTCAATGCCTACATTCCAGGGTGGTGACCTTATGAAGTTCCGTGCTTGGGTTCAGGGTCGTCTTCGCTACCCGCAGATTGCACAGGAGAATGGTATCACCGGTCGTGTACTCCTCTCGTTTGTCATCGAGCGTGATGGTTCGTTGACCAACATCGAGGTACTTCAGACTCCCGACCGTTCGCTTTCGGATGAGGCAGCTCGCGTATTGAAGATGTCGCCGAAGTGGAAGCCCGGTAAGCAGCGTAACCAGGCTGTGCGTGTGAAGTATACCTTGCCGGTAGACTTCCGCCTCCAGCAGTAGTTTTAACCTAACTCAACAAAATGGGTATCTTCTCGACAGCAGGGATACCCTTTTTTGTACATTTAAGCAAAAGGTATATTGAATAGCAGAATGAAACAGACGGTCGATAAAAGAGTAGCCGAAGAGGTGGTTGACGAGCGTGAACGTGCTGTGCTGGTTGCCGTTATTCGCGACAATCAGGAGCCGCGTCAGGCCGAGGAGTTCCTCGATGAGTTGGAGTTTCTGGCCGAGACAGCCGATATAGTTTCGGTGCGCCGCTTCACACAACGCCTGCCCCAACCCCTCTCTCGCATATATGTAGGTCCGGGAAAACTTGAAGAGATTGCACGCTATTGCGAGGAGAACGCTATCGGTGTGGCTATTTTCGATGACGAACTCTCGCCCTCGCAGACTCGCAATATCGAGCAGGCGATGCCGTGCCGAGTTATCGACCGTACACGACTGATTCTCGATATCTTTATGTCGCGAGCCCGAACTGCTTACGCCAAGACTCAGGTGCAGTTGGCTCAGTATGAGTATATGCTGCCCCGCCTGGCCGGTTTGTGGACCCACCTCGAGCGTCAGAGGGGTGGTACGGGTACTCGTGGCGGAGCCGGTGAGCGTGAGATTGAGACTGACCGCCGTATTGTCCGCGACCGCATATCGAAACTCAAGGAGGAGCTCAAGAAGATTGACCGCCAGATGTCGGTGCAGCGCTCCAACCGAGGCTCAATGGTGAGAGTGGCATTGGTGGGATATACCAATGTCGGCAAATCGACACTGATGAACCTCCTCTCGAAGAGCGAGGTCTTTGCCGAGAACAAACTCTTCGCTACGCTCGATACCACGGTGCGCAAGGTTGTCTTCGACAATCTGCCGTTCCTGATGTCGGACACGGTTGGATTTATCCGCAAACTGCCGACCCAACTTATCGAGTCGTTCAAATCGACCCTCGATGAGGTGCGCGAGGCAGACCTGTTGTTGCACGTTGTCGACATCTCGCATCCGCAGTTCGAGGAGCAGATTGCCGTTGTGAAGCAGACTCTGCAGGATATCGGTGCGGCAGATAAACCGGTATTTTTGGTCTTCAACAAGATTGATGCCTATACCTATATTAAAAAAGATAAGGATGACCTCACTCCCGCTACACGCGAGAATATGTCACTCGAGGATATGAAGCAGAGTTGGATCGCCAAGGCCAACACCCCCTGCATCTTCATCTCAGCAGTGGAGCGTTTGAATATCGACAAGTTGCGTTCGGACCTCTACGGTATGGTGCGCGAGATACACTCAGGTCGATATCCATTCAACAACTTCCTCTACTAAGTCTGTTACAAACCTTAAAACACAATATATTATGTTGCACATTCTCAATCACGAAAACACCCTTCTAAACAAGTTTATCGCCGAGATTCGCGATAAGCATATTCAGAAGGACTCGATGCGCTTCCGCCGCAATCTGGAGCGAATTGGCGAGGTTACTGCCTACGAAATATCGAAGGAACTCAACTACTCGACCCAAATCGTTTCGACTCCACTTGGTGAGGCTGAGGTCAATATGATTAGCGATAAAATTGTTGTGGCAACCATCCTTCGTGCCGGATTGCCATTCCACCAGGGCTTCTTGAACTACTTTGACGATGCGCAGAATGCGTTTGTATCGGCATACCGCAAGAGCCACAAGGACAACTCGTTTGAGGTTAAGGTGGAGTATATTTCGTGTGGAAATCTCGAGGGCAAGACTCTGATTTTGGTCGACCCGATGTTGGCAACAGGCTCTTCGTTGGTGTTGGCATACGAGGCTCTCTGCGAGCGTGGCGGACAGCCCGCACACACCCACATCGCAGCCGTTATCGCCAGCGAGCAGGGTGTCGACTATGCAATGAAGCACCTCCCCCAGAGTTCGACAACCATCTGGTGCGCTGCGGTGGATGCCGAGCTGACATCACACTCCTACATCGTACCGGGTATCGGCGATGCCGGTGATTTGGCATACGGCGAGAAGCTCTAACACTCGCCACAATACAAAAGAGGCTGGCTAAATAACTTAGCCAGCCTTCATTTTTAAGAGAGTGAATAAAAAGATGTAGTTTTAGGCTTGCGAAGCCCGAAAAAGCGGAGTTTACTAAGCGTAAACGAGCATTTTGAGAGCAAGTATAACGACAAAATACACTTTTTATTCTCGCTCGTCCATATATGGAGAAGCCTACTTAGCAGCCTCAGCGGGAGCAACTTCAACGGGAGCAGACTCTGCAGCTGCCTCAGCAGCCTTCGGGCACTCTGCAGCCTTCTCACACTCTGCGCAGCACTCAGTCTTTGCACAACATTCAGCATTCTCGGGGCACTCAGCCTTCTTCTGATTGCAGTTACCGCAGCTAACCATTGCAACGGCTGCAACCAACATCACAAACGAAAAAATCTTCTTCATAACCGTTAATAATTTAAGTTTATTAAAAAGTGTCAACACAAAATTATAAAACGGCATCGAAAAATGCAAGCAAAATTCAGATTTTTTACGAATAATCACACTGAGCAACAGCAAGCTCCTCGTCCCTAAAAACAGCGAGGGGTTGCCCAAACCACTCCGTTAGGCAACCCCTCGTTCAACTTGTGGGTCAAATTACTCTGCACGCACACCCTTCACCATTACCGGGCGAAGAGATGCCACCGAGCTAAATCGGCGCAATGCGCTGCGTGCTGCAATGCGGTTTGCTCGACTGCCAACCGATGCCTGTGCTGATGCAACCTCGCCCATTGCAACCTTGATTGCACCAGTATAATTACCGGTCACCTTGTGGCCGACAGCATCTTCCAGATTGAGGGCTACGGTGTAGTTCGCACCACTCTTAGCAATCGAGAACGAGCCGGCTGCTATCATAGCCATATCTACAATATCGCCAGTCGAGGTCTGCTTGCCATAGTATGTGGGCAGGATATAGCCCTCCTGGTCAAGGTCACTCGAGTAAGCAGTGCCTGCATCGCCGGCGTTTGCAGTGATGGTGTAGTTACCCTCGGGAGTCGATTGGCTCAAGACCGTGAAGAACTCTGCGATAACAAACTCATTGCCGGTACTGTCAAACAGACCCATCTCCCAATTGTTGGTGCCGATATCGTAGCAATCTCCATAGTAATAAGCCTCAGCACTTGCGATGGTCATATTTACATCGCCCGTGAGAGTTGTAGTCTCGCTACCCGAGCCACCGCCCGAACTGCTGCCGGTATATGTGAAGGTATACTTGGTCAGAGCCGTTGTCGGCACACCGTTAAAGCCAAAGACACAAACAGTGTACGAGTTACCCGGGGTCATGTACTGGCTATAGTCGAATGTGTCTACTCCATTTACGATATAGTAGTCGAGATAGCCCATCTGCTGATAGTACGAAACAAGCTCATTCATCAAATCGCTATCGCTAACACCCTGACACTCCTCGGTCGGCATCATATCCCAGAAGTAGGGGTCGTTGTTGCTCGGAGTCACGGTAATCTCACCACCATTAACGCTCACCTGGAAGGTGTTGTTCGAAGCCTGAACAGACTCTGTCGTGAATGCCTCGAGGGTGAGGTTTGAGTTGGGGTTGAGCTTCGAATCCAACGCAAAAGCAAAGATATAGTAATCGGTACCAGGGACAAGGTCGCCATTGTAGGAGTGGAAATCATCTCCCACCGAGATTGACGATGCCAACGAGTTGCCACTCTCCTTACAGAATTCACGGAGGTTATCAATCATTGCCTTCATAAATGCAGCGTTGTCGCCCTTATAACTCTCATACTCAGCCTTGGTCACCTTATCGAAGTAGTACAGGGCTGTCTCATCGCTCGGCACCACGGTAACATCAGCTCCGGCTGTAGTAATGTTCTCCACGAAGATTCTGAAAGTTATCTTCGAGGGGCCGTCACCTCCGTTGCCATTACCGGGGCGATCGCACGCCACCATCAAAAGAGTAAATGCAGAAAGAAATACTGCAACAAGATTCTTTAGTTTCATAAAATTACGTTTATATGTTAATCTGGCACAAATGTATGTATATTTTCTTAAAAACAAGTAATTGAGGGGGGCAAAAACGCTCCATTATGATTGGTATTACCTAAATAGGAGAAGTCTCAAGTTGTTAAATTCGGAAAATAGCTCTATATTTGCCACACCTAAAAGAGGAGAGGTGCAGGAGTGGTTGAACTGGCCCGCCTGGAAAGCGAGTAAACGTCAAAAGCGTTTCAGGGGTTCGAATCCCCTTCTCTCCGCAAAGAACAAACAGAGCAAAAAGGTGTCGAAAATTCGACACCTTTTGTTTTTGGATAGTATGGCGCAAGTTTACTTGCAGACATAGTAGCCAAAAACAAAGTAGTTGATTTATCAACTTTTTGCGTAGTGCAGTTCTTTGCAAGGGCCCCTATGCAAGCATCGTTGCTCTCTGATAACAACAAAGTCTCCGAACTTTCGTTCAGAGACTTTGCGCTCAACTTTGTCGGGATGACAAGATTCGAACTTGCGACAACACGCCCCCCAGACGTGTACTCTAACCGGGCTGAGCTACATCCCGAGTGATTTGGGTGTGCAAATATAGTAATTTTTGGTGGAAACAACACCTTTCCTCAACTTTTTTTTCTAAATTTGTGTGATATGAGGGTAAAATTTGCATTTTTTGCCGTTTTGACGGCTGTTTTTTGTGCGTGTAACAACGTGACAAACTCCTCGTTGGAGGATTTCGGGGTCGAGAAGTTCTGCCCCGAGTTTGCCACCGGCTTTCGCATTACCTCATCCGAAAGCGGATCAAGTTCCCTCATCACTATTACCAATCCTTGGCAGGGTGCCGACTACGAGCAGCAGATTTTTGTTGCCAAAAATCAGGAAAAGGCACCAAAAGGATTTCGAGGTCAGGTGATTAACGCTCCAATCAACTCCGCAGTCTGTATGTCGTCAGGATATGTGGCGATGTTTGACGCCCTGGGGCATATCGACAAGGTAAGAGGGGTCTCGGGCCTGAACTTTATCTCCAATCAACATCTCCACAATCCGCAATCGCAGGTTGCCGATGTCGGCTACGATGCCAATATCGACTTCGAGCGGATGGTTGCCCTGCGCCCCGATGTGGTTATGATGTATGGCGTGGCGGGCGAAAATTCGCTTATCACCTCCAAGTTGCGTGAGTTGGGCATACCTTATATGTATATAGGCGATTATGTCGAGCAGTCACCTCTGGGCAAGGCCGAGTGGATCTATGTCGTAGCGGAGCTGACCGGCACCCAAGAACGGGCAGACTCGCTCTTCGGGGCGGTGAAGCATCGCTATCAAACTCTCGCTGCAACCGTTGCCCAGAAGGCAACCTCTCATCCGAAAGTGATGCTCAACACTCCCTATCGAGATGTCTGGTTTCTGCCCTCGGCCGACAACTATATGGTGCGCCTTATCACAGATGCGGGAGGCGAGGCGTATGCTTCGGTGGCGGAGGGGAACTCTTCGCAACCAATAGATGCCGAAAAAGCATATCTACTTGCTTCTCAAGCAGATGTGTGGCTCAATGTCGGAGGATGTACCTCGTTGGCGGAACTCAAGGCTCAAAATCCACGCTTTGCAAAGATGCCCATCGTGCAAAAGCGAAAGGTCTACAACAACAACCTCAAACGAACCCAATCGGGAGGCTCCGATTTTTGGGAGTCGGGCATTGTGCGCCCCGATTTGATTTTGGGCGATTTGATAAAAATCCTCCACCCCGAGATTGCCGAGGCCGAGGAGTTGGTCTATTACGAACAGCTAAAGTAAGCCAAGGATGAAATCGAGAAACACGATACTCTTCACACTGCTGGCCGTGGCCATAGTCGCACTCTTTGTTGTCGACCTTGCCATCGGCTCCACCGCCATACCCCTCAGCGATGTTTGGGCTGCATTGACGGGCGGAGAGTGTGATGCGGCAACGAGAGATATAGTACTGAAAATCCGACTCATAAAGGCGGCAATGGCTCTTCTGGCAGGTGCTGCTCTGGCGGTCAGCGGATTGCAGATGCAGACCCTCTTCCGCAATCCGTTGGCGGGCCCGTATGTCCTCGGTGTAAGCTCGGGCGCGAGCCTCGGTGTGGCGATGTTTCTTCTCGGAGCACCGCTGTTGGGCATAGCCGCCTCGCCCTCGCTACAACTACTCGGCACAGCGGGAGCTGCGTGGGTTGGCTCGGGTCTGATTTTGATGGCAATAATGGTTTTGAGTCGCCGCATTAAGGATATCATGGTCATCCTGATTTTGGGAATGATGGTCGGCTCGGCAATAGGCGCAGTGGTCGAAATTTTGCAATATCTGAGCGATGAGAACTCGCTCAAGTCGTTCGTTGTATGGAGTATGGGCTCGTTGGGCGATGTGACGGCTTCGCAGTTGTGGGTGGTTATCCCCACAGTTTTGGTTGGTTTGACCCTCGCAGTGGCGCTGATTAAACCTCTCAATTTGCTCTTACTGGGCGAGAACTATGCCCGCACGATGGGTCTTAACATCGTTCGCTCGCGCCGAATGCTCTTCACCTCGACCATTTTGCTGGCCGGCACGGTGACGGCATTTTGCGGACCTATCGGCTTCGTGGGCTTGGCTGTGCCGCATTTGGCACGAATGGTTTTCGCGGCTGCCGACCATCGGGTGCTGATTCCCGCCTCGATGATGACGGGTGCAGCCGTGATGCTCCTGTGTGATATTGTGTCGAAGATGATGACCCTGCCAATCAACACCGTAACGGCACTGGTCGGCATCCCGATAGTTATCTTTGTCGTAATCCGTAACCGTTCGATTGTGTGATGATAAGGTTCGAAAATATAAAACTCGGATATGGTTCTCGAACTCTGCTCGAGGGGGCTTCGGCAACCTTTGAGCGTGGTACACTGACGGCCCTGCTTGGTCGCAACGGTGCGGGAAAGAGCACCCTTTTGAGAGCCATTGCTGCACTTGGCAAGGTCGAGAGCGGTGTTGTGCGCTTGTGCGAAGATGATATTAAAACCCTCGATGCCGAGCAGATTGCACGCCGTATAAGTTTTGTCACGACCGACAAGGTGCGCATACCCAATCTGATGTGCCGAGATGTGGTAGCACTCGGCCGTGCGCCATACACCAACTGGATTGGCAGGATGCAGGAGATTGACCGCGAGATTGTCACCGAGGCGTTGGCAGCAGTCGGGATGAGCGACTTTGCATGCAAGACAATGGATTCGATGTCTGACGGTGAGTGTCAGAGGGTTATGATAGCCCGAGCACTGGCACAGCAGACCCCGATAATTCTGCTCGATGAGCCTACGGCATTCCTCGATTTGCCCACTCGCCACGAAGTCTGCTCGCTCTTGCGCCGATTGGCGCACGAGGAGGGTAAGACCATCCTCTTCTCGACCCACGACCTCGATATAGCGATATCGCAGTGCGATATGGCAGCAATCATCGACTCTCCCCGATTGATTTATCGACCGATGGCGGAAGTTGGCGAAGATGTTGAGCGCATCTTTGGCATCAGCAAATAATAGACACAAAACAAACGCTTATGAAGAAGCTTTTATTCGTCCCGATTCTTTGCCTTTGTGCTGTTATAAGTACAGCTTGCAACAGCCGTAATGCAGCGGTTATAACCACACAGGAGCCTATTGCCGATGGCGAATGGCAATGTTTCCGTAAGGAGTTTTTCCTTGTTTCTGGTAGGGGCGCTTCGATGAAAATTGCAGCCGATACAAAGTATTGGTTATGGGTAAACGGAGAACTCTTTGTGCGCGAAGGAGGACTCAAGCGCGGACCCAATCCTACGGATAGTTATTGTGATGTTTTTGATATCGTTCCCAATCTCAAGTCAGGTAAAAACTGCGTGGCAATCTTGGTGCAATACTATGGCAAAAATTCATTCAGCCACTCACCATCGGCCACGCCAGGAGTATGGTTTGAACTCGACACCAAATTTGGCAAGGTGGTCAGCGACAGCAGTTGGAAGGGCGTGCGCTATAATGCAATGTGGGCTCCGGCAGATGAGAATCCGAAGGGCCCACGACAATATAGACTTGCCGGTGCGAATGTAGGTTATGATGCTCGCAAGGCTATAGATTTCGCCTCAGCAGAGTTTGATGACAAGGCGTGGAACAAAGCCGTAGAGGTATCACGCGAGGATTCGGAGTGGGGCGAGTTTGTTGCTCGTCCTATTCCGCAGTGGAGATGGAGCGAGCTACGCGACTATATGGGGCAGACCGTAGCTTCAGATGGAGCCATCGAGTGCCAACTCCCCTATAATACACACGTCACACCCTATCTGCACATCAAGGCAAAGGGGGGCGAGCGTATCATTATGTGTACCGATGACTATTGGATTGGAAAGGCACGGTCGTTCTACACCGAGTATATTGCTCGTGAGGGTGAGCAGGAGTTCGAAACACCGATTTGGACCAATGGACACAAAGTTCTATACTACATCCCTGAGGGGGTCGAAGTTCTCGATTTGAAATATCGTGAAAGCGGTTTTGATAGCGACTTTGTTGGCTCGTTTGAGTGCGACAACGATTTCTGCAATAAGATGTGGGAAAAGGCGAAACGCACACTATACGTCACGATGCGTGACAACTATATGGATTGCCCCGACAGAGAACGTGCGCAATGGTGGGGAGATGCGGTTGTTGAGTTGGGAGAGGCTGGCTACGTCTTCGACGAAAAAGCTCATACACTGACCCGCAAGGCAATCCTTGAATTGATGAATTGGCAACGTGAGGACGGAGTGATATTCTCCCCTATTCCGGGTTGGTACTCTCAAGAACTACCCTGCCAGATGTTGGCAAGTGTAGGCTACTATGGCTTCCACACCTACTATATGCTTACGGGAGATAAGCAGACCATAACCGAAATATATCCTCGTGTCAGAAAGTATCTGCGAGAGGTTTGGGAGGTTGATAACAGCGGAATGATAACACCACGAAAAGGTGGTTGGTATTGGGGCGATTGGGGCTACAATATCGATAAGCCGGCACTACAACAATGCTGGTACGCCGTCGCTTTGCGAGGTTTTGCCAAGATGGCTCGACTGACTAATCACAACCGCGATGCAATGTGGGCGGAGCAGATGCTCGACAAGATGCACTACGAGTTTGATAAAATCTTCTGGGACGAGAAGTCGCAACAATACAAATCCAAGGAGTACAGCGACGCTCCCGATGATCGAGTGCAAGCTATGGCTGTATTGGCGGGACTAGTACCCAAGACAAAATATCCGATTATCCGAAAATTCCTTGCCACGCACTATAATGCCAGCCCTTATATGGAGAAGTATGTGCTTGAGGCTCTGTGCCGTATGGGATACTATGAAGACGCTTTGATTCGTCTTGAAAAACGTTTCGGCGAAATGGTCGCTTCAGAGTATTCTACCCTTTGGGAAGGCTGGGAATACACTGGCGGTCGAGGTATGCAGTACAAATCCGGCAATGGAACCTATAACCACGCCTGGAGTGGTGGTGGACTGACAATCCTCTCGGAGTTTGTTGCCGGAATTTCACCCCTGAAGCCAGCTTTTGAGCTGTTCCGCGTATGCCCGAACCTCGCTATGCTCAACCAAGTGAAGAGTGTTGTCCCCACAAAGTTTGGAAATATCATATTGAAGGCAAAAAAGTGTGAAAAGGGACTTGAAGTAGAACTTGTAGTTCCCGAAAAAACAACTGCCGTTGTCGAGTTGCCTCAGGGTTATGTGCAGATGGAATATGGTGATAAAACCACCGAAAATCTATCACTCGGAGCCGGACACCATAAGATTATGGTGAGATAAAATCAGTTTCCACCGATATATTGCTGATTTTTTGAAAAAAATCACTACTTTTGTGGTGTTATGGAGAACTTTATCGTCAGTGCAAGAAAATATCGCCCCGCAACCTTCGCCTCGGTTGTCGGTCAGAAGCATATCACTTCGACCCTCAAAAATGCAATCGAGCGTGGTCAGTTGGCGCACGCATATCTCTTCTGCGGACCGCGCGGTGTCGGCAAGACAACCTGTGCCCGCATCTTTGCAAAGGCGATAAACTGCTTGCACCCAGTGGGTGCCGAGGCGTGCAACGAGTGCGAATCGTGCCGCACATTCAACGAAAATCGTTCGCTCAACATCCACGAGTTGGATGCTGCATCGAACAACTCGGTGGATGATATCCGCAACCTGATTGAGCAGGTGCGCATTATTCCGCAGGTGGGTCGCTACTCGGTATTCATCATCGATGAGGTGCACATGCTCTCGCAGCAGGCGTTCAATGCCTTCCTGAAGACATTGGAGGAGCCACCCGCACACGCAATTTTTATCCTCGCAACCACCGAGAAGCACAAGATTATCCCAACCATTCTGTCGCGTTGCCAGATTTACGATTTCAACCGCATCCGTGTCGAGGATGGTGTTGAGTATCTGCGCTATATCGCTTCGCAGGAGGGTGTTACGGCGGATGACGAGTCACTCAACCTTATCGCCCGCAAGGCTGATGGAGGTATGCGCGATGCATTGTCGATGTTCGACAAGGCTGTATCATTCTGTGGTCAGACGCTCGAGTACCGCAATGTTGCCCAGACGCTCAATGTACTCGATTACGACACCTACTTCAAGATGACCGAGTTGCTGCTTGCCGGCAACTATGTCGATGCTCTGTTGCTCTTCGACAGAGTGTTGTCGAATGGCTTCTCGGGTCAGATTTTTATGGCGGGACTCAATCAGCACCTGCGCGACCTGTTGGTGGCAAAGGGGCCGGCCATTTCGCTTAT
The DNA here is from genome assembly GCA_017631055.1 of Alistipes sp. Lineage (GTDB taxonomy): Bacteria > Bacteroidota > Bacteroidia > Bacteroidales > Rikenellaceae > Alistipes. Next base: position 19,643 of record JAGBTZ010000010.1, read on the forward strand.
CGAGTTCACGGGAACACTGCTCGAACGCTACAAATCACAGGCGGCGACTTGCGAGCCGGGATTTCTCTTCGGTGCAATATCTGTGCTGACCGAAGCTGATGGCAAAATACGGCAGTCATCCAATCAACGATTGCTTGTGGAACTGGGGCTGATGAAAATTGCGGCACTCGGTCAAAAAAAAAAATGAGCCCACAGCCATAGCCGAGGATTACCCTCTGCCTGAACTCCCCAAGGGAATACCTACACCCACCGCTACACCGCAACCTGCGGTGCAGAGCCCGATGCCGACTTCGACCCCGAAGGCGGAGGTTGCCCCTGCCGAGGTGACGAGTTCCGTTGCCGAAGAGCCGAAGAGTGGCGATAGAGCTCGCATAGCGACACCCACGCCCGAAGCGACCCCCACCGAAACAACGCCCACACCCAAAGCGACAACCCCGACAAGCCGACCCGCTTCGGAGGCTGTTCATTCATCTATTTCGGGTGCCTCGATATCTTCGTTGCTTAGTGGTGCCTACCGAATGGCAAGTACGAGCGAAGAGAGCGACGAAAAGGCCGAGAATAAGGGCATAGACCCCCGAACGGTCGAAAAACTGACAGCTACACGGGCTCAAATCATTGCCGCAATAAACAACGAACGACCCCGTTTTATCGTGGCATTCGAGGGTATGCGCTTCGAGGGTCACAAAATACTACTCACCGTGCCGAGCGAATCGTTGCGCGATGAAATCCAGCACTCGGCCACCGAGATTTTGCGCAAAATTGCCGATGTGTCGGGCGTGAATGGTGCAATGGAGTTCGAGATTGAGGTCTCGGAGGAGGTGCGCAAGATGCGCCCCATAAAGTTGGAGGATAGGATGGCCCACATCGAGCAGAAGAACCCGATGTACCTCGAGTTGAAGAAGGCTCTCGACCTGGAGGTGGAGTAACCAACGTGAAGAAACAAATATAGAAACGATATAAAATTTACGAAAAATGGCTAAAAATTTTGTTGAAGAGTTGCAGTGGCGCGGTATGATTCATACCATCATGCCCGGAGCCGAGGAGCAGCTCGCTAAGGAGATGACAACGGCATACCTGGGTATCGACCCGACTGCCGATTCGCTGCATATCGGACACTTGGTAGGTGTTATGATTCTCAAGCACTTGCAGATGTGCGGACACCGCCCCATCGCCCTTATCGGTGGTGCTACGGGTATGATTGGCGACCCGAGTGGTAAGTCGCAGGAGCGTAACCTACTCGATGAGGCTACCCTGCGCCACAATCAGGAGGCTATCAAGGGTCAGCTGGCAAAGCTGCTCGACTTCGATTCGGATGCTCCCAATGCAGCCGTGTTGGTGAACAACTACGACTGGATGAAGGAGTTTTCGTTCTTGGACTTCGCTCGTGATATCGGTAAGTGCATTACCGTAAACTATATGATGGCAAAGGATTCGGTCAAGAAGCGTTTCAATGGCGAGGGTGACGGTATGTCATTTACCGAGTTTACCTATCAGCTGCTGCAGGGTTATGACTTCCTGCACCTCTACCAGACTATGAACTGCAAGGTTCAGTTGGGTGGTGCCGACCAGTGGGGTAACATCACCACAGGTACGGAGCTTATCCGCCGCAAGCTCGGCTCGGAGTCGGAGGCATTTGCTATCACTTGCCCGTTGATTACCAAGGCTGACGGTACGAAGTTCGGCAAGACCGAGAGCGGTAATGTATGGCTCTCGCCGGCATACACTTCGCCCTACAAGTTCTACCAGTTCTGGCTCAATGTGAGCGATGAGGATGCTAAGCGTTATATCAAGATTTTCACTCTGCTCGACAAGGCTACAATCGATGCTCTTATCGAGGAGCACGATGCTGCACCGCACTTGCGCGTACTGCAGAAGGCTTTAGCCAAGGAGATTACCACAATGATTCACTCGGCTGAGGAGTACGAGAAGGCTGTCGAGGCTTCGCAGATTCTCTTCGGAGGAGCAACATCGGAGGCTCTGCGTCGTTTGGACGAGCAGACTCTGTTGCAGGTATTCGAGGGCGTGCCCCAATTCAAGATTTCGAGCGAGGATTTGGGTTGCTCGTTTGTCGACCTGTGCGCCGAGAAGACTCAGATATTCCCCTCGAAGGGCGAGTGCCGCAAGATGATTCAGGGCGGAGGTGTGTCGCTCTCGAAGGAGAAGGTTGCCGACCCGATGCGAGCAGTTACCGCAGAGGATCTTATCGCCGGCAAGTATCTGCTCGTTCAGCGTGGCAAGAAGAACTACTATCTTGTAACTGTCGAGTAGATGAAGTACGAAATACGACTCTCCGAAATGGAGTTTCACGCATATCACGGTTGCTACGACCTGGAACAACAGGTCGGCAACCGTTTCTGCGTTGAATTGAGCCTTACCACCGAGTTGGGAGAGGTCGCTGCCGAGGATGCAGTTGAGAAGGCAGTGAACTATCTCGATGTTTATCAGACCGTTGCCCGCCAGATGAAGATTAAGCAACGCACCATCGAGCGCGTGGCGATGAATATCATCGAGGCTGTCAAGGCCGAGTTTGAGGCGGTATGCGAAGTAAGGTGCACGGTGTCGAAGTTGGCTCCACCACTCGGAGGTAAAATCGGCAGGGTTAGTGTTACACTCGAGGGGTAACCTCGGTATTAAAAAGTTAGGGTTAAGCGAGGGATATGGTTGAGAAAAATAGAGCAACTTTGGGTGGCCGATTAAGTGCCGTGTTGGTGGCTGCCGGCAGTGCCGTAGGTTTGGGAAATATATGGCGTTTCCCCTACATTGCGGGCGAAAATGGCGGCGGAGCCTTTCTGATAATCTATATCGGATGTATCCTGCTGCTCGGAATACCGGTACTCTTGTCGGAGTTCGCGATTGGTCGCCACACCCACAAAAACTCGGTCGGAGCATATCGTTCGCTCTCGAAGCCGTGGACCCCACTCGGCTACAATAGCGTAATCTCGTCACTGCTGATTTTGGGCTTCTACTTTGTGGTGTCGGGCTGGACTCTCGAGTACTTCACCACATCGGTTTCGGGAGCCATTGCGGAGTTCACATCCTCGGCGGTCAATGCCGAGAAGTTCACCGCCTTTACGACCAATCCTCTCCGCCCGATAATCTGCACCATACTCTTCGCGCTGCTTACCCACATCGTTATCGCCCTCGGAGTGCAGAAGGGCATCGAGCGCTCTTCGAAGTTGCTGATGCCGGTACTCTTTGTGATGCTTATAGTCTTGGCTGTAAGGTCGATAATGATGCCCAATGGAGTGGATGGACTGCGTTTCTTCTTTAGTCCCGACTTCTCGAAGGTTACGGGCAAGACATTCCTTGATGCTATGGGCCAGGCCTTCTTCTCGTTGTCGATTGGCTTGGGTTGCATGATTACCTACTCGTCATACTTCAACGACCGGACCAATCTCCAAAAGACGGCATACAACGTCATTGCACTGGATACTTTGGTGGCTGTTTTGTCGGGAATGGTCATCTTTCCGGCCGTCTTCAGTGTCGGCATTGAGCCCACAGCGGGTCCCTCGTTGGTCTTTGTCACACTGCCGAGCATCTTCAATACGATGACCTTTGGCCCCCTATGGTCGGCCCTCTTCTTCCTATTGCTGATACTCGCTGCCCTCACCTCGACAATCTCGTTGCACGAGGTGCTGACCGCCTACCTGCACGAGGAGCGCAACCTCTCGCGCACAAAGGCCGCTTGGGTGGTTACGATTGTCACAACGCTGCTTGCGTGTGCCTCCTCACTCTCGTTGGGAGCATGGAGCGATTTTCGGATTTGCGGACTCAACCTATTCGACTCACTCGACTTCGTGACGGCCAACATCCTATTGCCGTTGGGCGGTTTCTTCACCTCGATTTTTGCGGGATGGGTACTCAATCGCTCCATTTTGCGAGATGAGGTGTCGGATCACGGCTCAATGAAGTGCAGACTCTTCGGTCTGCTGGTTATGCTGCTGCGATATGTATGCCCCGCACTGCTGTTGTGGATATTCCTCTACAATCTGGGACTTTTCAGATTGTAAACAAACCTGAATAATTTTAACTAACAACCTTAAAACCATAATATTATGAAAAGATTAAACCTACTGATTGTTGCTCTGCTTGCAACAGCGTTTTCGGCTTCGGCACAACTCAGTGCCGTGCGTAAAGTTTTCGACAACAACCACACTCAACGCACCGAGATTATCCTGCCAAAGGTGATGGGATACAATATCTACAAAGCCGATTTCCACCTCCACTCAATCTACTCGGATGGAGATATCACCCCCGCAATGCGTGTGAACGAGGCTTGGTTTGATGGCCTTGATATCATCTCGATTACCGACCACATGGAGTATCGTCGTCTCGAGCGCGAGATGTTCCGCTATATGAAGGATTATATCCGCCCCGAGTTGCGCAACGAGCCTAAGGCGGTCAATACCAACGTGCTCAATACTGATCCTGATGAGCGTGGTCTGCTGGTGGACTTCAACGTGAGCTACGAGAGTGCAAAGGCCAGGGGTAACGAGTTAGGTCTGATGGTGGTTCGCGGTGTGGAGATTACCCGTGGTAAGTTGGGCGACTACAACGCTCTCTTCACCAAGGATAACAACACCCTCTACGACCCCAACCTCGAAACCACAATCCGCAACGCTCGCGAGCAAGGTGCCTTCATCATCCATAACCACCCACAGTTCAGCAATAAAACAAAAAGCACAATGCCCACGCACTGCGAGGATTTCTACGCCAAAG
>JAGBTZ010000004.1 GCA_017631055.1 Alistipes sp.
AAGGTAATACTTTTTGTGATACGATGTACCACAAAAAGTGATTTTTTACCTTAATTATACTTAATTTATACTACATATAAGACTACACGCAAAGGGGTAAAATCAACGCTTAAACCATTTTTGCACAAAAAGTCGTTTCACAACGCAACAACCTAATGCAATGTATATCAACAAAATCGGCGGTGAAATAAAATTCACCGCCGAAAAAGTGCTACCGATTTTCGACTGCTTTTTTTCTTTTTCCGTGCATAGGATGCATCTGCAAATCTCGGTGGGTTGACACTATGGACATTAACTCATCTAACCCATCAAAACGACCACCTCCTTGTCTTAGGGGAGGTGGTCGAAAACCAGAGAAGCCAACAGCCAACAGCCAACAGCCAAAGGCTAATGGCCAATGGCTCTTTATCTCTACCTCTTAAGTTTTATCTGGAAATAGGGAGTTATTTCGCGGTACTTGGCATTTTGGAAGGTGCGTTTGCCCTGTCGCTCGACTTCGCCCTTGACCGTGCCTACGATATTCATCTGCCACAAGGGTAACGACTTCCTCTTCTTAAATCGCTCCAACGAGGTTTTGTCAAGTTTGATATAGATAGTTTTTTCGTTCTCTTCAGGAAGAATTGACACGGGCTCGAGGGTCAACAACTTGCTTCTATAACTCATAGCCAACTCTACGGGCTCGTTGAAATCCTTATTGCGGTCAATCAGAATTTTTATAGGTATAACCTCATCGCGCATCGAGACCATTATATCCTTTTCGACATCGAAATCGAGCGAAAGGCGGAATGGCGAGGCCTCTGCCACATCAACAGCCAACTCCGCAGCAGGTATGTGGTGGGTGTAGTAGAATGCCTGCATCATATTGTCGACCGGCAGTGCATCTGCCTGTGCACGACCATCATTATCGGGATACTCCACCTTGACCTCTATCGGGAAGCGTTCCACAGCTGCACCCTTGGGGGCTGTGATTGAGACATTCCAACTCTTGCCTCCACGAATCCTCAGGCTGCTGGTCGTGAAACCTTTGGGCAAGCCATTGATTACGAGGTTGGCGGGTCGTTTCAATTGGCCTGATATATCGACACGGAACGCGGCTGTTCCACCTGAGGGAATGGCTATATTTGCCGGTGATACGAAGGCGTGGAACGAGGGCAACTGCCTGTGACGTTTCAGCAGGTAGTGATAATCCTTGCCATAGCCTCGATGTAAATCCTCGACCTCGAGGGTCATCTCCTCGCTTTGGAGAGGTGTGTAGTTGAGTATCGGGTCGGCGTGGAAGGTCATCAATCCCTGAATGGGGTCTTCGGTGTCATCAACCGTGGCGACCACCTCGCCCGAACTGCTTTTCAGCCTCATCACTGCATCAATCCTCGAGCCGTTGCGTCTGCCAATAAGTTCAACGATGATAGGCGACCCCTCTGTGGCGTTAATCTTGTAACGCTTGATTTTTGCATTCGCGGTCAGTGAGTCTGCAATGGCAGCCGTAAAGGTGAGTTTTGTTTCGCCCTCGGGATACTCGATGAGTTTTGAGCCTCTCGGCAGGGCGTAGAACGATACTGCATTCGAACACTCCTTGCCGTTGGTGTGAGTCAGCAGGTTGTAACCCTCTTTTTTTACCTTGATATTAACCTTGCTCTTGCCGAGGTTGACACCCTCAATCTGCTGTTCTATTCGTTTCTCGGCTACGCCATAGGCCGGATAGCGACCCGTAACAAAGGGTATGATGCCGAGGTGTATTCGGTAATTGAAATCCTGACGACCTCTAAAAATTGCATCGTGGATAATCAGCGTGTAATCATCATCCTTGGGTAGGGTAGTGATAATTACGGGGTCGACGTTGTGGTGGTAGTCGTCAGAGTACGCCACCTCTCTGCCCCGAGAGTCGACAATCTTCAGCACGGGCTGAAACCACCCCGGAACAGCATCGGCAATGTAGGGTACTAATTGTCGAGCCTTGACCGAGGCAACGATATTATCACCGGCACGACCTTTGAACCTGAAGTGGTCCACGCCTCCCGGGGTGACATATCCGCACAACACGGCCGGCAACGCATCAACCATATTGGGCTTACCCATGCTGGAGTGCTTGCTCTCGAGGAAGTTGGGTGAGGAAGAGACCTCGAATGGCAGCATATTCGAGACTCCGTTCGCTCCTTGCAGACGCAAGTCGTATAACCCACAGGGTACATTTGCGGCGATGCTGATGCGTATCTTGACCTTGTCGGCAAGCTGGGGGCTGCTCTGGTCGTTCAACTTTCTGCGTGCTCTCTTGGCCGAGGCGCTCTCCTTGACGGGCTCCACCTCTCCTTTGATGCCCGGGTGGTTGAACAAAACCTTTGTGGCTTTGTTGATATTGAGTCCACCGGCCTCGATCTCGAGCGTTGTGCCGACCTCACCTCCCGCAGGGTAGAGGTAGCCCATCGAAAGTTTCTGGGCGTAGAGCGACGAGGCAAATATGGCGAATAGTGCGACTAATATAATCTTTCTGCTATTCATAGTCTTTAGTTTTTAGGTCAGTGATTTCGTAGAGTAGTCCGCCCTCTTTGCTGTTGTCGAGTAGCGAGGGCAGTATCGGCAGATTGCCTTCGGAAATGTGTGGCAGTGTGCCGTAAGGGTCGATGCCCATAAGCTGATAGACCGTGCCTATCAGGTCGCACGGGCGTACCGGGCGTTCTAAGACCTTCTCACCTGTTTCGCTACTCTTGCCGACAACCTTGCCTCCGTGAAAGCCTCCACCGGCAACCAGATAGCTGAAGACCTTTCCGAAGTGTGCTCTGCCTCCGTTCCAGGGTGCTTCCCACAATACTGCAGGTGTTCGGCCGAACTCTCCGCCACAAAGTACGATGGTGCTATCGAGCAAGCCTCGTGCATCCAGGTCGGCAATCAGTGCCGACAGAGCCTTATCCAACTCGGGTAGCATCGTATTCATCTTCTGGAAGTGCTTTTTGTGGGTATCCCATCCTGTTGTTCTCACATTTACGAATGGAACACCCGCCTCGACAAGTCGTCTTGCCACAAGGCACGACTGACCAAGCCTTGACTTGCCATATCTCTGCCTTACCGAATCGGATTCCTCTTGGAGGTTGAATATCTCGCGACTATCGCCCCAGATAAACTCCATATTGACACCTCTCAATGAGTCAATGTGGTGCTTGTCGATGGGTTGTGTTTCGAAGTTGTTGAGCAGGGACATTCTCTGCTCCATTCGTTGACGATTGACCTGCTTGTTTACCACGCCCTCGACCTCATACTCCTTCGCTTCGGGCTTTCCGCCGGTGTCGAATGATTTGTACTCGTTGCCAAGGAAGCCTCCCTCGTTGAAGCGGCTGTTGGCGCTCGTTAGCGAGATGTAGCAGGGCAGAATGCCATTATAGGAGTCTCTTTTCATATATGATATCACAGCGCCAAATGAGGGGTAGACGACTCCACTGCCCGAGGTGTCGCCCGTAATCATCGCGTAGTGACCCGTCTCGTGGGCATTGCTGCCGTGGGTCATGGTGCGTATCAACGAATACTTGTCGGCCATAGTTGCGAGTAGAGGCAATTTTTCGCCTATCTCGATGCCCTCGACATTGGTCTTAATCACACCCTTGTAGTTTCCATAGATATTTCTGCCCGCTTCGGGTTTGGGGTCGAATGTGTCGGTCTGGGCGGGACCTCCGTCCAAGTAGACCAAGATTACCGATTTGGCCCTCTGGGCATTGACTCCCAAGCAGAGCCCCAAGGCTAAAATTATGGTAAGATATACTCTCTTCATACTCTTGCTGATTAGTGGTTATAGAGAAACTCGTTGCTATTGATTTGCATCCACATAATATCGATAGCAACCTCTTTGAGTGGCAGATTGTTCTGCTCCATATACTCCTTATACAACTGTTTTTCTTGAGGAGTAGCCCTTCTCGATAGGGTGCGGAGTGTGATTGCATCTGCCACCTGCTCGAGACTCGGATTTTCTTTGCATATATTATTCAGAAAGTGGCTCTTGCGAATACGATTTTCCAACACCGAGGAGTTCATCAGATAGAGCAACTGGCGTGCAGTTGTGGAGTTGTTGCGTTGGCTCTCGAGCGAGACATCACGCGAAACCTTGCCGAATAGTTCCAACTCCGAGGATGATACCGTTGCATCGCCCAAATGCGTAGCTCGTGTTCGAGGCGGATAGAATGTGAAGGGCTCCGGAACGCGACTGCTGTATGTGCTCCAAATGCCTGTGACCGAGGCAATAGCATCGACTATAACCTCTGCCGGCAGACGTTGAGGCTCGTAAAATCCCTCGGGTGCCATCTTCGAATTAAACTCCTCGGATAGCAGGATTCTCTTCATCAATGCTCTCATATTGAAACCGCTCTTGATGAAATGGTCGGTCAAGCGGTTTAATAGTTGCGGATTTGATGGCTTGTTGTCCTTGCGCCAATCATCTGGCTCGTGTACGATACCCTTGCCGAAGACCCAATACCACATACGGTTGACCATAACCTCCGCAAAGCGTCTGTTGTCGCGAGAGGTGAGCCACTCGACATAAGCCTCTCGCCAATCGCTATCAGCCTCGAGTCGAAGTGGGGTCCCATCCTCCAAGCGTATCGGCTGTTGAGGCAACTCTTTGTGGATGTCGAGATAGACAATCTCCTCCTTCCACTCCTTGGTCGACTTGAACTTAATCTGCGAGAAGCATAGCGCTCCATTGTCCTCGCAGTTGCGGTTTCCGAGAAAGAGCAGATTGATATTCGCATAAAAGTTCTCGGGTGTACGCTTCTGAAATCCGCGATAGAAGTTTGCTGCCGGCGAACGGAAATTGCTTCCTTCGGAGAGCAGTAGCCCTCGGACCATCTGGTCGTAAGGCACGTTGTTGAGCAACTGCTCATATATCCATCTGTTGTATGCCTGTACTCCGTTTGGCCACAGGTTGCTCGGAAACTCCGACTTGATGCGCAGAATATCGCCCCAGTGCATCTGCATATACTTGATACCGAGTTCGCTTTTGAGCAGGCGATCTACCAACGCACTGCGCTTGTTGGGATTATTGTCATTAAGAAACTTTATACACTCCTGTGACGAGGGTAATGCCCCCGTGACGGTGAGGTGTGCCCTTCTGAAAAAGACCTCGTCACGACACCTCTCCGAGGCCGATGCTCCCATTGCCCAAAACGCAAGGCAAAGCGTGAAGACCCAAATTCTTTTCATGATATGTTATGTTGTTAAAATTCCCTCGATTTCGACTAAAAGTTCGCTTCGGCATACATCTGCCAGCGTATAGACCACCGTCACCTGCGGATAGGCCTTCTCGACCACCCTTTTTACCTCCTCGTAATCCTCCTTGCGCTTGATGAAGAGTTGGATTTGGCGATATTCCAGCTTGTGGGGCGGGCATCCGCAGCGTGAAAGATTTTCAGGTGCAACCAGTCGGGTGATATTCTCGATGGTCATAATGGTCTGCTGCCGTGCCGAGGAGTGCTCCTTACTCTCCTCTCCGCGAATAGCTGCAGTTCCGGATACGAAGCAGCAAACACCGCACTTGCTCTCAATCAGCTTTGCTCGCTCGAATTTCGGTGTGCTCTTCATCGCCTGGTCATCATCAATAAGCACCTGTCTTGAGTAGACGTGTGCCGCCACTTGCAAGGGGTTGTCGATAGGGTAGATTTCGCCACCCGACTCTTCCCTCCTCCTGAAGGCAATGCCTCCGACAATTACACCCTCGCCCGAGGCACCTATTCCTGTCGCTGCGGGGTAGCCGTTTTGCCACTTTCCTGATTTATAGAAATTGGTGCGGGCATCGTTGAACTCCTGGTAATTTTGCTTCCCGCCCCTGTGCGATACGATGTTGCCGATGTAGTTCCATTGGCGGACAATGTCATCAACCCTAAAGTCGTGTGCCGTCAACAGAGCCTCCAACTTGCCGAATATCTCCTGGCTTTGGGTGCGAATACTCTCGGTGAAATCGGAAGAGGGTATGCCCTCGATAAAGAGTAACGACTCTTCCTCATCGCTTATAACTCCGTAGCAAACACCGCCCAATTCTCGAATTTCGATTTTGGCAGAGGGGTCGATGGTGTAGATCTCTATCGCGAAACCGCCCTCGGGGAGCAGTGGTTGTGGGATGAGCGTGACGGGAATGTTGTGGCCTAAAGCCTTGCGAGCGCTCTCTTTGAGGTTGTTGAGCAGCGTGTGGTACTCCTCGGTGTCGCTTGTTCCGCAGATAACTATGCCGCACACTTGGCCGGTTTGGATGCTCTCCAAACACTCCTTGATGCGGGTCGAACGCTCTTCGTTCCGCTTGATTATGTATGAGTTGATTTTGAAGCTCATAATCAATCTCGGTTTGCGACTCTACTTTAAGACGAAGTTATCAATAAAAAGTTAAATGACAAATCTCATAATTCTAAAAATTAGCATCTCACTCTGTTTTTGTGCTACACTACGGATTATTTTGTATATTTGTATCTCATTGTTCACTAAACAGGGGTTTTCTTTACAAACAGAAAGAGTAGATTGCGTTATGAAACAACTTAAAGAGCGTATATTGAGTGACGGAAAGTGTTTTCCGGGAGGAATTCTGAAGGTGGATAACTTTATCAATCATCAGATGGATCCCTGCCTGATGCGCGAGATGGCAAAGGAGCTCGCCAAGCGATTTGAAGACCACTCAATCAATAAGGTGATAACAATCGAGGCGAGTGGTATCGCTCCGGCTATTATGGTTGGTGACTATCTGAATGTTCCTGTCCTTTTTGCCAAGAAGAAGAGCCCGAGCACGATGGAGAATATGTTGGTGACCGAGGTGTTCTCGTTTACCAAAAATCGAACATACTCGGTGTGTGTTAGTGGCGATTATCTGACCCGAGAGGATAGGGTTTTGTTTATTGACGACTTCCTGGCTAACGGCAATGCCGCTTTGGGTATTCTTGATTTGGTGGAGCAGGCCGGAGCCCGATTAGAGGGTATGGGCTTCCTTATCGAAAAGGGATTTCAGAGCGGAGGTGCAGAGTTGCGAGGACGGGGTATACACATCGAATCCCTTGCCATTATAGAGAGTTTGGATGATTGTGTGATAAAGTTGAGGTAGCCTTAGCCAAGACCAATAGCTAAATTACGCTCCACCGGCAACTAATTGGGTATGGTGGGGAGCTTATCAGCATCGGTATGGTCCTGGATTAACTTCAGCGAGAGGTTGTTGCGGCGTTTGAATGCCTTGTTCGAGAAGTGTCGCAGGTTGTAAGTAAGACGTACAAGGAAGTGTCGACCGAGCATCGAATTGTAGCGTATCTGAGAATAACCGGTGCTCAAGTTGCGGCTGAACGAGATATTCTGGTTGAGCAAGTCGTTCACTCCTACCTGAATTTCACCAAGTTTCTTAAATACCTTCTTACCGACCCAAAGGTTTATCAGCGTGAAGTGGTCCTTATAGCCGTTGGTGATGCCTAAATACTGCGTATAGAGGCAACTGCCGGTGAGTGTAAACCCGAGCGGCAAGACAACTTTCAACTGGCCCGAAGCGCGGTGCATAAAGTACTTGTTGTTGAATCCTGCAAGTGTGCCGCTCGTTTCGTTGTATGTGCCGTTCCACGAGAGGGTATAATCGACATTCTCCGAGATATTGCTACCCAATACTGCATTCAGCGAATAGCTCATACTCTCGATGGTATTCATCTCGGCACCCTTGAGCCACTCGGTCGAGTTGTAGTCGATAATCACATCCTGGTCCTCCTCCTGCAAGAAGAGCAAGGTCGGTGTTGTGGCGTAATCCACTCCGGCCGTCAGGTTGATGTTCGACTTGATGAACGACAGGGGCAATCCAAGGCTGAGTCGGCCCGTCAATCGCCAATAGCCATCCATATTTTGAGGCTGCGAGAACTGTATCGGGTTGTATTTTTTGTAGTTTGCATCACCCTCTTCGCCAACGATGACCGTGGGCGAGTAGATTATGGCACTGCCGATGAAGTCCTGAGTGTTCTTGGCTTGGAACATGGCCATAAATGTATGTCCTTTTTCGATATTCGAGCGAGTGTAGCGGATGAATGCCGAGTGCTCGGTGAAGGGTTTCAGGTGCGAGTTTCCTCGCGACAGATATTGTGAGTTCGAGACGTTGTAGTAGTCCTGCAACTGACCCATATTCGGCGCCTTGACATCAGAATTGAAACTTATGCGCATCGAATTTTGCTTATCGAAACTCCACTGCAAGGTTGCGTTGTAGATAAAGTTGTGGTATCCGAACGACTCGGCCTTTTGAGTTGAATGGTTCTTGTTGAGTAGCTCGGTATATTGGTAAAAAAGGCTGACAGTAGTCCAATTTCGGCGGCGAGCATATCGATATGCCGCACCCGCACGGTGGTATGTAAAGGTGCTATTTGCGATGTTCGATGTGTAGGGATTGCGCTTCTCAGGGTCGATATGGTGTGTGTTATCGGTCGAGTAAGATGCATAGTCGCGTGTACGCAGACTCCACGAAGGACGATAGATAAAACTTATCTGCATATACTTGGCGATAGGCTCACGATAGGTGATTGTCGTACTGGCCGAGTAGGTCGCATTGTCGCTTATTGTGCGGGTATAGGTCGTATCGACCGTAGCCTTCATTACATCAGTCTTGTCGGTGCGACCACCTCCGTTTGAGTAGTAATCTCGGTCTTCCCAACCATAGTAGTATCCGCCCGAAAAATCTACTACAAAGAGTCTTGCCGGCTTCTTGAAGAGCATACGGTATGATCCGTATAGCGAGGCGTTGATACCATTCCACCAACCATTGTTGCCACTGGGTTGAAATTTCCAGCCCGATTCGCCCCAACGCAATCCATTCGCTATGTTTATCGAAGAGTTATCTCGATACTGCATATTGGGGATGAAGACCAAACGATGACGTTTGTTTATATGCCACTCCATGCGGGTACGGAAACGGGTGGTGTAGTTGTCGGGGTTGGTATACGAGAGCGTATACAATGTGTCGACCTTGAGCGGGGCGGTGTACCAGCGCTCGTAGTGGTAACGATTCTTGGCGTTGGTGTGGTTGAAGAAGAGCGTGGCATCTATCAAAAAGTTCTTCTTTTTGCCCAACTTGTCGGTGACATTGAAGCCCAAAATCTGCGACTCGCCAACGCCACTCTGTGCACCGACCGAGTAGTTCTGTGAAGCGTTGTTGGAGTTGCTACTACTCGAGATCTTCATATCATCGGCCGAGAAGTTCTGCTTGTTGAGATTGTTGACCAGTGCTGTTATGGACATTCTCCTATCATCATCGAAGATGTTGACCGCACCGCCTCCGGTGTACTTGTGCTTCGCGGTAATTACTGGGTCGGCCGAGGGCTCGTAGCCATATCCAACGTGTAACTTTCCGAATTGACTATGGCGCATCGACTCTCGTGTGATGATGTTGATGACCTTGCCACCACCGCCATCGGCAATACCCGTAGCCTGACCGGTTTCGCTCAGTCGGTCGTAGACCTCAATACGCTGCACGGCTTGAGCCGGCAATGATTGCAACGCCTGCTCGACACTACCTCCGAAAAATTCGCTACCATCGACATAGACCGCAGTGATACGCTCACCTTGAGCCTCGATGCGGTTGCCATTGACCGTGATGCCCGGCATCTTGTTGAGCAGGCTCGTCAGGTCGGCATCCATCGTGGTCTTGAACGCATCTGCATTGTACGATAGGGTGTCGCCTCGCTGGGTAGTGCGGTTTACGACTGCCTCCTTGACTACGACGTCGATTTTTACGGCCGACTCCTTGATGATGATGGTTCCGAGGTTGTGCGAAGTGTGTTTGAGGTTGAATGTCAGTTCGATGTTATCGTAACCAAGGAATGAAACCACCACCGTATATTCGCCAAACTTGAGTCCGTTGACCGAAAATTTGCCGGCATATCCCGAGGTGTAATACTTCGATTCGCCGCTACCGCTCAACTTGAATTCGATGACAGCGCCCGGCAGACCCTCGTTGTTGCCGGCATCGACAACCACACCCGACACCGAGCCGACACCCTGTGCAAATGCAGCAGGTGCCATGCATAACATCATCAAAGCGATAATGGCGCTCTTAATCAATGATTTCATCCCTCGGCTCAATTTTTAGGTGTTGCAACAACTTCGCAAAGGTACAAAAAAAAGTGTGTTCGACCAAGCAGTTGCCGAACACACTTTCAAATCTATTTGAAACTATTACTTTGTAAGCTCTGTAACAGCAGCCTTAGCAGCCTCTACGCTATTGCCGGTAGTAACCTTGTTGAGGTACGATACAGCCTTATCCTTGAGGGCTGCATCCTTGTTGCCACCTGCGTTGTACTTTGCGTTGTAAGCAGCACCGATGAGGAAGTAAACATCGCTCTTATCCTCCTCTGCGGTCTGTGCCAATGCAGCAGTCTCACCGAGCTCGATAACCTTGTCATACTCCTTCTTGCCGTTGTAAGCCTGCAAACGAATCTTCTCAGCCAAAGCCGATGCGGGATCCTCTGCGAGCATCTTCTCGGCCATCTCGATAACTGCATCGTTGTTACCCTCGGTCTGCAACTTAGCAACCTGATTGTTGGTGTAGAGAGCCATCATCTCCTTAGCCTTTGCGATAGCGTCAGCATAGCGCGAGGGGTTCATTGCAGCTACGTTGCGGTAAACCTCCATACCCTTGTCGAACTGACCGAGCTCGCAGTAGCTCATAGCCAAGTTGAGAGCCATATCTGTATTGCGGGGATTAGCCTCGTAACCCTTTGCGAATACCTCCGAAGCAGTAGCGTAGTCCTTGTTGTTGAATGCGATACCGCCCTGAACCTGATATACCTTGGCAAGAGCTGCCTTCAACTTCGCCAACGACTGTGACTCGCCATAAAGCTCAGCCTTCATGATACCCTCGTTGATGAGCTCGGTAGCCTTGTCGAACTCCTTTGCAGATGCGTTACGCATACCAAGGTTGAGGTAGCATGCCGGAACATACTTCTTAGCCTGAGCGACGTTAGCCAACACGGTTGCATCCTCCGAGTCAGCACCATTGTCGATGAAGTTCTCGAATGCTGCTGCAGCTGCGGTGTAATTCTTAGCCTGAAGCGCTGTGAGGCCTTCGTTGAATTTTGCGATAAGTTCATTTTGTGCCGAAACTGCACAAACGGTCATCATAGCGACCAAAGACAAAATAACTTTTTTCATCTCTACGTTGTTTTATGTTGTTAATCTCTAATTTCGTATTACGAGGTGCAAAAATAGACTTTTTTTATTTATTATTCAAAACTTTATGAATAATGTTCAATTTTACTGTCGTAATTTAGCAAAAAAATCCTTCATCAACTGCTCGCATTCCGCTCCTAAAACACCTCGTTCAACCACCGTCTTGGGGTGCAAAATTGCACCTTGAACGGTCGTATAGCCACGCTTCGGGTCATCGGCCCCGTAAACCACTCTGCCTACTTGGCTCCAGGCGATGGCTCCGGCACACATTATGCACGGCTCGACCGTGACGTATAGTGTGCAGTCGTTCAGGTACTTGCCGCCGAGTGTCGAGGTTGCCGCCGTGATGGCCTGCAACTCGGCGTGAGCCGTAGCATCACACAGCGTTTCGACCAAGTTATGTCCTCTGCCGACTATCGCTCCGTTCGAAGCCACAACCACTGCTCCGATAGGTACTTCTCCCTTATCTAACGCAATGATGGCCTCGTTTAGTGCCCTACGCATATAGTTTTCGTCACGCTCACGCTGTGTTTGCTGTTCCATAGATTTATCTTTTGAGTAACATAACTACAAATATATTGATTTTTTTTCGATTTTTAGACCAAAAATACCTATTTTTGTCCGTTAATCCGACAATAGACGTAAAACAAAATAGATTCTATGTACAGAACACACACCTGCGGCGAACTTCGCGCTGCAAACGTAAACGAAACCGTAACCTTAGCCGGTTGGGTACAGAAAGTGCGCAACTTGGGTGCAATGACCTTCATTGACCTGCGTGACCGTTACGGTATTACCCAGATTGTTGTCGAGGAGCACTCTGACGAGGCTACTAAGGCTGTGGCTGCGAAGCTCGGCCGTGAGTATGTCTTGCAAGTAACCGGCAAGGTTATTGAGCGTGAGGCCAAGAACCCCAAGATGCCTACGGGTGATATTGAGGTGGCTGCCAGCTCGCTTGCAATCCTGAACGAGGCTCAGACTCCTCCTTTCACTATCGAGGAGGTGTCAGACGGAGGCGATGACCTGCGTATGAAGTACCGCTACCTCGACCTTCGTCGTCCGCCCCTGCAGCGTGCGATGATTTTGCGCCACAAGATGGCGTTATCTATTCGCCAGTTCCTTGACTCTGAGGGATTTTTGGAGATTGAGACTCCCTACTTGGTGGGCTCGACCCCCGAGGGTGCGCGTGACTTCGTTGTGCCGAGCCGTATGAATCCCAACCAGTTCTACGCTCTGCCTCAGTCGCCCCAGACACTCAAACAGCTGCTGATGGTGGCCGGTTACGATAAGTATTTCCAGATTGTACGCTGCTTCCGTGACGAGGATTTGCGTGCCGATCGTCAGCCCGAGTTTACCCAGATTGACTGCGAAATGTCGTTTGTCGAGCAGGAGGATGTCATCTCGACATTCGAGCGTTGGGCTAAATATATGTTCAAGGAGGTTATGGATATCGAATTTACGGAGCCCTTCCGCCGTATGCCCTGGATTGAGGCTATGGAGAAGTACGGTTCGGATAAGCCCGACTTGCGCTTCGGTATGGAGTTTGCCGACATTACCGACCTGACAAAGGGTCACGGCTTCTCGGTATTCGATGATGCAGAGTATATCTGCGGCTTTGCAGCCACAGGTTGTGCTACTTACACCCGCAAGCAGATTGATGCCCTGACCGACTACGTTAAGCGTCCGCAGGTGGGTGCCAAGGGTCTTATCTGGATTCGTGTCGAGGAGGCCGGCGTGAAGTCATCAATCGACAAGTTCTACTCGCCCGAGGAGGTCAAGGCTATGGCCGAGAAGTGCGGTGCAAAGGCCGGTGATATGGTCTTCATCCTCTGCGGTAAGAAGTTCAAGGCTCTGACCCAGCTCTGCGCTCTGCGTCTGGAGGTGGCTCAGCAACTCGGCTTGCGCGACCCGAAGAAGTTTGCTCCCCTCTGGGTTGTCGACTTCCCGATGTTCGAGTGGGATGACGAGACCGAGCGTTTCTATGCTATGCACCACCCCTTCACCTCGCCCAAACCCGAGGATGTCGAGTTCCTCGAGAGCGACCCGGGCCGTGTGCGTGCTAACGCTTACGACTTTGTATGTAACGGAACAGAGATTGGCGGTGGCTCAATCCGTATCCACGATGCTCAGTTGCAGGCTACAATCTTCAAGTGCCTCGGCTTCACCCCCGAGAAGGCTCAGGAGCAGTTCGGTTTCCTGATGAACGCCTTCAAGTTCGGTGCACCCCCGCACGGAGGTCTGGCATTCGGCTTCGACCGCCTCTGCTCGCTCTTCGGTGGCGTGGAGTCAATCCGCGACTACATCGCATTCCCGAAGAATAACGCCGGTCGCGATGTGATGCTTGATGCTCCCTCGACTATCGACCAGGCTCAGCTTGATGAGCTCTTCCTCTCGCTGGTGAAACCAGAATAAGAGACGATACATATATTATATATAAGGTGCGAAGATTTTATCCTCGCACCTTTTTCTTTGCCATTCAGGCGACTGCCGCTTTTCTTTGTGCCTTTTAGAATGTCGCTTTTCGAAAAAAGCGACGCAAAACCTTTCAGCCGAAACTGCGTTTCGGGGAACTTGACAACGTGAGAGTTTTTGTAGGTTTGGTTGCGAGGCTTTGGTTGTCTACGACAATAATACAAAACGAGATAAGTAGCCTTTTTTTGTAAGCA
>JAGBTZ010000011.1 GCA_017631055.1 Alistipes sp.
GCGATGTGGAGCCCCCGAGCACAATGCGACAAGGCTCGCTTCTCGGAGGAGTGGCGCCACACGCTCGAGAACACCGAAAACCTCTATATTTGGCAAGATACGGCCGATGGGCTACTCTTTGACACAACAGGCGAAAAACCCCGCATAATAGGCGTTAAAACGCGCATGGGCGTAACATTCGAGGCCGAGGCGGTAATCCTTACCAACGGAACATTCCTTTCGGGATTGATGCACTGCGGTCGCTCGAATGCCGAGGGTGGTAGAGCAGGAGATGCCGCCTCATTCGGCATCACCGAGCAGCTCGTTGAGTTGGGATTCGAGGCCGGAAGAATGAAGACCGGAACACCTGCTCGACTCGATGCCCGAACTATCGACTTCGAACGCCTCGAGCCCCAATATGGCGATGAGGTGCCTTCGAAATTTTCTTTTTCGCCTGATACTGAAGTAGTTAAAGAGCAACTACCATGCTTCTTGGTCTACACCTCCAAGGCGGTGCACGACACCCTGCGCACCGGCTTCGAGGAGTCACCCCTCTTCAACGGCACAATTCAGGGCATAGGCCCCCGATACTGCCCGAGCATCGAGGATAAACTGCGCACCTTTGCCGGCAAGGAGCAGCACCAACTCTTCCTTGAGCCCGAGGGTCGCAATACCAATGAATACTACCTTAACGGATTCTCATCATCATTGCCTTATGAGGTGCAAATCAATGCGTTACACCAAATCGAGGGACTGGAAGATGTACACGTCTACCGCCCGGGCTACGCCATCGAGTATGACTACTTCCCCCCGACACAATTGCACCACTCGTTAGAGACCAAACTCGTTGATAATCTGTACTTTGCGGGGCAAATTAACGGCACCACCGGCTACGAAGAGGCTGCCGCCCAGGGACTTATGGCCGGCATCAATGCCCACCGCCAATTAAGGGGCGAAGAGCCTATTATCCTGCGCCGTGATGAGGCATATATCGGAGTGCTGATTGATGACCTTGTGACCAAGGGGGTCGATGAGCCCTACCGAATGTTTACATCGCGAGCGGAGTATCGCATTTTGCTTCGACAAGACAATGCTGATGCAAGATTAACACCGATTGGTTACAAAATTGGCCTGATTTCTGAAAAAAGACACGAACTTTTACTCAAAAAAAATCGTGCCGTAGAATCGCTTATTTCTTTCGCTCACGAACAGAGTGTCAAAGCAAGCGAAATTTGTGACTACTTAAAATCGGTAAATTCAGAGCCTTTGACTCAGGGTCGCAAACTTTACGACATACTTCTTCGCAACGAAACAACCATTTCGGGAATGCGAACTGCCCTACCGAAACTCGACAAGTTTATCATCCGCGAAGAGATTTCTGACGACGCAATCGAGGAGGCTGAGATTTTGATTAAGTATCGCGGCTATATCGAGCGCGAAAAGATGATTGCCGAGAAGTTGCAACGACTCGAAAATATCACAATTCCCGAGGGTTTTGACTTCAACACAATGAACTCGCTAACCATTGAGGCTCGCCAAAAACTCTCGCGCATCGCGCCCAAGACCATCGGCCAAGCATCGCGAATACCGGGCGTATCTCCGGCGGACATCAATGTTTTATTGATAAAATTCGGAAGATAGAACAAATAAAAAAGAGTGGCGGGTTACCAAAAACAACCCGCCACTTATTTGTTCCACGTGGAACAATCACAACCAGCAACTACATCTCAATAATTCGAGTCCAGCCGAAAACATCCTCTGCACGGCCGTATTGAATGTCTTGAAGTGCATTATACATCTTCATCGACCACTCGCCCACCTCGTTGCCGTAGTTATAAATATCACCGGTCTGCATATCGACAATTTTGCCAATCGGCGAAATCACCGCAGCCGTACCACACGCTCCGGCCTCCTCGAAGGTCGACAACTCCTCGATAGGCACAGCACGCTCCTCAACCTTCAGGCCGAGGTGCTCAGCAAGCTGACGAAGGCTCTTATTGGTAATTGATGGGAGAATCGAGCCCGACTTGGGAGTAACATAGCAGCCATTCTTTATTCCAAAGAAGTTTGCAGCACCACACTCCTCGATATACTTACGCTCGGCCGCATCCGTATAGAGAACATTCGAGTAGCCGGCCTTATGTGCTCGCTCGCCCGAGTAAATGCTTGAAGCATAGTTACCTCCGACCTTAACCTCGCCTGTTCCACGTGGAGCAGCGCGGTCAAATTCGCGGTCGAGAAGCACCGAGATAGGCTTAATTCCCTCCTTGAAATAGGCTCCTACCGGTGTTCCGAAGACAATCAGCGTTGCCTCAGTTGCCGGCTTTACACCCAAAACCGCATTCGAGCCAATCAGCAACGGGCGAAGATAGAAAGAGGCTCCGGTGCCATAAGGCGGCACAAAGCGAGCATTACGGCGAACGACCTCCTCGCAAGCCTCAACAAAGAGCTCGATTGAGGGCACCGGCAAACAGAGCTTACGAGCCGAAGCCTGCATTCGCTTGGCGTTCTCCTCCGCACGGAAAAGGCGCACCTTGCCATCTGCGCCCCTGAAAGCCTTCAAGCCCTCGAAGAGTTCCAGACCATAGTGCAGACAAGCTGCCGAGATATGCATCGGGATATACTCACTGTCGCTAAACTCCAAGTCGCTCCACTCGCCATCACGGAAGTAACAGCGAACATTACAATCGGTCTTGGTGTAATTAAATCCCAAAGAAGCCCAATCTAAATTTTCCATCTTATTGTGTTTTAGGGGGTTATTAAATCCTTATCCAACAATTGAGCCGCTGCCGACCTTCGAGCTGGGTTGCAACAGAACAAGCTTTCCGGTTGCATCCTCACCCATCAAAATCATTCCGCGCGACAAGATTCCCTTAATCTCGCGAGGCTCAAGGTTTACCAATACCAAAACCTGCTGACCCACAAGTTCTTCGGGAGAGAAGAACTCGGCAATACCCGAAACCAGCTCGCGGGTGTCGATGCCTGTATCAACCGTCAGGTGAAGGAGTTTTTTGGTCTTAGGCACACGCTCAGCCGAAAGGATGGTCGAAACACGGATATCGGCCTTACCAAAGTCATCAAACGAGATATTCTCCTTCTGGGGCTCAACGGGCGCTTCAGCTGCAGCCGCAGCGAGGTTTGCCTGCTTTGCAGCCTCCAGTTTGTCGAGCTGCTTCTGGATAACATCATCCTCAATCTTCTCGAACAAGAGCGAAGGCTCGCCAATTTTGTGACCCGCCTCGATAAGCGACATATCGCCTATGCGCTCCCAATCGAGATGCTCAACTGCCAACATCTTCAAAATTTTGGCAGCCGTGAAAGGCATAAACGGCTCACAAACAATAGCCAAGTTGGCAGTAATCTGAAGAGCGATGTTCAAAATAGTCTTAACTCGCTCAGTATCAGTCTTTATCAATTTCCAAGGCTCGGTATCGGCGAGGTACTTGTTACCGATACGGGCCACATTCATCGCATCCTTCAACGCCTCACGAAAGCGGTAGTTCTCGAGGTTTGCCTCGAGCGAAGCCTTAATCTGCGACATCTCGGCGATCGTCTCACGGTCGTAGTCGGTAAGTTCGCCACAAGCCGGCACTACCCCATCGTAATACTTCTTGGTCAGCACCAACGCACGGTTTACGAAGTTACCGAGCACTGCCACCAACTCGTTGTTGTTACGCGCCTGGTAATCCTTCCAAGTAAAGTCGTTATCCTTGGTCTCGGGGGCATTTGCACAGAGAACATAGCGCAGAACATCCTCCTTGCCGGGCATATCCTCGAGATATTCGTGCAACCATACAGCCCAATTGCGCGAGGTCGAAATTTTGTCGCCCTCAAGGTTAAGGAACTCGTTTGCCGGCACATTCTCGGGCAGGATATAACCTCCGTGCGCCATCAACATCGAGGGGAATACTATGCAGTGGAAGACAATGTTATCCTTGCCGATAAAATGCACCATCTTGGTATCCTCACTCTTCCAATACTTCTCCCAATCGGGTGTAAGGTCCTTAGTAGCAGAGATATAGCCAATCGGAGCATCAAACCATACATAGAGCACCTTACCCTCGGCACCCTCCACCGGCACGGGGATACCCCAATCCAGGTCGCGGCTCACGGCACGAGGCAACAGACCGCCATCGAGCCAGCTCTTACACTGACCGTAGACGTTGGACTTCCACTCCTTGTGACCCTCCAAAATCCACTTGCGCAGAGCCTCCTCGTGTTGGTCGAGGGGCAGATACCAGTGCTTGGTCTCGCGCTTGACGGGAACAGCACCCGACACTGCACTACGCGGGTTGATAAGCTCGTCGGGCGAGAGTGTAGAGCCACACTTCTCGCACTGGTCGCCATAAGCACCCTCGCTCTGGCAACGGGGACAAGTACCCACGATATAACGGTCGGCAAGGAAGGTCTTTGCCTCCTCGTCATAGTATTGCATCGAACTCTTCTCGATAAACTTACCCTCATCGTAGAGTTTACGGAAGAAATCCGAAGCGGTCTTGGCGTGGGTCGGGGAGCTTGTTCGCGAATAGATATCGAACGAGATGCCGAGTCCCTCGAAAGCGTTCTTAATGATATTGTGGTAACGGTCAACAATCTGCTGCGGGGTTACACCCTCCTTGCGAGCCTTGATGGTGATGGGCACGCCATGCTCATCGCTACCGCAAATCGAGATCACGTCACGCCCCTTCAGGCGCATATAGCGCGTATAAATATCCGAGGGAACGTATACTCCCGCAAGGTGTCCGATGTGTACCGGACCATTGGCATAGGGAAGAGCCGATGTAATTAAATACCGTTTGTAATCTTTAGCCATAATTTGGTTATGTTATGAAATAAATCTAAAATTCCACCCAAAAATAACAATTTTTGGGATAATACCGAAATTTAGCAACAAGTTATTACGATTTTTCTTTTTAGGGCAGATATTTTGTTGCTCATTGCCAAAAACAAAAACAGAGATATTCTCTGCAAAAGGGTACAACTACCGCTAACTTTTAGTATATTTGCGGTAGTAAATGTATATTGTATAACCTTTATAAAGTGTCTAGAGTATGAAATTCATGAAAGCATTTCTTGCAGCATTATTGGCTGTAGTTGTCGGAGGTATTCTCTCGAGCTTATTGTGGCTGTTCATCTTTATCGGCCTTGCCGGTTCGGTGGAGAGTACAACTGTTGTCAAGCCCAACTCGGTGCTTATGATTGATTTGGCAGAGAATATCACAGATGCACCCTCTTCTAATCCGTTGGGAATGATTGATTTTAATACAATGACGGTCAACAAGCAACTTCCATTGTTGAAGGTGCTGCGCAGCATCAAGTCGGCCGAGACTGACGAGCGTATCAAAGGTATCTATCTGCGCATGAACGGAGAAGGTATGATCGAGACAGGTGCTCTCGAAGAGTTGCGCACTGCTCTCGAAGAGTTCAAGCAGAGTGGCAAGTTTATTGTCTCGTTCAACGAGGGTTACAGCCAAATCTCATACTACCTCGCCTCGGTTTCTGATAAAATCTATCTTCAGCCCGAGGGTAGTATGTCGTGGCAGGGTCTTTCGTCGACTCTGATGTTCTACACCGGCCTCTTCGAGAAGCTCGGCATCGAGGTAGACATCTTCCGCCCCACAGTTTGTAAATATAAGAGCGCCGTAGAGCCCTACTTCCTCAAGAAGATGTCGCCCGACAATCGCCGCCAGATGGCCGAGTTGGGAGCTTCGACCTGGGAGGTTATCGTGGATGCTGTGAGCGAAGCTCGCGGAATTGACAAGAAGACGCTCAACACCTTGGCCGACAAACTCGCAGTTACAATGCCCGAGGAGGCTCTCAAGCACAAATTTGTTGATGCTCTGATTTATGAGGACCAGATGAATGGCATCTTCGCAGAGTTGGGCGTGGAGCTCAACAATGATGGCGAGTGTGAGAAGATTTCGCTCGGCGATTACGCTTCACAGGTTGTTGATTTACAGAACATCTCGGCAGACAAGGTTGCTGTGGTCTATGCCGAGGGTCAGATTTTCGATGGCACTGGCGAGCAGGAGGCAATCTATGGTCAGACCATGGCCGAGACCGTGAAGTCGGTACGCTTGGATGATAAGGTTAAGGCTGTAGTTTTGCGCGTGAACTCTCCGGGTGGCTCGGCTCTGGCAAGTGATGTTATCTGGCGTGAAATCGAGCTGCTCAAGGCCGAGAAGCCTGTGGTTGTCTCGATGGGTAGCGTTGCTGCCAGCGGTGGTTACTACATTTCGGCTCCGGCAGATGTTATTGTAGCCAACAAGATGACTCTCACCGGCTCGATTGGTGTCTTCGGAATGATTGCAAACCCCAACAAGATGCTTACCAACAAGGTGGGTATAACCTTCGACTCAGTTTCGACTAACGACCACTCTACATTCGGAAGCCTCGGCCACAATATGGATGCTGCCGAGCGTGGTGTAATCATGAAGAGTGTCGATAAGGTTTACTCTCGTTTCACCTCGTTGGTTTCGGAGGGTCGTAACCTGCCCCTCGAGAAGGTTCTCGACATCGCTGCCGGCAGAGTTTGGACAGGCGTTCAGGCTCAGCAGATTGGTCTTGTCGACACACTGGGCGGATTGAACAACGCCATTACACTGGCTGCTGAGAAGGCCGACCTCGAGGCGTATCGTGTTGAGGAGGTTTTGAGCAGCGAGGATCCTTTACAGAGCATCTTGTCGGGTCTTGGTGCAAAGGTTCGCGCTTCGGTTTTGCGCTCGGAGATGGGCAGCGAGGCCTATATACAATATAATAAGGTGAAGAGTGCTACAACTCAGAATGGAGTTATGGCAATGATGCCTTATGAGATTTCATTCGAATAGTTATGCAGAACCTTGTAACAGGGCTATTAAAGAGTATAATTCATCCCGAAACGAATGAGAATATCGTTGATGGCGGTTTCGTTGAAAGCGTTACCGCCACCAACGATAAAATTACCGTTTCGCTCCTCTTTAAGAAGGCTCGCGACCCCTTTGCTTTGAAGATTAAGGGCCAGGTTTTGGCTCTGTTGGAGGGTCGTTTTCCTCAATTGAAGGGCGAGATAACGGTCTTTATCAAGGAGGGAGCACCCGCCAAACCCAAGGTCGAGAAGCGCACCACCACCGGCTCTATTCGCAACATCGTGGCTATCGCCTCGGGTAAGGGAGGAGTCGGAAAGTCGACCGTGACGGCAAACTTGGCTGTTACGTTGCGCGATATGGGTTACAAGGTAGGCCTTCTCGATGCCGATATCTATGGTCCTTCACAGCCCAAGATGTTTGGTTGCGAGGGGTATCTGCCCGATGCGCAGCAGATTGATGGTTTTGACTATATTGTGCCGGCAGAGGTTGCGGGGCTGAAACTTATCTCGATAGGATTCTTTATTCGCCCGACCGATGCGCTGATTTGGCGCGGAACGATGGCTTGTAACGCACTCAAGCAACTTATCCACCAGACTCTGTGGGGAGAGTTGGACTATTTGTTGATAGACCTACCACCGGGTACGGGAGATATACACCTCTCGATAATCTCGGAGTTGAAAATTTCGGGAGCGGTAATCGTCTCGACCCCTCAACAGGTCGCTGTTGCGGATGTGGTGCGAGGTGTGGAGATGTTCCGCAATGAGAATGTAAAGATTCCTGTTTTGGGTATTGTCGAGAATATGGCGTGGTTTACACCCAAAGAGTTGCCCGACAACAAGTATTACATCTTCGGCCAGGGAGGCGCTGAGCGATATGCCGCCGAGTGTGGAGTTGATTTCTTGGGTCATATCCCTATCATTCAATCTGTTATGGAGGGCGGAGATAGTGGTTTGCCGGCCGCTTTAAGCGATTTGGCTGTTGGTGATTATTATCGACATATAGCCCAAAAGGTTGTTGAAAAGTTGTGATTAAGGTGTTGAAAAGAGAGTGATAAGTTGTTTGAATTTTTATGCTAAAAAATTTGGTTTCGCCTGATTGCTGATTATACAAGAGGCCGAGGTGAAAAAGCAAATTTTTTTATTAAAATCTTTCACCCGACTTATTACTATTTTTCAAAGTTGAATTGTTTATATTTTATGACTATTGATAAGTTGAAAACCTTTTCTTCACCTGTTCATAAAGTATAATAAATACCTTGATATTAAATAATTAGAAAGAAAAATTTATAACAAAACCAAGAAATAGTGTTGATAAAAATCTCTCTGAAAAACTTATTGACATTATCGACAGCTATTATATTTATTCTTTTTAATTAAATTTATAAATAAGTAAATAATAAAAACAAAAAAGAATGGTTGATAACTTTGCTCAGTTGCGTTCCGAAATCGAAAAGCTCAAAGCGGAGAAACATGCCGTAATTATGGCCCACTACTATACTCGCCCCGAAATCCAGGAGGTAGCCGATTTTCTCGGTGACTCGTTGGCTCTCTCGGTCGAGGCTCAGAAGTGTGATGCCGATATTATTCTCTTTGCGGGTGTAAACTTTATGGCCGAGACTGCCAAGGTGCTCTCTCCCGAGAAGAAGATACTTATCCCCTGCCCCGAGGCGGGCTGTTCGTTGGCGGAGTCGTGCGATGCTATGGAGTTTGCTAAGTTTAAGAAGAACTACCCCAACCATCTTGTGGTATCCTATGTAAATACCTCGGTTGGTGTGAAGGCTTTGACGGATGTATGCTGTACTTCGTCTAATGCACTGAAGGTTGTGGAGTCGATTCCGGCGGAGCAACCTATAATCTTTGCGCCCGATCGCAATCTGGGCTCCTATATCCAAAAACTTACCGGACGAGAGAATATGGTGCTCTGGAATGGAGCCTGCCATGTTCACGAGGAGTTTTCTTTAGAGAAGATTCTTCAACTCAAGGCCGAGCATCCCCAAGCAAAGGTTGTTGTTCATCCCGAATGTCGCGACTATATTGTCAAGGTTGCCGACTTCACCGGCTCGACCGCTGCGATTTTGGACTATTGTGGCGAGTGTGGAGCCGAGGAGTTTATTGTGGTGACCGAGTCGGGTATCTTGGCCGAGATGCTTAAGCGATTCCCCGATAAGAGTTTTATTCCCGCTCCGCCCGAGGATTCGACCTGTGCTTGCAACGAGTGTAAGTATATGAAGATGGTAACGCTCGAGAATCTGCGCGACTGCTTGCGTGACGAGAGCCCCGAGGTTATTATCGATGAGGCTACCCGTGTCGCAGCCGAGCGCTCAATTAAGAATATGATTGCTATTAAGTAAAAGTCCTCTAACAAGGTGATTTTGGTGTTGGACTTTATCTCAAAATCCTCATTTACATCAAGTAAACTGCGGTTTTTCGATCTGCGTCCGCCTAAAAATCCCACTTGTTATACGACTTTTAGTGGAGAGAGAAACTTAAACTTTTAGAGTTATGAAAAGGCTGTTAAAGATATTTGCTATTGTGGTATTGACAACTACCCTGCTTTCGTCGTGTAGTGACGATCCGGATCATCTCTACGGAAAGAAAAAGCCGATGAGAATCTTGGATGAGAATGGTAATGTCACAACCAAAGCATATGTCTCGACAGTTAGCCATACATTTTTGGATATTGTCGGCGGTGTAGGTTATTATCATACAATAGAGGTCGAGGATGAATCCCTTGTTGATGTATTATATAGTAATAGAGGGGCTGTTAACTCCTTTTTGCCGAAATATTCGGAGACCGATCCTGCAGGTATTGCTATCAAGGCTCTGAAGTTTGGATCGACGACAATCAGCATCACAGACGAAGATATTGACAAAACTATTACTATTGATGTTGAGGTTGTAAACGAGTATAAGGCTGTTACGATTAAAGAGTCGAACGTCGAGGGATTGGAGAAGGGTGCAAAGTTGGCCTTTTTGAATGAGGAGGAGAATGAATATCGCTTCATAAAGAAGAGCGGACAGGGGTATGTGTCGTTGGAGAGTGGAACTTACCATTTCGGAGATTCGGCTGATTATTCTCGTTTACCTCTTACTCTTAATAACGGCAATATCGAGAGTAATTGGATAATTACCGATGCCGATAATAACAAGAATGGATATAGGCACTATATCAGCAACATTTTGGAGGGTCTTAATCTGCCTTATAGTATCACTACACGATTTCAGCCGGCAATTCACTTTCCCCAGGAGTTTCTCTTTACCGACTCCGCTAATCCCGAAAGGTATTTTAAGACGGGCCCTGCCAATACAACCATAAAGTATACATTTGAATAGATTAACATATAATAATATAACTATGAAGAGACTTTTTTTAACACTTGCAACGGTGCTAATCTCGGTTAGTGCAATGGCTGATGAGGGTATGTGGCTGTTGCCCTACCTCCAAAAGATGAATATCAAGGATATGAAGTCGAAGGGTTGCCGCCTCTCGGCTGAGGATATCTACTCGATTAACAAGAACTCGATTAAGGATGCAATCGTGATTTTCGGTAATGGTTGTACGGGCGAGGTTGTGTCGGATAAGGGACTCCTCTTTACCAACCACCACTGCGGTTATGGCTCGATTCAGGCGCTTTCGTCGGTCGAGCACGACTACCTTAAGTATGGTTTTTGGGCAAACAACCACTCGGAGGAGATTCCCGCCCCGGGTCTGACTGTAAGATTTATTCGCCAAATTTCGGATGTTACAGCCCAAATCGTGGGAAATATCCCGGCAAACGCAGCCGAGGTAGAGCGAAATAAAATAGTGGCTGAAAACGTCAAAAATCTCCAAAAAGAGTTAAAGAAGCAGAATGAGGGTAAGGAGATTCTTGTAAAATCGTTCTTTGGCGGAAATCAATTCTTCGCCTTCGTTATCGAGACCTTTAAGGATATTCGCCTGGTGGGTACTCCCCCATCCTCTATCGGTAAGTTTGGTGGCGAGACCGACAACTGGATGTGGCCGCGCCATACGGGCGACTTCTCGGTGTTCCGCATCTATGCCGACAAGGATAACAACCCCGCAGAGTACTCGAAAGATAACGTACCCTACAAGGCCGAGATGTATCTGAAAGTCTCGCTCAAGGGGTACAAGGAGGGCGATTTTGCGATGGTTATGGGCTTCCCCGGCTCGACCCAGCGATATATGACCTCTTATGAGATTGACGATATGCTTTCGGTGTCTAATCCCAACCGTATCTATATCCGTGGCGAGCGTCAGGCTATCCTTAAAAAGGATATGGCGGCAAGTGATAAGGTGCGTATCCAATATGCATCGAAGTATGCCCGTTCATCGAACTATTGGAAGAACTCGATTGGTATGTCACGCGGACTGAAGCGCCTGGATGTGAAATCGAAGAAGGCTGCTCAGGAGGCTGAATTTACCGCTTGGGCATCGCAGTTTACCCTTGCCGACGATCCTCGCTATGCAGAGGCTCTGCCCTTGATTAAGGGGGCTGTGGAGGGTAAGTCTGCCATCGACCACGACCTCCAATATCTGCAGGAGGCTTTCCTTACGGCTGTCGAGATAATCACTCCGGCCCGTATGGTGGATAAGGTTATGAACTCGCCCCAAACGATATCGGGTGATGGTGCGACAAAGAGACTTGTTGCGCAGTTGAAGGGTTGGTATAAGGATTATAACACCGCGACCGACCGTAAGGTAGCAAAGCGAATGCTTGCTATCGCACGCGAGAATATGAAGGTGCTGCCCTCGATTTATGAGGTTATCGACCGAGATTTCGGTGGCAACATTGATGCCTATGTGGACAATCTCTACGATAATTCGATTTTTGCTGACGAGGCGAAGATTTTGGAGGCTGTTCAGAGCCACACTTCGGAGCAGATTTTGGCCGACCCGGTGCAGGCTCTTAGGCAGTCGGTGGTTGTGATGTACAACAAACTGACCAAGGAGAGAAAACCCTTCGTTGCGCAGTATGCCGAGGGTCATCGCCTCTATATTGATGGTCTGATGAAGATGCATCCCGAGAAGGCGTGGGCTTCGGATGCTAACTTTACTATCCGTCTGACCTATGGTAACGTGCTGCCTTATACTCCTCAGGATGGTGTGCGTTATAGCTACTACACAACCCTCAAGGGTGTGATGGAGAAGGAGAATCCCGAAAACCCCGTGGAGTTCTTCGTACCCGAAAAGCTCAAGGAGCTCTACGCAGCGAGCGACTATGGTCGTTATGCCAATAAGAGGGGCGAACTCCCCGTGGCTTTCCTCTCGAATCTCGACATTACGGGCGGAAACTCAGGCTCGCCAATTCTTAATGGTAAAGGCGAACTTATCGGCTTGGCTTTTGACGGCAACTGGGAGGCGATGTCGGGCGATGTGGCATTCGAGCCGGAGTTACAGCGCTGTATAGGTGTAGATGTTCGTTATGTGCTCTTTATTATCGAAAAGTTTGCCGGAGCCAAATGGCTTATTGATGAGCTTGAGATTGTTCGATAACAGAAAACGAAAGTAAAAAGGGTAGCAGATTTTTCTGCTACCCTTTTTACTTTATTGCATAAAGTTTACTCTGTCAAAGGATCGGCCTCGACTCCCTCGAAGGTCATCACTACCGGCAAAATATCGCCATTCTCCGCAAAGTGTAACTCGTCAATACATGTACGGCGATCATTACCGCTGGTTGCACCAATCGGGTGGCGGTGGTAGACGATATAGTACTTACCGCTGCGAGGGTTGTGCATCACCGAGTGGTGGCCGGCACCTGTACCGATTGCGGGGTCGGTCTGCAAAATCACGCCTCTGCTCTCGAAGGGACCCATCGGGCCATCGGCAATGGCATAAGCTACGCGATAGTTATCCTTGGTCCACTTGCCCTCCGACCACATAAAGTAGTACTTACCGTCACGGATAAACATAAAGGGACCCTCGACATACTCGCCAGGAGTCACCTCCTTGAAGAGTTCGCCATCCTCGAAGGGAACAAAGCCCGTAAAGTCGTCGTTGAGCTTGCAGACGTTGCAGTGCTTCCAACCACCATAATACATATAGTATGTGCCATCCGTATCCTTGAATACAAACTGGTCGATAGGCTGCGCTCCGTTGATGATGTCGTTGATGAGCGGTTTGCCGAGGTAATCCTCAAAGGGGCCTGCGGGGTTGTCGGCTACAGCGATACCGATACCGCCAACCTCGCCCTCGTGTACATCATTTGCGCTGAAGAAGAGGAAGTAGCGGCCATCCTTCTCGATAATTGAGGGAGCCCACAATGCCTTGTTAATCCACTTAACGCTGTTGTTGTCGACAATGCGCTCGTGCTTCTGCCAATGAACCAAGTCCTTCGACGAGAAGGCGTCAAAGTGGAGCTGCTCGACAAACTTCTGCGACCAAGTGGGGTAGAGCCAATAGGTGTCACCAAAGATTACTCCTTCGGGGTCAGCATACCACCCCTCAATAATGGGGTTACCACTGCGAGGGCGCTCGACACAAGCCACCATTGCTACTGCAACAATGGCCAAACAAAATAACTTTTTCATAGTAAAAATATTATTTTTGAATGTTAGGCAACTCCAATCCGTAGCCGTTGCGCTTATCCATACCCTTCAACCAGAGGCTGAACAGAAGAGCCAAACCGCCGAGCGAAGCGAACATCAACATCGGCAATGTGTAGTTGTAAGCAACACCCTCCACGCCTGCGGCAATCTGCTCTGCGACTCCGGGGTTACTCTTCTCCAAAGCCCAACCGATAAGCATCGGTGTTCCGCTCAAACCGAAGTTCTGCACCCAGAAGATAAGCGAATAGGCGCTACCCAGGAAGCGCTTGTCCATAATCTTAGGAATCGAGGGCCAGAGCGATGCCGGCACCAACGAGAACGAGATTCCGAGCAGAATAATCGCTGCATAGGCGATAACCTTGCTGGGGAATGCGGGCAAAACGAGTGCGAATGTAAGGTGGCAGACAATCATCAGCAACGAGCCGAGGATAAGCATTGTAGCGCCCTTACCCTTCTTGTCGAGGAACCAGCCGAGCAGCGGAGTGATGCAGGCAGCACCGATGGGGAACCAACGGAAGATGTCGGCAGCGGTCGTTGCCGAGATGCCGAGGTTGCTCTGCAGCATGTTGGCTGCAAACTTCTGGAAGGGGAAGATTGCCGAGTAGTAGAGTACACACAACATCGCCACAATCCAGAACAGCTTGCTCTTGAAGATGTTGACCACGTCAGCCAACTTAAACTCCTCCTCCGACTCGCCCTGTGCAGCCTCAGCACCGAGTTGCTTGTCGAACTTGCGGTCCATAAAGCAGAAGATGGTGAAGCACAATAGTCCGATGAGCAGCAGCGCTGTACAGAACGCTACGGGCTTAACTACAGTGGGGTTGATTGCTCCGGCCAAGCGGGGCGAAATGGTGAAGATGAAGAATACTCCCACGCGAGCCAGCGCCATCTCCAATCCCATAGCCAGCGCCATCTCTTTACCCTCGAACCACTTTGCCAGCGCCTTCGATGCGGTAATACCCGCCATCTCGCAACCACAACCGAAAATCATAAATCCGAGCGAAGCCAGCTTTGCGCTTCCGGGCATTGCTACCCACCACGAGTTGAGCCAAGCCTCGAGGCCCGAGCCGGCGAAGAGGTCGCTAACGGCGTAGAACTTGATGCAGGCACCGAAGAACATCAGCGATGCCGACAACTCGCCCGTGAAGCGGATACCCATCTTGTCGAGGATAATACCCGCAACAATCAGAAAACCAAGCACATTGAGCAGGTACTCCGAGCCCATAAACGAGCCGAATACATCGGGAGTCCAGCCGTGAGTCTTCTGGATAATCTCCTGAAGAGGAGAGATTACATCTACAAACATGTGAGCAAAGAGCATCATCAGTGCAATCAGCACCATCGCTCCCCAACGTGCCCAAGCGTAATCGTTGAGTCTCTTTTGGATAGTTTGAGTCATAGTTTTTAAGTGTTAAATTATTGTTGAATTATTTGTGATTTGCATATTGTCGCAGTACCTCATAAGCCTGTTCGATGCCGAGCTCGCCCGCCTTCGAGATATCAAGGCACCCCTTGCGCGTATCCTTCATAAATATCTGTATCAGACCTCGGTTATAGTAAGCCTCAGCAAAGTGAGGGTTGAGCTCGATTGCCCGCGAGTAGTCGTCATACGCCTCGGGCAACGCCCCCGATATGGCGTGCAGATTTGCTCGGTTGTAGTAAGCAAAGGCAAATTCGGGGTAGAGTTTTATCGCCTTGTTGAGGTCGGCAATTGCCTCATCGTAATTATATGTGCGGGTCGAGTTGTTCTTAAGTCGGCTCGCGGGGTCCGAATCGATTGTTATGCGCTGATAGGAGTTGTCGATTGACGAAATG
Source organism: Alistipes sp. (assembly GCA_017631055.1). Lineage (GTDB taxonomy): Bacteria > Bacteroidota > Bacteroidia > Bacteroidales > Rikenellaceae > Alistipes. The sequence continues at coordinate 15,185 of JAGBTZ010000011.1, forward strand.
AAGTCTATCATCTCGGCTCGGGTGGTCGAACGATTGAGGTAGAGGAACGGGTTGACCGGATTCTCGTCAATGGCAGCCGAGAAGGTGTTCACGGCTGCGGTATACTGCTTTATCAGCGACTGGGCAACACCATACATAAAGAGCGTTTTCCACTTCTGGTCGCTCTCTACCGCTTGTTGCAGAGCCTTTGCCGTGCGGCGCTCGGTGGCAACCAACGAGTCTGCCGGCAGATTGGACTCCTTGCGCGAGAGTTTGAGTTGCGGACTCTCCAACGAGGCTATAAAGTCGGTCACACGCTGCGATTGGCGGCGTAAGGTCGGCACCTTGTCAGCCGTGCTATCGGCTGCAATGAGCGTAAAGCGGAACAGGGGCAGCAGAGCCAAGTTGTCGCCCGACGCCTCGCGGCGAGTGGATATGCGGTTGAAGGTGCTGCCCGAGAGTTTGGTGTCGAACGATAGCAGACGGTCGAAACGCCTTGTGGTGTCGGCATAAATCGAGTAGGTGCTGTCGCTCAAGCGGCTCTTGTACTCGGCAATTTTGCGCTGGGCGATGTCGTGGTCGCTCTTGCCACCTTTCGCATCGCGCAGAGCATAGCGCAGGGTGCTTCGGTTGAGGTAGGCGTTGGCAAAATCGGGATAGAGCTCGATAGCCTTCGAGTAGTCCTCGACGGCCTGTTCGAGTTCGCCCAGCTGGGTGTAGAGTATAGCGCGATTGTAGTAGACCAACACATTCTCGGGCGAGTAGTGGGCCACCTTGTTGTAGTCCTCCAACGCTCGGTTGTAATCGCCTATGCGTGAGCGCAGTATCGCTCGGTTGAAGTAAGTGAGCGAGTTGGTCGAGTCGAGTGATATAACCTTATCGAAGTCACCGAGCGACTGCATCGGTCGGTTGGTTTCGGAGTAGACCAATGCACGATTGAAGAGCGAGGGTATGTGGGTCGAGTCGTAGCGCACCGCCATATCGAAATCGCGCTCGGCCTCCTCGAAGCGTTTTTGCTGCATATAGAGCGCTCCTCGGCGGTTGTAACTGTCGGGATTTTCGCGGTTGGTGCGGATGGCGGTGTTGAAATTTTCGTATGCCTTAGTGGTATCTTTCAAATAGAGGTAGCAGACCCCTCGGTTGGCATAAGCATCGGCCACCTTGTTCTCTTGCGCTATAAATTTATCGAAGTCCTCAATCGCCTCACGGAATTGCTGGTTGAGCAGACGTGTCACACCTCGACTGTAGTAGGGATTTGGTAGGTCGGGGCGTAGGTCGATGGCCTCCTTGAAATCCTTGAGCGCATCGTCATAATTACCCATACGCGAGCGAGTTATGGCGCGATAGGTGTAGGCGGTGGTAAAGACGGGGTTCTTCGATATGGCGATAGTGAAATCCTCATCTGCACCCAACAGGTCATCGAGATTGTATTTGGCAATTCCGCGCAGGAAGTAGCCCTCGTAGGCTGTGTTATCAAAGCGCAGCAGGGTATTCAGTGTGCGGATAGCCTCGTGGTAGTCGTTCTGCATCATCATCTGACGACCAAGCCAGTAGAAGTACTCCTTGTTGTATTGGGCACGCAGAGGCGCTCCGCACCAAATCAGCACGAACACCGCAACCAAACTCAATACAAACTTTTTCATCTGCTTACTCTTCTAAACGCCCTAACCCCGCGAAAAATTTTATAGGTAATTGTGAATTGATTTGTGACAGTTAAAGGTTATAATTTTGAATTGAATCTCTATTCTTGTTCGTATCCGAATCGGCGGAGTTGTCTTTCGCTGTTGCGCCAATCGCCACCCACTTTCACAAAGAGTTGGAGGAATACCCTCTTACCGAGGAACTTTTCGAGGTCTTGGCGAGCCTGCATACCGACCTTATTGAGCATCTCGCCCTTGTGGCCGATGATGATGCCCTTCTGCGAGTCGCGTGTAACGTAAATCGTAGCCGAGATGCGGTCGATGGCGGCCTCCTCCTTGTACGAATCAATCTCGATTTCGCAGCAGTAGGGAATCTCCTTGTCGTAGTTGAGCAGTATCTTCTCGCGGATAATCTCCGAGGCGAAGAATCGCAAGGTCTTGTCGGTCAGCGTATCCTTCGGGTAGTAGGGCTCGCCCTCGGGCAGTCGCTCGAGAATCATATCGAAAATTCCACCGATGTTGAAGCCCTCGCGGGCCGAAGCAGGAGCAATTACCGCCTCGGGCAGACGCTCGTGCCACTTCTCGACCAGAGCCTCCAGAGCCTCGGGTGTGGTGAGGTCTATCTTGTTGATAACCACAATGGTCGGAATACCACTGCGGGCTATGCGGTCGAGCACCTCGGCCGAGCGGTCGCTCTGTTCGACGGTGTCGGTGACATAGAGAATCACATCGGCATCCTTGACGGCTCCGTTGACGAACTTCATCATCGACTCCTGCAACTTGTAGTTGGGTTTGAGGATTCCCGGGGTGTCGGAGTAGACAATCTGGAAATCGTCGCCATTGACGATACCCATAATGCGGTGGCGGGTAGTTTGAGCCTTGGAGGTGATAATCGACAATCGCTCACCTACAAGAGCGTTCATAAGGGTCGATTTGCCGACATTCGGATTACCGATAATGTTTACAAAACCTGATTTGTGCATAGTTTTAATAGGTTATATTGTGCAAAGGTACAAAACAATTCATAATTCACAATTTTTTAGCCATTGGATGGGTTAGATGAGTTAGTAAGGGAGATTAAGGAATTTAGTGAGTTTAGTGAATTTAGTAAAATGCCTTAAACTCCTTAAATTCCCTCAACTCCCTCAAAAACCTTCACCCCCTCTCATCCAACCCATCTAACTCACCTACCCCCCTCAACCTTAAAAAATCTCAATAAAAAAGGGGTTCTCTTTGAGAACTCCCTTTATTTTTCGTATCTTCGCACCGAATATGCCCAAATTTTTGGGCGAGAACAGGCTTTTATGCTCGAAAAACTTGCAAAACAGACCGCTATCTACGGCATCAGTACTATCCTCGGCAGATTCTTAAGTTATCTGCTGACACCCTTCTACACCCGCATCTTCGGATTGGAGGCGTATGGCGTGGTGACCGATGTCTATGCGCTGATTCCCTTTGCTCTGGTGTTGCTCACGATGGGTATGGAGTCGGGCTACTTCCGCTTTGCGGCTAAGGCCGAGGCGGCGGGTGGCGATGTCGCAGGGGCCAAGCGCAAACTCTTCGCTACGGCGTGGGGTATAACCTCGCTGGCGGCGATGCTGTTCTTTGCGGTGGTGGCCTTGTGGCGAGTTCCCGTGTCGGAATTGATGGGCGAGGCTTATGTGGCGCATCCCGAGTTTGTGGTTGTCGTGGCGGCAATCATCCTCTTCGATGTGGCGGCCTGCATCCCCTTTGCGCGACTGCGAGAGCAGGGTAAGGCGCTATCGTATGTCCTGCTCAAACTCTTCAACATCCTCTTGCAGGTGGGCTTGGCTTTCGGCTTCTGGGCGTTAGGGCTTTTCGACTCGGAGTTTGGTGTGGGCTGGGCCTTTGTGGCAAACCTTACGGCAAGTGCCGTGACGTGGTTGGCGGTGATGTCGACTACGGGTGGCGTTGCTCCGCGTATCGACTGGCGACTGTTGGCAGCGATACTCGTCTACTCGCTGCCGCTGCTTGTGAGCGGTATTGCCGGTACGGCCAATGAGTTTATCGACCGCCAACTTATCAAATACCTCGTGCCCGAGGGGGCAATGGCGCAACTCGGCATCTATGGTGCAATTACCAAAATTGCGGTGGTGATGACCCTCTTTACTCAGATGTACCGCTTGGCGGCGGAGCCGTTCTTCCTCTCGAACTTCCGCAAAGACGACTTTGTGGCGATGAATGCCGCTGCGCTGAAGTACTTTGTGATGGCCTCGATGGCGATATTCCTCGGCATTGCGCTCTTTAAGGATTTGTTTGCGCTGATTGTAGGCTCGGACTTCCGCGAGGGTATCTTTATCCTGCCGGTGGTGCTGGGGGCGAATATCTTGAGCGGAGTGTGGCTCAATATGTCGTTCTGGTATAAGCGCGAGGAGCGAACATGGTTTGCTCTCGCAATAACCCTCACAGGTTTGGTCTTCTCGGTGGTGGGCGGAGCGATACTTATTCCACGCTGGGGATACTACGGCGCAGCCTGGAGTCGTTTCTTGTCGGAGGCGGCAATGGTGGCGGCAAGTTGGGCTCTCAATCGCCGATACTTCCCCACTCCCTACGACTTGAAGCGTATCGCAGAGTATGTGGTGGTTGGTATGGCTCTCTTTGTGGTGGGCGAGTATGTCGCTCCGCAATATGTTGAGGGGGCTTGGCTCTATGGGGTAAATGTTGTGCTCTTCGGAGCCTTCCTGCTCTTTGCGGTGCGCAGGGAGCGTATAGATGTGGGTGCAATGGTGCGCTCGGTGCTTAAACGAAAGTAACGAATTATGAGATTTGCAGATATAACAGGACAGGAGGAGTTGAAGGCACACTTGGTGCGCAGTATCGACTCGGGACGTATCAGCCACGCGCAACTCTTCACGGGGGCTGCGGGTGCGGGCACTCTGCCGTTGGCTATAGCATACGTTCAGTATCTCAACTGCGCAAATCGTCACGATGGCGACTCGTGTGGCGAGTGTCCTTCGTGTCGTAAAATTGCAGCGCTGGCTCACCCCGACCTTCACTTTGTCTTCCCTGTGAATAAGCAGGGCAAGAAGTCGGGCGAGGTGGTGCGCAGTGACGACTTTATCGAGGATTGGCGCGAGATTGTCGAGAGCACGGGTGGTTACTTCTCGGCTCAGGAGTGGTTTGACCGGCTCGACTTGGGTAAAACGCTGAAGGGTATGATTTCGGCGAAGGAGACCGATGAGATTATCCGTAAACTCTCGTTCAAGAGCTTCGAGGCGGAGTATAAGACGATGATTATCTGGCTGCCCGAGACGATGAACGAGGAGGCGGCCAACAAGATACTCAAGATTCTCGAGGAGCCGTGGGATAAGACCCTCTTTATCCTTATCACCGAACGTGCCGACCGCCTGTTGCAGACCATCCTCTCGCGAACGCAGGAGGTGGCTGTGCCGCGATTGAAACCCGAGGTTTTGGAGCGAGTTGTGCGCGAGGCCGGCGAGAGCGATGAGGCGAAGGTGCGCAATGTGGCTCGCCTGGCCAATGGCGACCTGTGTGAGTTGAGGCGTCTGATAGCGGGTGCTACGGATGATGTGCGCCACGAGAGTTTCGAGATGTTTTGTGCGCTGATGCGCTTTAGTTATAACGACCGCCACCTCGAACTGATAACCTGGGCGGAGGAGTTGGCTCAACTTACGCGCGAGCAACAACTCTCGTTCCTGCGCCACTCGGCACGACTACTGCGCGAGAGTTATGTTATGCATGCCGGAGCCGCGGGGGCGACATACCTCTGGGGCGAGGAGGCTGCTTTTTGTAACAAGTTTGCCCCCTTTATCAATAGCCGCAATATCGAGCCGCTAATTGGCGAGATCGAGACAGCGATGGCGCAGATTGGCCAGAATGGCAACCCGAAGATTGTCTTCACGCACTTTGCGCTGGCGGTAAGTAAGTATATTGCCCGCTTGCAGTAACGATATGGCACGAGTGGTTCTGATAACGGGTGGAAATGTGGGCGATGCCGAGCGAAGGCTCGGTGAGGCTGCACAACTGATTGATGCCGAGGTGGGGCGAGTGGTTAGCTACTCGAGGGTCTACCGTACTAAGGCTTGGGGCTTCGAGGCTGAGGATTTTCGCAATCAGGTGCTTGTTGTCGAGAGCGACTTGGAGCCGATGCGGGTATTGGAGGCGGTGAATGATATCGAATGCCGTTTGGGGCGTGACCGTGCGGCAGAGCAGGAAGTAAAGAGTGCTACGGGGGCGAGATATGCCTCTCGGAGCATTGATATAGATATACTCTTCTACGACGACCTTATTGTCGAGAGTGAGCGATTGACACTGCCCCATCCTCGCATTGCCGAGCGGGAGTTTGTGTTGGAGCCGTTGGCAGAGGTTGTGGCGGAGTGGCAACATCCGATAAGTGGCAAGAGTGTACAACAGATGTATGATGAGTTGAAACTGAGATGAAAAAGTTATTAGTGATAGTGGTGGCAGCGCTCGGATTGACAGGCTGCTTCAAAAAGGAGGGATTTGACACAACGATTGTGCTCTATCCGAAATTACAGGAGATCTCGAATGGAGAGTTTGTCGTTGCCGAGGGGGTTACGGCCTACGCTTACTATGTTTCGGGCGAGGAGTGGAAGGTGCTCTCGTATGAGGATGCTGTGGAGAAGGTTATAACCAACACCAAGACCAATGCAACCAAGACCGAGCCGGCTGCGGAGTCTGTGCCATACGCAGCCGAAGATGCTGAGCCGGATGAGTTGGGTCGACTGAAGATTAAGACCACCAAGCAGCGAGTGATGCTTGTTGCGCTCTATCCTGCGGCCGAGATGTGGGCCTATCGCCACTATGAGGCGGGTATGAACCTCCCAACAACAACCATGAAGTTCCACTTCCGCCCATGGAAGAGCGAAGAGTATACCGATAGCGGTTGGGTTTTCAATCGCAAACCTCAACCCCCAACCCCCGAGGAGGGGTCGGGCACCGAGGGTAACCAAACCACTCAAGAGTAGTAATGAAGATGCAGATTAGGAAGAGATATGCGGCTATAGCCCGCACCGCCGTTGCGCTGATTATGGTTGGAGCCATCTTCAGCCGTTGCGCCAATACGATGACGCCACAGGGAGGCCCCAAGGATACCATCCCGCCGGTGATTGTCAAGATGACGCCCGACAACTTTATGACCAACGTCAAGACCACGGGCAACAAGATCTATATCGAGTTTGATGAGTTTGTCCAACTCAAGGACCAGAATAAGGAGTTCTTCACATCGCCGGCGATGAAGAAGAAACCCATCCTGACTATCCGAGGTAGGGGTATTGCCATTCAAATTCGCGATACATTGCTCGAGAATACGACCTACGCCCTCAACTTTGGAGGCTCTGTGCGTGACAACAACGAGGGAAACCCGCTGAATGCTATGCGCTATGTCTTCTCGACCGGCAACGAGGTCGATTCGATCTATTGTTCGGGATATACGGCCGACAGCTACAAGGCCGACAGTGTGAGCAAGAGTTACATCTGGTTCTACATCGCCGATTCGCTGCCCGAGACCCCCGATTGGGACTCCACGATGCTCAATCGCAAGCCCGATGTTATTGCTCGTGCCGAGGGTAACGGTATCTTCATCGCCCAAAACCTCAAGCCTGTGCCCTATCGTATCTATGCTTATCAGGACAAGAACGATAACCAACTTTATGAGGCGGGTACCGACCTTGTGGGCTTCCTCGACAAGGCTTATAATCCGGTGGAGTTGCCCGACTTTGCTATCTGGTTCGATTCGTTGCGTATGTACCCCACAGCCGAGCCACAGCTCTACTTCCGTATGTTTATGGACGAGACCTTTAAGCGTCAAAGCCTTGCGGCAGCCGAGCGACCGGCGCAGCACAAGGCGGTGTTGCACTTCGGCGCAGCACGCCCCCGCATCGAGGAGATTCGTTTCGACTCTATTCCGAAGGATAAGTTTATCATCGACCCTCAAACCGTGGGACGAGATACGATTGCGTTGTGGTTTAATGTTCCATCGGCAGAGTTGCCCGACACCATCAAGGGCGAAATCACCTACTACAAGCACGACTCTATTCGTCAATTGGTCAAGACCACCGAGCCGTTGAAGCTGGCTTGGAAGTATATTGAGAGCAAGGAGGAGGAGCGCGAGCGCGAGAAGCAGGCCAAGGAGAAGGAGCGTGCCGAGAAGGCGGGCGAAACCTACACCCCACCAGCCAAGCCCAACCCCTTCAAGTTTACCTTGCCGTTGGCCGGAGATGTCAACCCCGAACGCCATCTGACCATAGATTTCGACTATCCGCTGACCAAACTCGACTCGGCTGCAGTAAAACTTACGGAGGTGGTTGAGCAGGGTGCCGAGAGGCCTCTCAAGGTCACCTTCGAGCAAGATACGGCAAATATGCGCCGTTGGCGCTTGATGGCAAAGTGGAAGGAGTTGGCAAAGTACAACTTGGTAATTCCGGCCGGAGCTATCGAGAATGTTGCGGGCGAGAAGAACGACACCATCAAGGGCACCTACACCGGCATCGACCACGAGAAGTTTGCTACGGTGATTGTGGATGTGAAGGGTAAGTCCGACAATACGAATTATATCGTTCAGCTGACCAATGCCCAGGGCTCAATGCAGCAGGAGAAGCGCAATATCACCGGAGGCAAGGTACAGTTCAACTATGTCACCCCGGGTGAGATTAAAATCCGCATCATAGAGGACAATAACGGTAACGGCAAGTGGGATTCGGGCAATGTGATAGAGAGGCGCCAGCCCGAACGCTCGGAGCTCTATGCTAACGATAAAGGCGAAGACACCTTTGTAACGAAGGCCAACTGGGAGATGGAGTTGGCAATAGATATGAACGCCTTGTTTGCACCCGTCACGATGCAGTCGCTTGTGAAGATGCTCGATGACCGTGAGGCTCAGCGCATCAAGAAACTCGAAGAGGAGCGTGCCAAGAAGCAGCAGAGCCAAAAGGGTCACGACCACGACCATAATAGCGGTAGCAGTGGTGGAGGCTTCGGCTTTGGCGGTATGGGCTCGGCTATGGGCGGTATTAGCTCGGGCGGAATGCAGCAGATGGGAAGTGTGGGTCAAATGGCAAGATAGCGTATGAGAAGATTTTCGATATTTTTAGCGATTACTGTGGCTCTTTTGGCAGTCACAAAGAGTGTGTCGGCACAGCACACCATAGCCCTCACCGGTGGTGGCGGTATGACCAATGCCCGCCTCTATCCGGCGCAGGAGATGCGCTCGATTTGGGGTGTGGTTACGGGTGGTGTGTCGTGGCGTTACTACACTGCCGAGCGTTTTGTGGGTGGTATCGGTGCCGATTTGGAGTATCTGCAGCGAGGTTTCTGTTACTCGCCCGACGCCTATCGCCACGAGGATAAGAAGGATTACAACTACTACACCCGTAAGGTTAATTCTTTGGTGTTGCCGATAATGTGGCAGCCCCACTTCTACCTCTTTAAGAATCACGTCAGAATCTATCTCGAGGCGGGTATTACGCTCACCTGCAACCTGAGTGCCACCTACAAGAACGAGGTGACCAACACCGCAGGCGACTACAAGTTCAAGCAGATTCGCGACAACCGCTTTGAGTATGGCCTGGCCGGAGGTGGCGGTATCGACTTTCTGGTCAAGAGGGTTGAGTTTGGTTTCAGAGCCCGATACTACTTTGGCTATTCGGATTTGATGCGCAATCGTAACAAGTATTACGATAACGTCACCGACAATAAGAACGAAAACCCCTTCTACCTCACTCCGCTGCGTTCGCCGGTAGATAATTTGATGATTTCGTTCCGCATTGGCTATCGCTTCAACAGCCTCGGTTTCGATGAGTGGTTTGTCAAACGACCCAAGCGCGAGAAGAATCAGGAGGTTTTCAAATTCAGACTTGATTAAACAGTAAAACAGAGATAATTATGGAGAGTACACGTCAACAGAAAATAGCCCGCCAAATCCAGCGCGACATCGCCGACATCTTCCAAAAGGAGGCGGCAGCCATCGTGCGTGGTGTGATGGTAACGGTTACAACCGTCAGAGTGTCGCCCGATTTCGGCTATGCTAAAATCTATGTCAGCGTCTTTCCCTTCGATAAGGGCGAGGCGGTTTTGGCTGCATTGAAGAACAACAACTGGATGATTCGCCGAGCATTAGGTCAGCGCATCCGCTTCCAATTGAAGGTGGTTCCCGAGTTGGAGTTCTTTATCGATGACTCGTTGGAGTATATCGAAAATATCGACAATCTGCTCAAGGAGTAGCCTTGTGCTCCGTGGTTTGGCCTAAGAACTTTTGTCGATGATTGTCAACCTCTTTGCTCGGCGCTACCTCTTTTCGCGCAACTCTCGCTCGGTGATAAATATCATCTCGGGCGTGAGTCTTGTTGCGGTGAGTGTGCCGGTGGCAGCGATGATAATCCTGCTCTCGGTATTCAACGGCTTTGAGGGGTTGGTGCGGCAGACTTGGTCGGCATTCGATGCCGATTTGACGGTGAGGCCGGCCAAAGGAGCCACCTTCAACATTGAGGAGCTTCGCCAAACGGGCTTTGCCGAAATGGAGGCAGTTACCGCCTACTCGTTTGCTATCGAGCAGGAGGCGCTGATTGCCTACCACGACAATAGGACAACGGTCAATGTGCGTGGCGTAGACGAACGCTACGGGGAGGTTGTTCCCGTTGTCGAAACCATCTCTTCGGGTAACTATTGTGTCGAGTTGGGCGAGGATGTCGATAAGGTGGTGGTTGGCCAAGGGGTGGCATACGCTTTAGGGTTGCGCTCCTATGCTACCGACAATGTGCAAATCTATGCGGTCAATCGCAACTCCTTCTCGACTCTGCTGCCGGTGGGTGGGTATACGCTTGCCGAGTTGCCGGTGGCGGGACTCTTTACAGTCGATGCCCAAACCGATGGTGCTAATGTGATTATATCGCTGCGCAAGGCGCAAGAGTTGTTCGATTACAAGGGCGCAGCGACCTCGTTGCTTATTAAAATCGGGGGCGACCTCTCGCCCGAGAGGGCAAAGAGAGCGTTGCAGGAGCGCTTGGGTGGCGATTTTGAGGTTAAGACCCGCGAGGAGCTTAACGCAACACTAAACCGACTGATGAAGTACGAGAAGTGGGGCATCTTCTTCATCGCCCTGATGGTGTTGGTCATCGCCTCGTTTTCGATTGTCGGGGCGTTGGTTATGCTCATCATCGACAAGGAGCGGGATATTGCCACGCTGAGAGCCTTGGGAGCCGAAACCTCGCTTGTGCGCAAAATCTTCACTGCCGAAGGGGTCTTGATTTGTGGTATCGGCGGCGTAGTGGGTTTGGTGTTGGGAGTGCTGCTTGTGCTTGCGCAGCAACACTTCGGCATTATCGGTATGCCGACCGAGGGCTTTTTGGTCGATTACTACCCTGTGGAGTTGCGCTTGGTTGATGTTGTGGTGGTGGCGGCGACCTTTGCTGCGGTTGTTGTGCTCATCTCGGCAGCAACGGTGCGAACGATGATTAAATTGGAGAAAAAGTAAGAATTGGACTATATGAAACGATTTTTCAAATCTTTGGCGGTGGTGGTGCTGGCCGTAGCGGTGGCAGCCTGTTCGCGTCATAAAATTATTCCGGACGACACCCTCGCCCAGATATTTCACGATGCATTCCTGACCAACGCCTACATCGAAAAGGAGGGCATTCAGACCGATACCCTCAACTTCTATGAGCCGATATTCGAGAAGTATGGCTACTCGATTGAGGATGTGCGCTTCACTATCGGTAACTTCTCGAAGCGTAAGAGTGCTCGCTTGGGCGATGTGGTTGAGGTTGCGATTGATATGCTCGAGGAGCGAGGAAAGTTCTACGAGAAGGAGGTTGCCGTGCTCGACACCATCGACAATACTGCTCAGCGCCTCTTCACTCGTGCAATCTACACCGACTCGCTTATCCGTATCAAGAGCATCAAGGATAGCACCAATCGCATCATAACCCTCGACAATCTGCGTCAGGGTGAGTATAAACTCCTCTTTGACTATAAGGTCGATTCGCTCGATAACTATCCTCAGCATAAGATGGTTGTATGGTTTGAGCGTAGCGACAGTACGCAGATTGGCCGCCAGCAGTTCTTCCTGCGCAAGAGTTCCGAGAGCGAAGAGTTCTCGCGAGCGCTTATTGCCGGAGATGGGGCTGTACGCCTTGTGGTTGACCTGTTGAGCCCCTACAAGGATAATTCGCAACCCAAGGAGAAAAAGAAGAAACAACATATAGGCCTCACGATTACCGACCTGAGAATTGTGCACATTCCAATTGTCCAAGAGGCAGTTGATTCGCTCTATGCCAAGCAGTTGGATATTAAAATCTTTGCAGATGAATTTCTCTCGCTCTTCGATGCGCAGGATAGCCTCGCATCTGGCGCTGTTGCCCTCAGGGATAGTATCTAATCCCCTCGTCACGCTGCGTGACGGGGAGGTTGTCGACATCGGGCAATGGGAGCGGCTCGATGCGATGGAGGGTGTGGAGTTCTATGCCGGAATGCTCGTGCCCTCGCTTGTTAATGCCCACTGCCATATAGAGTTATCCTACCTCGAGGGGCAGGTCGCAAGGCGTGGCGGTTTTGCAGCCTTTGCTTCGGGTGTGGCTCGTACCCGCAACCTCTTTACCCCCGAGCAGCGAGAGGAGGCTGTTGCACGGGCCGACAAGGCGATGTGGATGGAGGGCGTTGGGGCTGTTGGTGACATAGCCAACGATGAGTCGGCTTTTGGGGTCAAGGCTCAGAGCCCGATTTGTTATCGCACCTTTGCCGAGGTTTTTGGTCTGCGTACCGCCTCGATTGAGGCTCTTGAGCCGATGCTCGGCCACCCCGAAACCTCGCTTACACCCCACTCGACATACTCACTCCAAGACGAAATCTTCAAGCGCGTGTGTCGCAGCGGAGATGCCCCGCTCTCGATTCACTTTATGGAGTCGGAGGGTGAGCGCGACCTCTACAATGGCAGCGGAGCCCTGCACGAGTGGTATCAGACCCAGGGCTGGGAGTGCGACTTTCTGCACTACGGCTCACCTGCCGAGCGAATTGTGGCGAGTGTGCCGGCCGACCGCAGTGTGATTTTGGTGCACAACTGTTGTGTGACTCAACACGATATTGATACCATTATGGGCCACTTCACCGCTCCGGTCTACTGGGTGGTGTGTCTTGGTTCGAACGACTACATCTCGGGAGTGATGCCCGATATCGACCTTTTGCGCCGCAATGGCCTTAATATATGTATAGGTACGGACTCTCTGGCCTCGAATGAGTCGTTGTCGATGATTGCCGAGCTGAAGTGGCTGAAGGGGTATCCGCTCCACGAAGTTCTCACCTGGGCAACGGCCAACGGAGCCGATGCTCTCGGCTATGGCGATTTGCTCGGCCGCTTGGAGGTGGGGCGGAGGTGTGGCTTGGCGGTGATTGATGCTCTTGATTACGAAAATATGGCTCTCACGGAGTTGTCTACCTGCCGAAGAGTCTTGTAGGGTGTTGCGGTGCCGACTCGTGTGAAATTGTTGAAAAAATCTCCGATAGTTTATTGCAACTTTCCTGCTAAAAGCAGTAACTTTACAACCAAATATGCAAATGACTACGAATACGACTGTGTACCATATCCCGGTGTTGCTCGAAGAGTCGGTTGACTTGCTCGACATCAGACCCGAAGGAACCTATGCCGACCTTACATTCGGTGGAGGCGGACACTCTCGCCATATACTCTCGAAGTTGGGTGCGGAGGGTAGCCTCTATTCGTTCGACCAAGATGCCGACACCAAGGCCAACTGCCCCGAAGATGAGAGGTTTCACTATGTCGAGAGCAACTTCCGCTTTATGCGTGGAGCTTTGCGTCTGCGTGGCGTGACCGAGGTTGATGGCGTGTTGGCCGACCTCGGAGTGTCGTCACACCACTTTGACGCAGCCGAGCGAGGCTTCTCGTTCCGCAGTGATGCTCCGCTGGATATGCGAATGAATCGCCGAGGAGGTCTTACGGCAGCCGATGTGGTTAACGGGTACGATGCCGAAGCGTTGGCGCAAGTGCTGAAGATGTATGGCGAGTTGGATACAACCTGGAAGATTGCCAACTGCATCGAGCGAGCTCGCAAGGTGGAGGCTATTCGGACCACAGGCGAACTTGTGGCGGCCGTTGCGCCCTGCACCCCGAAGAAGGAGGAGGCTAAGTTCCTGACCAAACTCTTCCAGGCCTTGCGCATCGAGGTCAATGGCGAGATGGAGGCGCTGAAGATGGCTCTCGAGCAGAGCCTGAAGGTGTTGCGCCCGGGTGGGCGTTTGGTGGTCATCTCATACCACTCGTTGGAGGATAGGTTGGTCAAAAACTTCTTCAAGAGTGGCAACTTTGAGGGTCGTGTGGAGAAGGATTTTTATGGACGAGCAACCTCGCCCTTTGAGGTGGTTACACGCAAGGCTGTGGTGCCGACCGATGAGGAGATTGCTCGCAATCCACGTTCTCGCTCGGCAAAACTGCGTGCAGCGATAAAACTTTAGGCAGACGATGTATAAGGATACCGACTTTAACCCCGACCGTGAGCGCGAAGAACAGGCTGCTGCCGAGCGCGAGGCGTTGGCTCGTACCATACGCCGAGAGGTGCTGCGCATGAATAGCGGCGAGGCGGAGGAGGATTTGCGTGCCGACCGCGAGCAGATAGAGGCCGAGCGTGCCCAACAGCAGGCCGAGGAGGAGAGTGCCCGCAGGCGTGAGGCTAATCTGTGGCGACAGTTCTTTTCGGGTAGGATTCTTGTTCACAATATGGTGCGCAAGCACTACCGATATATCGCCATTATTGCCGGTATGTTTTTGTGGAGTATTGCGATGTTGTTTTGGACATTGCGACTCGATATACGTTATGCTCAACTAAGTAGTGAGGTGCAGTTGTTACACGAGCGCTCGATTCGTCTGCAGGAGCAGTGCTATCGCTGCTCGTCACACTCGGCAATTGTCGAGAGTCTGCGCGAGCGGGGTCTGGATTTGTACGACCCGCTGCGCCCCAATGAGGTAATAGAGTAGATTATGGCAAAGGAGCCCAAAAAGATAAAGGAGGATATCTTGTTGCGAGTGCGAGTTTTGTACTTGCTCTTCTTTGTTGTGGGCTTTATCATTGCCGGCAGATTGATTTGTGTGCAGTTCTTGAGCCACGACACGAGGGTCAATGCCGAAAAACTCGAGCGAAGAATCTTCTCCCAAAAGGAGGTCTTGGCGCATCGAGGAACAATCTTTTCGCGCTCGGGCGAGCCGTTGGCGACCTCGATTTTTCGCTATACGATACTCTTCGATTTCGGTTGCGAGGGCTTTGACGATGAGCAGGGCTACCGCGAGAATTGCGATTCGCTCTCGAAACTGCTTGCCGGCTACTTCAAGGACAAGAGTGCCAAGCAGTACTACGACCGATTTATGGCCGAGCGCTCGAAGCACTACAAGATAACCTACGTTAAAGATACCCTCATCGCTCGCTCCGAAGGGTGGATGGGTCGCCTTTGGGACCGTATGAGGGGCAAGGAGTTCAAGACCGAAAAACTCTACGACACCCTGCGCAAGCACAACCCCGTGAGGATGTTCCGCGATATAGATTATAGCGAGTGGCAGACACTGAAAAACTTCCCCATTCTCAATCGAAATATGGGTTGGTCGTTCGATATCGATAAGCACGATGAGCGAGTATTCACACGCCAGGAGTTGGCTCGTTGCACCATCGGCCGCAGTAGCGAGACCCAAGGCGAGTATGGTATCGAACACATATTCCGAGAGGAGTTGTGTGGCCAGAATGGATTGGAGTTGCAGCAGCGTATTGCTCCCGGATATTCGGCTCGCATCGAGGATAAGGATAATGTCGAGGCGGTGGACGGCACCGATGTATATACAACCATAGACATTGACTTTCAGGAGGTTGCCGACCGAGCATTGCGCAACCAACTCGAAAAGGAGAATGGTATCTGGGGTACTACGATGGTTATGGAGGCATCGACCGGCGACCTGTTGGCGATGGTCAACCTGAGTCGCAATAAGCAGGGTGGATATGTCGAAAACTATAACCACGCCCTAAAGTCGCGTGCCGAGCCCGGCTCTACATTCAAGTTGGCGGTGTTGTTGGCTCTGCTCGAGGAGGCCGGTCTGCCCCTCTCGACCGAGTACGACTCGGGAAGTGGCAAGAGGGTTATAATTACCGAAAATGCTCCGAAAATCAAGGTTGCCGATTCGCATAATGTCGGTGCCAAGATTGATATGCGTAAGGCTATGGCGGAGTCGGCCAATGTCTACTTTGCCAAGGCGGTGTACGAGACCTACAACCAAAACCCCGAGCGATATGTCGAGTTTTTGCGCTCGTTGCACCTCGACCGCAAGGTGATGACCTCACTGCCGGGAATGGACGAGGCTTCGCCCCGTTTCCCCTACCCGGGCTCGAAGATATGGTACAAGCACACCACGCTGATAAAGTTGGGCTACGGATATGGTATAGAGGTTACCCCCATCCAAATCCTGACCCTTTACAACGCTGTGGCCAATGGCGGAAAGATGGTTGCACCGCGATTGGTGACCAAGTTGGTCAAGGATGACGAGGTGGTCGAGGAGTTTCCGGTGGAGGTGCTGGTCGATAAGATCTGTTCGAATAAGACCTTGGATATGGTGCGCGAGTGCTTGGAGGGTGTCGCTTTGGAGGGAACTGCCAAGGAGTATTTTGGCGAAGGTAAGGTGCCCTTCCGTGCCGGAGCGAAGACCGGAACAGCCCAATTTGCACAGGGTAGCATCTCTTATGGCGATGGTTACTATATGGGTTCGATGGTGGCATACTTTCCGGCCGAAAATCCGCGTTATACGGTGCTGACGACCATCTTCAAGAAGAGGGGGTCGGGAACATACTACGGAGCGGGCCTGGCGGGCCCTGTCGAGAAGAAGGTCTCCTCGTTTATCTACAACCGCGAGAATGATTGGTATGGCCAGGTGCAGAGCGAAGAGTTCGACCACCATCCCACATCGGTCAAGGGTGGCAATATAGCCCAAACACGCAAGGTTGCGGGCGAACTCTCGCCCCGAGTGAACTTCGACCGCCGTGCGGGTTGGGGTGCAGCCAAGGTCGATTCGACCTCGACTGTGGTTATCAACTCTTTGGCTGATGAGCCGATGCGTATGCCCGATGTGCGCGGTATGGGACTTAAGGATGCGCTCTTTATTCTCGAGAGTCGCGGTTTGAAGGTGAAGATTGCGGGCAAGGGGGCAGTGCGCAAGCAGAGCATCCGTGCCGGTGAGCCGGTGCGCCGTGGTGCACAAGTGGAACTAACACTGAAGTAGCAGATGAAAAGATTATACGATATTATCGCATCGGTCGAGGTGGTAAGCCTTGTGGGTGATGCACAGGTCGAGATTTCGGCCCTGAATTACGACTCGCGCCGAGTGGCGGAGGGCGATTGCTTCTTTGCGGTTGTGGGTGTGCAGAGCGATGGGCACAACTACATCCCGCAAGCGGTGGAGCGTGGTGCTCGTGCGGTTGTGTGTGAGCGACTGCCCGAGAGTCCGGTTGCGGGGGTGTGCTATGTTCAGGTTGCCGATACGAATGCGGCCATGGCCGATATGGCGGCAGCCTTCTACGACCACCCGAGCCGCGAACTGAAGTTGGTGGGCGTGACGGGCACCAATGGCAAAACTACGACCGCCACACTGCTTTATGACCTCTTCCGACTGCTTGGCTATCGTGCCGGATTGATTTCGACCGTGGTCTACAAGGTGGGCGAGCGCGAGATTGAATCGACCCACACAACCCCCGACTCGATACGCCTGAATGCGATGTTGCGCGAGATGGTTGACGAGGGGTGCGACTACTGCTTTATGGAGTGTTCGTCACACGCCATTGTGCAGGATCGAATTCGAGGCTTGCGCTTTGCGGGCGGAATGTTTACCAACCTTACGCACGACCATCTGGACTATCATAAAACCTTTGCCGAGTATCTGCGTGCCAAGAAACTCTTCTTCGACCGACTGCCCAAGGAGGCCTTTGCGCTGACCAACATAGACGACAGAAATGGTCGTGTTATGGTGCAGAATACACGCGCTGTGGTGCGTACCCTTTCGCTGCGTTCGATGGCCGACTTCCGCTGCAAGGTTGTCGAGATGTTGCCTGACGGAATGTTGTTGCGCTTGGATAGCGAAGAGGTGTGGGTGAAGTGCATCGGCCGCTTTAATGCCTACAATATGCTGACAATCTACGCTGCGGCACTTATGCTCGGCCAGCGCAAGGAGGAGGTGTTGACCGCAATCAGCACCCTGCAACCGGTGAGTGGTCGATTTGAGTATATTCGTGCGGCGGATGGGACTACGGCCGTGGTGGATTATGCCCACACGCCCGATGCGTTGGAGAATGTGATTACAACCATCGAGGAGTTCCGCCAGCCCGGACAAAACCTCATCGTGCTGTGTGGCTGTGGCGGTGACCGCGATAAGACCAAGCGCCCCGAGATGGCGGCAATCGCTGTGAAGTATGCCACCACGGCGATATTCACTTCGGACAATCCTCGCACCGAAGACCCCGAGCAGATTTTGCGCGATATGGTCGAGGGTTTGCCGGCAAGTGCCCGCTATCTGAAGATTGCCGACCGAGGCGAGGCTATCCGTACTGCTGCGATGCTTGCCCAGGCGGGCGATATCATCCTGCTTGCGGGCAAGGGCCACGAAACCTATCAGGTCATCGGCACCGAGAAGATTCACTTTGACGACCGCGAGGAGATTAGAAAACACTTTTCGCTGCGAAAATAGTTGTTAATACCCCAAAGAAGAACAAAATAAAAACTAATAAAGATGCTTTACTCACTGTTTAACTACCTCGATCGTGTGTACGACCTCCCGGGCTCGGGAATGTTCCAATATATCTCGTTCCGTGCGGCGATGGCGATAATCTTCTCGTTGCTGATAGTTATTGCCTTCGGTATGCCGATTATTCGCGCCCTGCAACGCCGCCAGATTGGCGAGGAGATTCGCGACCTGGGTCTGCAAGGACAACTCGAGAAGCGAGGAACTCCCACCATGGGCGGATTGATTATCCTGGTTGCGCTGCTGGTGCCGATGTTGCTCTTCGGAAGGTTGGATAATGTCTATATCCAACTGATGATTGTTTCGACCGTATGGCTCGGCGTGATTGGCTTTCTGGATGACTATATCAAGGTCTTCCGCCACCACAAGGAGGGTCTGAAGGGTCGTTTCAAGATTGTCGGCCAGATTGGTCTGGGTGTCATTGTCGGAACTACGATGTGGCTTTCGGAGGATGTTGTGGTGCGCGAGAAGATTACCACTCCGGTCGAGACGGTCTACATCGCCGAGGAGTCGGGCGAGCAGGTCGCTTCGCAAATCGAGCAGGTGGTAGTCTCGACCCAGAGCGTCAAAACGCCGACCACGACTATCCCCTTTGTCAAGGATAACGAGTTCCACTATGAGTGGGTTACCGGTGGCAACGAGACCTTGGCGTGGTTGCTCTATGTGATAGTGGCAATTTTTGTGGTTACGGCCGTGTCGAACGGAGCCAACCTGACTGACGGATTGGATGGCTTGCTGACGGGTGTGTCGATTCCGATTGTGGCGGTGCTCGGTGCGCTGGCCTACCTCTCGGGACACGTTGTTTATGCCGACTACCTTAACATTATGTATATCCCCGACAGCGGAGAGTTGGTGGTCTTTGCTGCGGCTATGGCGGGTGCATTGATAGGCTTTATGTGGTACAACAGCTTCCCCGCTCAGATATTTATGGGCGATACGGGCTCGTTGGCCATTGGCGGTATTATCGCAGTCTTTGCGCTCTGCATCCGCAAGGAGTTGCTCTTGCCGCTGCTCTGCGGAGTATTCTTGGCCGAGAGCGTGTCGGTGATGGTGCAGGTGGGGTACTTCAAGTACACCAAGCGCAAGTATGGCGAGGGTAGGCGCATTCTGCTGATGTCGCCCATGCACCACCACTACCAAAAGAAGGGTCTTTTCGAGACCAAGATTGTAATCAGATTTATCATCGTCTCACTGCTGTTGGCAGCGATGAGCCTTGTAACCCTCAAAATCCGATAGTCGAAGATGAAACGTATAGTTGTGCTCGGTGGCGGAATCAGCGGATATGGTTCGGCAATTTTGGCAAAGAAGCAGGGCTTCGATGTCTTCCTCTCGGATGCGGGTCGCATTGCCGAGCGATTTAAGTGCAAACTCGAGGAGTGGGATGTCCCCTACGAGGAGGGTGGCCACTCCGTGGAGCGAATAGTTGCCGCTACGGAGGTTATCAAATCGCCGGGTATCCCCGAGAAGGCTCCCATTGTGAAGGCTCTGCGCGAAAAGAATATCCCGATTATCTCGGAGATGGAGTTCGCTTCGCGCTATATGGGCAAGGCTCGCACCATCTGCATCACCGGCTCGAATGGTAAGACCACGACCACCTCGCTCATCTATAAAATCATGAGCGATGCAGGCGTGAATGTGGCTCTGGGTGGCAATATCGGCGAGAGCTTCGCCTACTCGGTGGCTACGGGCGAGTATGATTGGTATGTGTTGGAGCTCAGTTCGTTCCAGTTGGATGGTATGTATCGTTTCAGGGCAGATGTGTCGGTGTTGATGAACATCACGCCCGACCACCTCGACCGCTACGACTACTGCTTCCAGAACTATGTGGACTCGAAGATGCGCATTGCGCAAAATCAAAATTCGCGTAACCACTTTGTCTATTGTGCCGATGATGAGGTTGTGTGGCGCGAGGTCGAGCGACTCGAGAGCAATGTGCGCCAACTCCCGTTTATGGCAAAGTCGAGCGTGGCGAGTGGGGCAGGGGATGCGTTCCTCTCGTCGGACGGAGTGTTTACCGCCTCGGTTGGCGAGCGCTCGGTCGAGATTGATACAGCCAAGATGCAGATTAAGGGTCTGCATAACGCCTATAACGCCATGGCAGCCGCCCTGGCAACCCTCGCAGCGGGTGTCGATGCCGAGAGCATTGTTCGCTCGATTTATGACTTCTCGCCCGTTGAGCATCGCTTGGAGCCGGTGCGCGAGGTCGATGGAGTGCTCTATGTGAACGACTCGAAGGCAACGAATGTCGACTCGGTGTGGTATGCACTCGAGAGTATGACCCGCCCCGTGGTGTGGATTGCCGGTGGTACGGATAAGGGCAACGATTACGAGCCACTCAAGGCGTTTGCCCGCGAGAAGGTCAAGGCTTTGATATGTATGGGCTTGGACAACGATAAGTTGGTGCGTGAATTTACAGGCGTGGTGCCGCAGGTGGTATCGACAGCCTCGCTCGATGAGGCGATGCGTGTAGCTGTGGCTGTGGCGCAGAGTGGCGATGTTGTTCTGCTCTCGCCGGCGTGTGCAAGTTTCGACCTGTTCAAGAATTACGAAAATCGTGGCGAACTCTTCAAGGAGTGGGTTCGCAGTAATGTGTAGCGCAAGGAGCGAAGTGTGGTTATGACTGACGAGAAGAAGAAGAGTGGAGGTTTCTCCCTGTTTGCAGGTGATAGGGTGTTGTGGGTAATCGTGGCGGCGTTGGTTGTCATCTCGATACTCGTTGTCTACTCCTCGACCGCCAAGATGGGTTATAACCCCCGCGATGCACGCACTACGGCGGGCTTTTTGAGGCAGCACCTTATAGTTCTGCTGGCGATATGTGTGCCTGTGGTGCTGATTGTTCACCGCATCAACTGCCGGGTCTACAACCGCCTTGCGGTGTTGATATATGCCGCCTCGCTGACTTTGACATTGGTGGTGCCGTTTATTGGTGGTGTGACCAATGGCGCCGCTCGTTGGATTTCGATTTTCGGCTTTCAGTTCCAACCCTCCGAGGCGTTGAAGATAGCGACAATTATGCTCCTCGCTCGTCAACTATCCTCCCGACAGAGTGTTATGGATAGGCTGCGGATTGTGCCGAGCCTTAATCCGGTGAGTTGGTTTACCGACCCCGAGCAGAAGAAGATTTGGAAGACAGGAACACTGCCCATCCTTGCCCCGATGCTCGCCTCGTGCCTGGTGATATTTCCGGCTCATACCTCTTCGGCCGTTTTGGTCTTCGGTGTGGGGTTGATTATGATGTTTATAGGCCGTGTGCGGATGACCGAGTTGGCGAAAATTGTCGGCTTGGCGGTGGCTGCGGTTGGAGTGATTGCACTCCTCGGGTTGGGTCGAGCCGATACGGCTGGTGGTCGAGTAAGCACCTGGGTCGATTTGTGGACCCACTCCCAAGCCGATAAGGCTGTGAAGGATTTGACCGACACCGAGCGCTCGATGATAGCCATCCACGAGGGAGGTCTCTTTGGTCGAGGTGCGGGTCGCAGTGCGGTGCGTGTCGAGATGACCCACCCCGAGAGCGACTATATCTACGCCTTCTTTGTCGAGGAGTATGGTCTGATTTTGGCTTTGTTGGTGTTGCTGCTCTATCTGTGGGTCTTCTTCCGAGGAATCGAGATATTCAAGCGGTGTGAGACGGCCTTCCCGGGGCTATTGGTCTTGGGGCTTGTGTTGCTGATTACCTGTCAGGCGCTGCTGCATATTATGGTGACGGTAAACCTCATCCCCGAGACGGGTCAAAACCTGCCCCTCATCTCGCGAGGAGGCTCCTCGATGCTCTTCACGGCCATCGCGATAGGTATGATTCAGAGTGTTAGCCGCCAAAATGACGAGAAGTCGCACGACAAGCCCCGAGGTGAGTCTATTGTCGGAAAATAAAGAGAGCAGAGTATGGAGGTCCGTTTAGATAAATATCTGTGGGCGGTGCGCATCTTCAAGACGCGCAGCGATGCAGCCGATGCTATTCGCAACAACAAGGTGTTGGTCAACGATGCCTACTGCAAACCCTCACGAGAGGTGAAGGTGGGTGATGAGATTACCGTCAAGCGACTGCCGGTGGTCTATCGCTATCGGGTCTTAGACTACGTTTCGAGCCGTCAGCCGGCGAAGAATGTGCCGATGTATTGCCTCAATATCACCCCTCAGGAGGAGTTGGACAAGCTCTTCGCTCCGCGCGAAACAATCTTCGTCTTCCGCGAGCGAGGTACGGGTCGTCCGACAAAAAAAGAGCGTCGTGAGATAGACGCTCTGATGAACTATTACGACGAGGCCGACCCGGAGGATATTTAACCTCTCGGTCTCTCCCCGGTCTACAATCTCGATAGAATTTCGGCCATAATTACGCCAAGGTGGTTACCTATGGCATAGCCGACTATGCCGGCACCCAGACCTGTGACGAGCACCTTTTTATTTTGCATTGCGGCTGCCACCATCGGAACAAACGGGGGCGAGTTGATAAACGCCACCGAAGAGATGACCATCGAGTCGGCATCGACCTTCATAATGCGACATACCACAGCGTGAAGCAGCAGCGACAAGAAGACCGCCACAGTCATAAAGGCGAGTTGATTGATGCCACCTATAAGGTCGAGGTTCGAAAAGTCGGCCATCGAGGCGATGGTGATGCTGAAGATGTAGATGAGATACATTCCTATATCGTATGCGGCCTCCAGTTGGCGCACCGGTCGGATAAACGAACATGCCACACCGAGCGTTGTCAGCATCAATATAAATACAACCATAAACCACTGCTCGGGCATTGCGAGTGCTACCGCTGCCGAGAGGGCCACAACCGCAATTGTGGTCAGCAAAATTTTGCCAATCTGCTTCGCTCCGCTCTTCGACCAAAGGTCGCTATACGGGTTGCGCTTCTCGTGTTCGATTTGTTGCTCAATGGCCTCCTTGTCGCTCTGCGAGAGGTGGTGGCTCTTTTGGCCATAAAGTCGGCGGAAGAGGGGTATGCCGATACTGAAGAGGAAGACAAAGTAGAGGAACGAGATGATGATATCGTAGGAGTTTATCAGGATAAACTGCTCGCTGTTAATCTTGAAGATGGCTTGCAGAGCGGCTGCATTGAGTGTTCCTCCGGTGTACATACCCGAAATGATACCTCCCACCTGCGCACCGTTCTCGACCTTGCTACCAAAGAGTAGATAGCCCACAACCACCGCAATCACCACCGAGAGAAAGCCGCTGACGACGACCTTGAGTTGCAGTCGGGCCTCGCTGCGGGTGAATGTGCAGCCGAAGAGCATCATCGGAATTGCCAACGGAATCATCACGTTGGGCAGAATATCCTGCACGCTCTTAATCTCTGCCGGCAGTGAAGGCAGATTGCCGATAACCATTCCGATACCATAAAGTATCATTATTGGCCCGATTTTGTTGAGTAGCGGGAATTTGCGACACAGCCATATTACGCCCGCGGGCGTGAGGCAGAATGTCAGTAGGAGCAGTATGTAGTAAAATATCGACATAGCCTAAAGGTTTAAGCTGGGTTTGTATGCCAATTTCGGAGGGGTGGAGGGAGCTATTTCTGCTTGATGTATTTGCCAATCAGGGCTCGAATCTCCTCCAACATCTCGCTTGCTGCCGAGGGGCTGTTCTCGCCATTGGGTGCGAGGGGGTTTGCCTCCGCCACCGCCTCCGAGTCGGAGGGTTGCGATGCGTTTACAAGCGAAATCAAGCGCTCGTAATAGCTCTTCGATACGGGTATCGGTTTGATGTTGGGATGCTTGAGAATGGCTACGGGGCTCGACTTCTCGTTACGCACAAGGGTAATGTTGGCGGTGTTGATGATGTAGGAGCGGTGGCAACGCATCATCGAGGTATTGGCCAAAGCGCTCTCGATACTCTTGGTGCGGCAACGCAACATATAACTCTGCAACGAGCCTTCGTTATCGTAGTAAATCTTCACATAGTTGTCTTGCGATTCGATGTAGTAGAGCGACTCGATGTCGATGGTCAGCTTTACCACTCCGTTCTCATCCGTGAGATTTATCAGGTTTGAGGTGGCGACATTGTTGCCGAGCAGTCGTTCACGATAGCGCATAACCTGATTCTCCTCGCGCTGAGAGCGATATGCCGCATAGAGATATACAAAGGTGTAGGGTATTGCCAAAATTGCCACTACACAACTGAATACACGCATCGTGAATTGAGGAGTGCAGATGGAGTCGGGCAAAATAACCCTTGTGAAGCCGATGTAGAGCCATGTTATCGCAATAATCTCGGCCACCAACCACAATATATAGATGGGGGTCGAAATGCGGATTATGCCTTGAGCCCAACGCATGGCCACCTTGCTGATAATCATAGTTGCAACGGCAACGATGTAGAATGCAAAGGTTACGAACATCGACCGTTCGTCAGTCACATCAAACCAAGCGGCCATCGAGAAGGGGGTGTAGATGAGCATAAAGAGTATGGAGAAGACGGCAATAAAGAGTACCGAAGTCACCATAAAGTCTAAACGAAGCAGGAATTTTGCAACCTCTCGATTTTTCATTTTCCACAGTTTGATATGCAAAGATATTTATTTTTGACGAATTTTGCTTAACTTTGAACGATAAAAGACCAAATTATGGATACACAACTTCTTAAAAATAGGGTGGCACTCGTTACGGGTGGTACTCGTGGTATAGGCAAGGCGATAGCACTCGAATTTGCTCGAAATGGTGCGGATGTGGCCTTTACGGGCTCCTCGCGCAGTGAGGCAATGGTTGCCGTTGAGGCCGAGATTATCGCTTTGGGTGTCAGGTGTAAAGGCTACGCTGCGAATGCAGCCGACTTTGAGCAGGCTCACTCGGTGGTCGAGCAGGTGATAGCCGATTTTGGCAAGATTGATATCTTGGTGAATAATGCCGGCATCACAAAGGATGGCCTGATGTTGCGCATGAGCGAGGAGCAGTGGGATTCGGTGATAGCGGTCAATCTTAAATCGGCATTCAACTACACTCATGCCGCTCTGCCCTCAATGGCTCGTCAGCGTAGCGGCTCGATAATCAACCTTTCGTCAGTTGTAGGTATTGGCGGAAATGCGGGTCAATCTAATTATGCGGCATCGAAGGCTGGCTTGATTGCTTTGGCTAAATCTGTTGCCAAGGAGATGGGGCCTCGCGGTATCCGTGCCAACTGCATAGCTCCGGGATTTATCGCAACCGATATGACCGATGCTCTGCCCGAGGCTGTTCGTGAGGAGATAGGCAAGCAGATACCTTTGCGCCGTGGTGGAGAGCCCGAGGATGTTGCAAAGGTGGCTCTCTTCCTTGCCAGCGATATGGCAGCATACGTCACCGGCCAGGTTATAAGTTGTTGCGGTGGAATGAATTGCTAAACAATAAGCTCCCCAATTCGGGGAGCTATTTGTTTAATTGGCTAAATTGATAATTGATAATTGATAATTGATAATTAAGGTATTTTTTATAATTGTGAATTGATAATTGTCACTTGTCGGCAGTCACCTTTTGGCGGTACTCTTGCAGTGTGCACCCCTTAACTCTGACAAATGCTCGGCGGAAGGTCGATATGGAGTTAAATCCGCACGACTCGGCAATCTCGATTATCGTAGCAGTCGAAGTGGGGTCGTTCAAAATCTCCAACGCAGCCTCCAATCGGAACGAATTGATGTAGTCATAGAAGGTTGTGTTGAGGCTGTTGTTCAGATAATTCGACAGATAGGTGCGGTTGGTTCCGACCCGTGTAGCGAGGTCTGTGAGGGTTAATTGTGGGTTTTTCCAAACCTTCTCCTCGGAGATTGCCACCGCCAATTTGTGCACTAAAATATCGTTCAAAACGCCATCAGAGGGCAATTTTAAGGGGGGGGGGAATTTGGCCCCCGTCCAAAGTCTCGGGAACTGACGGAGTCTGCTGACGGTCGGCGTGGTGAAGAACCAATATCCACAAGGCCATCAACAATAGTTGGTAACAACTATCGACAATCCACGAAGAGTATTGGCACGAAAAGGTCCACACGATAAAGGTGAAGACCAACATAACAATCACCTCTACCAACCAATTTACATGCATATACTCCACATTGGAGTAGTTCTCATTCAGCATTCGGTGGTAGCGCTTGACCGCAAAATATATATAAATAATGAATGCTACTTGATAGATTGTTGCATAAATGAAGAGTCCGTTATAAACCCATATCGATTTGGTTATTGCATAGAGCACGACTGCCAACAGGAATGGGAACAGGTGTCCCAATACCCGTTTTGTGGTGCACCAACCCGCGCTGATCAACTCGCCCACAAATAATATGCAGGCCGGAATAGCTGTCATATCTATCAATATAAGCAGGTTGGAAAGAAAATTATCTCGAATAAGTATTGCCGAGTAGAACGATATGTCTTTCAGTTCCAATACACCCCAAAAGAGCAGGATGCATCCGCACAGCCTCTTCAGTCGCGATGCATCGGGCTGACGGAAACGACTCCATCCCGCCATCAAAAAGTACATCGTGACCACTCCGTGGATAAAATAAAACAGTCGTTCGTCTAACATCTCTCCTCTATTACTATTTGTTGGGCTAAGATAAGGTTTTTTGGTTATTTTCCAACTCCCTACCGACAAAACAGGGCTCTCATTCGGTAAAAATCGACACTTCTGCGTAAATTTGAGCCATTAGCCATTAGCCATTGGCTAAATAACCTCGTCATTCCGAGGGGTTGTTTGTGGTAAAGGTTGGGAGCAAAATGTCCTCTCAAACAACCCCGAGAGAATCTTCCGCTTTTGGTAGTACGCTGCGGAGAACGATTTTTCAAAAAGGTAGATCTCCTCGCATTTGCTTGTGCGCAACCCTCGCTCCCAGCCTTTGCAAGATGCAAATACTCGAGATGACAAGATTTGTATATTTGGCCGTTAGCTATTAGCTATTGGACTTTGGCCTTTGGCAAAAAATAAACCTCGTCATTCCGAGGGGTTGTTTGTGGTAAAGGTTGGGAGCAAAATGTCCTCTCAAACAACCCCGAGAGAATCTTCCGCTTTTGGTGGTA
>JAGBTZ010000012.1 GCA_017631055.1 Alistipes sp.
AGGGGAGGTGGTCGTAGACCGGAGGGGTCTGTTGGTTTATTAGCCGTTGGCTAATAAAACTCTTCATTCCGAGGGGTTGTTTGCATTGACGGTAGGGAGTGAAATGACTTGCCAAACAACCCCGAGAGAATCTACCGCTGTGAATAGTTCGCTGCGGAGAGCGAGTTTTCTAAAAGGTAGATCTCCTCGTATTTGCTTGTGCGCAACCCTCGCTCCCAACCCTCGCAAGATGCAAATACTCGAGATGACTAGATTTATATATTTGGCTAATAGCTAATAGCTAGTAGCTAATGGCAAAAAAATCCTCCCCTGTCTTAGGGGAGGTGCCCGGAGGGCAGAGGGGTCTGTGTTTTGTCGGCCATTAGCTAATAGCCCGAAATAAACAGCGCCATCGGGGCATTATTACTCTATTTCAAACTCTTAGTAGGAGTAACCCAGGGGAGGTTCTTTTCAATAAAGTGCAACACCTCCACAGGACAATCCGTACAAGCGATATCAGCACCCAGAGAGAGTGCCAGCATAAAATCTTCGAGCGACCCACCAGGCCACAGATTGATAATAAATCCCTTCTCGTGGGCATTCTTCAAATCGTGGCGCGAGGTCTTATCTATCTTGCAGGCGATGCGCTTCACACCGAGAGCCTCTGCTCGCGCAACAAGGCTTTCACTCAACGGCTCGCTCGCAATGAGCATACCCTCCACTTCGGGATAGAGCGACTTCATCTGACGAATAACTCGCTCGTCAAATGACGAGAATACATACAACGACCCCGCGGGCTTGTTTTTCATCACCATTGGGTAGAGCTTCTTGCAATACTCCTCCAACACCGACTCGTCATACTTACGGGTCTTCATCTCCCACTCGACATAGGCAATATCACCTCTATCTCTGAAGTAATCGACCAATTCATCCACCATCAGCACCGAGTTACCCTGCTTGGTAGTAACCTTCTTCAACTCTTTGCGAGTAGACTCCTCGACCTTGATATCGACACCGGCAATACGCTTAAGCGAGGCATCGTGCATTACGACCAACTCGCCATCCTTGGAGATACGCACATCCGTTTCGAATGCCCTCACTCCATTTTCGCAAGCCGACTTAAAGCCCGCAAGCGTATTCTCCTCAATCTCATAACGGCCGCCACGATGACCCAACACCTGAATAGAGCAAGGGCCCTGCGCCTCTGCCGCAAGAGCTACCACGATAGCTCCCAATAATACAAACAATCTTTTCATATTTTAGCTATTTCATTTGTTATTTTTTCGAAATCACCGCTGCAAAACCTCCACCCGGGGCCATTTTAACCTGCAATTTACGGTCGGTCGGCACCTCCATCTTCTCGAACTTGTAGTCCGAAGCTCGCTCTGCGGCATTTGCACCATCACGATAAACCTCAGCCTTAAACTCGCCCGCAGAGCCTAAAATCGGAGTCAAATCGATGGTCATCTCGCGCGGAGTCCACGAAGTCAGCGCACCGACATACCACTTGCTACCCGAACGGCGAGCCATAACGATATACTCGCCAACCTTACCATCGAGCACCACTGTCTGATCCCACACGGTCGGGATTTTGGCGATATATCGCAGGCTCACCCTCTCGCGTTCATACTGCGAGGGCGAGTCACAAAGCATCGACAGAGGCGAGAAGAAGACAACATACTCCGCCAACTGGTGGCAACGTGTTCCCTGACTCATAGCCTCGTGGCTCACGGGGCGATAGTTACGCTTCGAGGCGTTACGCATTGCGCCCTGCGTGTAGTCGATAGGACCTGCCAGCATACGGATAAAGGGCATCGTTACATCGTACTCAACATGGTTGACCGTTGTCGGGCTCCACTTCATCTGCTCCAGGCCAAATACTGCCTCGAAGTTGATGACATTGGGATATGTACGATTAAGGCCCGTAGGCTTGTAGGTTCCGTGAAAATCTACCAACATCTTATGACGTGCTGCCGCCTCCGCTACTTGGTAGTGGAAATCGACCATCGCCTGATCGTCACGATCCATAAAGTCAATCTTGAAGCCCTTGATACCCATCTTCGAATAGTGGGCACAGATTCCCTCAATATCACGATTGAAGGCGTTGTAGCCAGCCCACAAAATCAGCCCCACGCCACGCTCCTCGGCATACTTAACCAACTCGGGCAGGTCAATTTCGGGGACAATCTGCTTGAGGTCATTGGCATACTTCACAGCCCAACCCTCGTCCAAAATCACATACTCGATATTATTCTTCGAAGCAAAATCGATATAGGCCTTATATGTCGGATTATTGACACCGGTAACGAAATCCACTCCATTGATTCCCCAGTGATTCCACCACTCCCAAGCGACCTTGCCAGGGCGAATCCATGAGGTATCCTCAACTCTCGATGGCGATGCCAAGCGGTAGACCATATCGTTGGCAGCCAGTGTGCGGTCATCATCCGTAACCAACACAATACGCCACGGCATTGTACGCTCGGCTTTGCAGTTAGCGATGAACGACTCACGCTCACGCACCATACCCTGCAACTTGTTGTGTCCGCCCTCCTCGGTGCGGCGAGGCAGTGGTGCAAAGTGACCCACCAAAGCATTTTCGCCCGAGGGGTTGCAGAGAAACATACCCGGATACGCCTCCACGTCCGACTCTGCGATGCAGACCTTCACTCCCGCACACTCAATGAGCACAGGCGAGAAGGCGAGTTGCTCTGCATCCACCTCCGAGAGGGCGCAGTGAGTGTAGGTATTCTCGAACGAGGTCATATAGCGGTCACGCTTCTCACCCGTAAGGTTATTGTATGCAAGCCACACCTTTGCCGGCTCGGCAAAACGGAACTCGGTAACCTCATTCTCCACCGTATACGACTCCTTGCGTATAGTCACAAAGCGATAGGTCACGCCCTCGTCGTAAGCGCGGAACTCTACCGAATAACCCTCACGGAACGAGAGTGTCAATTCATTATAGCAGTCGGCAATCTCGGTTTGGAAATAGAATTGTGGCAACACCACCTTATCGACCGAGGCGATCTTCGCCTTCACAAGTCGGTCGCCCTCACCGAGCACCTCACCATCCGCCAGGCGCAGCGCAATCTGCGAGGGGGCAAGCACGGCTTTACCCTCAAAACCGACGGCATAGGTAAGTTTCTCGCCCACCGTAATAGTTGCTCCAACACGACCGTTGGGCGAGGACAGCGAGTAACTCTTCTCGGCAGCAACCACTGCCGAAGTAGCAACCAAAGCCAACACAAAGGTTGCTACCATCGCAAAAAATCTCTTCATAATCAGGTTATTTCGTTTTAGTTTTATTCTATTTTTTACAAAGATAGAGAAATTTCCGATTTTTTCTTCTATTTTTGTGATAATTATCAACGGATTCTAAATCGTGTGACTATGGCAGCACCTTTGGCGGAGCGACTTCGCCCCACAAACATAGAGGAGTATATCGGACAGGAGCACCTTGTGGGCAAGAGCGGTGTCTTCCGCAAATTCTTCGAGACGGGCAATGTCCCCTCGTTTATTTTGTGGGGGCCTCCGGGAGTAGGCAAGACCACCCTCGCCAAGCTCGTATCGGCAACGCTCGAGCGCCCGTTCTTCACACTCTCGGCAGTCACTTCAGGCGTGAAGGAGGTGCGCGAGGTTATCGAGAGCGCCAAGCGTCAGCATCTGTTCAACCAACGCCCGCCATTCCTCTTTATCGATGAAATTCACCGCTTCAACAAGAGCCAGCAGGACTCTCTGCTCGGGGCTGTGGAGCAGGGCATTGTAACCCTTATCGGTGCCACCACCGAGAACCCCTCTTTCGAGGTTATCTCACCGCTTTTGAGCCGTTGCCAGGTCTACACACTCAACCCGATGGATGATGCCGACCTGCAACATCTGCTCGATCGTGCACTCACGACCGATAGCGAACTTCAGAAGCGCGAAATCGAGGTGCGCGAAACGGCTGCGCTCTTCAAATTTTCGGGTGGCGATGCCCGCAAGTTGCTCAACATTCTCGACATTCTGGTCGGAGCAACCGATGGCAAAATCACCATTGACGACCAATACGTTACCGACTGCCTGCAACAAAACATCGCCCTCTACGACAAGAATGGCGAGCAGCACTATGACGTAATCTCGGCATTCATCAAGAGTGTGCGCGGAAGCGACCCCGATGCAGCGATTTACTACTTGGCGCGAATGTTGGCCGGTGGCGAGGAGCCTCGTTTCATCGCCCGCCGATTGGTAATCCTCGCCTCGGAGGATATCGGACTTGCCAACCCCAACGCACTTCTGTTGGCGAATGCCTGCTTCGACACCGTTCACAAAATCGGTATGCCCGAGGCTCGCATAACCCTCGCCGAGACGACCATCTACTTAGCCACAAGCCCCAAGAGCAACTCGGCTTATATGGCGATTAACGAGGCATTGGATTTCGTGGCGCACGATACGACCAACCGTCCCATACCGCTCCACCTGCGCAATGCTCCCACGAAGCTAATGAAGGAGTCGGGCTATGGCAAGGGCTACAAGTATGCACACGATTTCGAGGGCAACTTTGTCGAGCAGCAGTTCCTGCCCGACACGCTCAAGGAGAAGCAGTTCTACCACCCCAATACCTCCAACCCGACAGAGGCTAAGATTGCCGAGAGAATGAACCAACTATGGAAAAAGTAACACTTTTTCACAATTCAAAATTCAAAATTGCGATGAAAGCAAAAGTTATCACACTCATTATGATATTCATATTTGCCGTTCAAACACTTTGGGCGGCAGAGCCTGCGGGCAAAACGACACATCTCTACGCAGTAAAGGGCACCGACTCACTGCGCCTTGACCACTATGCAGCACCCGTGGAGGGCAAACGCCCTTGTGTGATGTTCGTCTTTGGCGGCGGTTTTTCGCACGGAGTACGCGACAAGAAGGCCGACATACCCTACTTCGAATTTCTGCAGAGCAACGGCTACGATGTGGTGTCGATTGATTACCGCCTCGGAATGAAGGATGCAAAGGGGGTCGGTGTTCTCGACTTCTTCCCGCTCTTCCGCAACACCATCAATCTTGCGGTCGAGGATCTCTTCAGTGCAACATCCTACGTTGTCGCCAAAGCCGAGGAGTGGAATATAGACCCAACGAAGATCATCGCCTCGGGCTCAAGCGCTGGAGCAATCACCGTTCTGCAGGGCGAGCATACCATTTGTAATCAACTCCCCCTCTGCGAATTGTTGCCCGAAGGATTTAACTATGCGGGCATAATCTCGTTTGCGGGCGCAGTATTCACCTTGGGAGGAGCGCCCGAGTGGAGCGCAGCCACGGCTCCTACCCTGCTCTTCCACGGCAACTCCGACACACAGGTCCCCTACAATAAGATGGCCTTTTTCGGTTGTGGAATGTACGGCTCGAAGTATATCGCCAAGGAACTCCACGAGGTGGGAGTACCCTACTGGTTCTACTCGGTCGAGTATCAGACCCACGCCATGGCTTGGGAGCCTATGCACAACAACCACGCTGAGATTTTGCTCTTCCTCGAAGAGTTTGTCGACGAGGGTAGCCGCCAACAGCGCAGCACCCACATTCAGGACCTCTCGCTACCCGAGCGCAAGACCTTCTTCCTGCCGACCGACTATCTGAACTCCAACTATTAGCCGATGGTAAAAGTAGGCGTTATATCCGACACTCACGGCACCTTTGACGAGCCGCTGCGAGAGTTTCTGTGCGATGTAGACGAGGTGTGGCATGCCGGCGACATCGGCTCAATCGAGTTGGCCGACACCATCGCCGCCTTCAAGCCTCTGCGAGCTGTCTATGGCAACATTGACGGAGGTATTACACGCCGAGCCTACAACGACTTCGCCTATTTCCGCGTTGAGGAGTGCGATGTACTGATGACCCACATCGGAGGCTATCCACGCCGTTATGACCCTCGTGCCGTTGCAAAGATTCAGGCGTGCCGACCCAAAATCTTCGTTGCCGGACACTCCCATATCCTCAAAATCATCTACGACCCCATCTACAACCTGCTCCATATCAATCCTGGCGCTGCGGGGGAGTACGGGCCTCACAAGGTGCGTACCGCAGTGCGCTTCGAGATTGACGGCACCGAAATTCGCAATATGGAGATTTGGGAGTGGCCTCGAAAGTAAAAATACAATAAATTATTTTATCCCACATCTTACTAACACTTAGCGAGATAGCCTTTCCACGACTATTTCACGCCGTTTAGCGATATAATAGAGTGTCTATTCGTGGCGTTATTATGCCGGAATTTAATATAGAGTAGACACAGATGCAGATAAAGATTTCAAAGACTCTCGAAGGCATCATTGCCTCAGTCATATTCGACACCTCAAAGTCCGGTAGCAACCGCGCACTGAAGGATTATCTAATGTTGGCTATCATCCGTTCGGAGGGCTCGTTAGCACACCAAGTGCTCACGGCAAGGCTCAAGGATTGGGAACTCTATCAGATGACACTGCGCATCGAACACGAAGCGGCAGCCGAGCCCGAAATTTCGAACTCTCCAGAGGAGTTTTTCAAGAGCTTCATCGAGGAGTTGCGCAAGGCCAATACCGATACTCAAAACATCTCGACAATTCACGCAATAGTCGCCATAGCACAAGACAACACGACTTGCTCCTCACGCATAATGAGGATGTATCGCATTTCGCCCGAGGAGTTGGTCGAAGAGGCTTTACGACTGACCAACAAGCAGATAAGCATCACACCCTCACTAAGCCATCCAAGGCTGGAGGAGCCCTCGCGCGAAGAGTTTCGTTCGGCGACCGACCCTCTAACGAAGTTCGGCACCGACCTTACGGCACTTGCCCGCAAGGGTGCAATCGACCCCGTAATCGGGCGCAATCAGGAGATTGAGCGTGTGGTGCAGATTCTCTCGCGCCGCAAGAAGAACAACCCCGTACTTATCGGCGAGGCTGGCGTGGGTAAGAGCGCCATAGTCGAGGGATTGGCACTCCGCATTGTGGCCGGAGAGGTACCCTACACGCTCGCCTCGAAACGTCTGTTTGCACTCGATGTCACCGCACTCGTTGCCGGCACCAAGTTTCGTGGCGAGTTCGAGGAGCGCATCCAACAACTCTTGGAGGAGCTTCGCAAGAGGAGGGATACAATCGTATTTATTGACGAAATTCATACCATAGTGGGTGCCGGCTCCTCGCAAGGCAGCCTCGACACGGCCAACATTCTCAAACCTATCCTCGCTCGTGGCGAGTTGCAGACCATAGGCGCCACCACCCTCGACGAATACCGCGAGAGTATCGAGAGCGATGCAGCCCTCGAGCGCCGTTTCCAGCGAGTGATGGTCGAGCCGACAACCCGAGAGCAGACACTGCAGATTTTGCGCAAAGTGGCACCCGGGTACGAACAACACCACAACGTGCGCTACAGCGCCGAGGCTCTCGAGGCTTGCATCTCGCTCACCGACCGTTATATCACCGACCGCCACTTCCCTGATAAAGCACTCGATATTCTCGATGAGGCAGGCTCACGAGCCCACACCCTCGCAGCTAAAGAGCCGACCGAAATCCGTTCGCTCGAGCAGGAGCTAACCAAGGCTCGCAACGAATGCAGACAGGCGGTCGAGGCATTGGTTTACGAGCGAGCAGCCGCTGCACGTCTTCACGAGGTGGCACTGCGAGCCAAAATCAGCGAGAGCCGAGCCGAGTGGCAACGCTCGCTTGCGGCAAATCCGACCCCTATCAATGCCGAGGATATTGCACGAGTGATAACTTCGATTACGGGCATACCCATCGAGCGCATTACCGGCAACGAACGAGAGCGCATCAAGAGCCTCCACTCCGCACTCTCGGCCCGCATCATTGGTCAGAACGAGGCGGTGGAGCGCATCACTCGCTCGATACATCGCTCGCGAGCAGGGCTCAAAGAGGAGAATCGCCCAATCGGAGTCTTTATCTTCGTAGGACCTACGGGAGTAGGCAAAACCCTGCTGGCAAAGGAGTTGTCACACCACCTTTTCGACCAAAGGCGAGGTTTGATTCGTATCGATATGTCGGAGTACAGCCAAAAGCACAACATCTCACGACTCATCGGCTCACCCCCGGGATATGTCGGATATGGCGAGGGCGGACAACTGACCGAAGCGGTACGCCGACACCCCTACTCGGTCATCCTGCTCGATGAAATAGAGAAGGCTCACCCTGAGGTCTTCGACACGATGCTCCAACTCTTCGATGAGGGACATCTGACTGATGGTGCCGGCAGAAGGGTCGACTTCCGCAATACCATAATAATTATGACCTCGAATGCCGGCAGTCGCGAAAAATCGGAGCGCCCCGCAAGGGTGGGATACGCCACCTCTCCGGCCGAGAGAGCGACTGCCAACGAGGAGCCGACAGAGTATCGCAAGGCTCTCGAGCGTATATTCTCGCCCGAGTTTCTCAACCGAGTAGACGATATTATCGCATTCCGTTCTCTGGAGGCTTCGGATGTGGAGCGCATCATCGAATTGGAACTCGAAAAGGTGTTTGCACGAGCCAAGCGATTGGGTTACACGATAAGCATCACCCCCGAGGCCAAAGAGTTATTATCCCAAATGGGATACAGTGAGCGTTATGGTGCTCGCTCGCTCAAACGCCTGCTAACCAACGAGGTGGAGGAGCCCCTCTCGACCCTCATTATCGAGGGACGACTCAGCCTTGGTGGCAGAGTTACCATCGAGCGCGAGGAGCAAGCCATCACACTCAAAGTAGCATAGGCAGCAACCAATAATTTTCAATTATTTTTGTAATTGTCAAAATTATAGTTATCTTTGCGGGCTTGAAAACCCAAAGTGGGTTAGCGTATTTTATTAACTTTATTAAATTTTATAGCAAAATGGCTGTTAAAATTCGTTTGGCACGACATGGTAAGAAGGGTTATGCTTTCTACCACATTGTTGTTGCAGATAGCAGAGCGCCACGTGATGGTAAGTTTATCGAGAAATTGGGTACCTACAATCCCAACACGAATCCTGCTACAATCGACCTGAACTTCGAGCAAGCATTGGGTTGGTTAATGAAGGGCGCACAACCTACTGACACTGCTCGTGCGATTCTTTCGTACAAGGGTGTATTGTACAAGAAGCACCTGCTCGGTGGTGTAGCTAAGGGTGCATTCTCGGAGAGCGATGCTGAGGCAAAGTTCAATAAGTGGCTCGGCGAGAAGGAGGGCAAGGTAGCTGCAAAGGTTACCAAGATTGCTACTGACGCTAAGGCTGCTGAGAAGGCTCGTTTGGCTGCTGAGACCAAGATTGCAGAGGATCGTGCAAAGGCTATCGCAGAGAAGAAGGCTGCTGCTGAGGCAGAGGCCGCTGCTGCAGAGGCTACTGAGGAGGCTGCAGAGGTTGAGGCTACCGAGGCTCCCGCAGAGGAGTAGTTCGCAAGAACGAAACGGAGCTTATTGCTTCTTAAAAATAGTGTCCGGAGCAGTCCGGACATTATTTTTTTGTCTATTCTTTTGATTTACAAAGTTTATTCATACCTTTGTCCCAAATTCACATACTTAAACATAATTATTTCAAAATGAAGAAAATCAGCACTTTAACCCATAGGGGGGGGTATTTCTCACCTATGATTAACGTTGCGGAGGTTGCCGTTGAGCAGGGCTTCGCAGCGAGCGGAACCGGCTCGGCCGGATGGGAAAGCGGCTCGGCCGATGACGACAACACCAACGATTTGGGTAACTTCTAAACTATTGCAAGGCTATGAAAAATCTGATGAAATGGATGATGAGCATTGCAGTAGCAGCAATCTC
>JAGBTZ010000013.1 GCA_017631055.1 Alistipes sp.
TCTACCAACTGAGCTATGGCACCATCATTTTTGCGGTGCAAAGATAGATATATTTTTTCTAATTCCAAATTTTCTGCCGTAAAATCGCTATCTTTGCTCAACTTTTGATGTTTTTTGGGGCGTTGGAAGGCTCTCGCGGCCTCTCGCAAAAGCTAAAATACCCTAAAACTTGCGAAAGATGCACAGATTACCCCAATTGCTAATGCTGACGACTATGAAACAAAATTGGAGACCAGGAACGATGATTTACCCCTTGCCGGCGGTGCTGGTGAGTTGTGGTGCGACCCCCGAAGAGTACAATATGCTGACCGTGGCGTGGACCGGCACCATCTGCTCCGACCCCGCTATGTGCTATATCTCGGTGCGCCCCGAGCGCCACTCCTACGATATTATCAAGCGCACGGGAGAGTTCGTCATCAACCTTACGACCGAGGCTCTGGCTCGTGCTACGGATTGGTGTGGCGTGAGGTCGGGCAAGGATTACGATAAGTGGCAGGAGATGGGACTTACCCCCTCGCCTGCATCGGTTGTGAAGGCGCCCCTTATCGAGGAGTCGCCCGTGAGTATCGAGTGTCGCGTGAAGCAGATTATCCCCCTGGGCACCCACGATATGTTTATCGCCGAGGTGGTCAATGTGGCGGTCGATGAGCAGTATCTCGACGATAAGGGCAAGTTCGATATGGTGCGCGCGGGACTTATGGCCTACTCGCACGGCGAGTACTTTACCCTCGGCAAATCGCTCGGCCACTTTGGCTGGTCGGTGCGCAAGAAGAAGAGGAAGTAGGGGCGAGAGTTTAGTGAGTTTAGGGAATTTAGGGAATATAGGGAATATAGGGAATATGGGGAATATGGGGAATTTGCTTTAACCTCCTTAATCTCTCTAACCTCCCTAACCAGGACAAAAAACAAGCGACCTCCAGCAATGGGAGGTCGCTTGTTTTTTATAGTGTACGAATTCG
The DNA here is from genome assembly GCA_017631055.1 of Alistipes sp. Classification (GTDB taxonomy): domain Bacteria; phylum Bacteroidota; class Bacteroidia; order Bacteroidales; family Rikenellaceae; genus Alistipes. Next base: position 960 of record JAGBTZ010000013.1, read on the forward strand.
GTTAAAAATCCGTAGCCTCGTCTACATCATAAGATGCAGCGGTTGATGTGGAAGTTCAGTTTTTCTTCACGCAACGCATCTGGAAACCACTGGCAGCCTGCGGCCAGATGTTATCAGAGCCATTGTTTTGAGGAGTATCATTCGTGATAGCTTTCGAACCACTATTGTAGACGGTTTTTATTGTGGTCTCACCATCTGTAGTTGTTGATGTGTAGGTTGTGGTTCCGTAAGGCGAACCCCAGAAATAACCATGCTGGAGGCTGCCCATATTACCTTGAGACAAATATCCGGTGGCAGGAGTAAAGAAGACATCAACGCCGTTGTAGGTAATATACTGACCATAAGTTGCATCCTTGGCAAACAACTTGTTAACTGCGCCGGTGCCGACATTTGCAATAGTCCTTGATGCACCAGTAACCCACTGATACAAGTTGCCCTGGTGAGGAACTCGCCATCCCGGAGGACATGGGTCGTAGTTGGTTTTGAAATCGTTACTCCACAAAATGGGCACATTCGCATCACCCGAGCCCTTAGTACCTCCGAGTCGGAAGTCCTTCTTTAACCAAGAGTTGCGCGCTGTTGATCCTGTGTAGTTATTGTCGGATGGGGTGTACGAATCGCTATACTTGTAGAAAGGCATCTGGAGATTATCACCAACTGAGGTTTTGATAGAGGCACTATTAGTCCAATACTGTGTGTATTGCTGGAATCCATACTGATACTTAGCGCGAGCCCAAACCCACTTGTCTCTCGTGTCGCCGAATTCTGCTGGGCGTGGATAGGGGCTTACATTTCCTGCCTGATAAAAGAGACCGAGTGCATCTGCTGCATTCTGGACGGTCATGTTGTTTACCTCGCTAACGGTGGTCGCAGTCCAGGTTGCACCAAGGTTACGGTCCATCAAGTTAATCTTGGTGCGTGCTGCTGCCTGTGCGGCAGTGTCGTTGTTTTTAACACTGTTTGGATCAACTACGATGCCAACTGCAGGGGTGCTTGGTGTAGACCAAATATGCCATCCCCAAATAATCGGACCGGCGGGTGTTGTGCGGTTAAGGCCAATCTGGTCGCAACAGAGTATAATGCGAGCATTACCGAGCGCCTTTCCGTTATTCTTGAAATAAACTTTACCATTAGCCTTGTCGAACTGAATATCGTAAGCGACATTGGTATCCTCAGCCCAGAGAATTTGTGCCATATGCGGCTCCAAGACCTCGCCCAGATTCTTGAATGAATTGTTGTTGGTGTGGTAATCGCAGGTTGTAATCGCAGTACCATCAACATATTTGGTTTCGAATGAGTAGGTCTGCTCTGCACCGTTGGGAACAACTACATAGCAGTTTGCATAGCCATCGGCCGAGATGTTTGTAGCCTTGCTCTCGTCAATCATGGTGTCGAGGTTGCCGCAGTTGATAGGCTTAATCTCGCCCGCCTTTACGGTGTGTGCCTTGGTTGCGGTGCGAACATACGAGCCATCCTCGGTCATAACGCCAATCTGGAGAGCCTCGTAGGTGCCTGCCGGTACCAATACATAGAACGAAGTAGCCTTTGACGAGTTCAGAGTTACAGCCTCGGGAACTTCTAGAGATACGAAGCTGAATGAAGCGTTAGTGGTGCCCATGGTGAGGACCTTTGCACTGGGATTAACAGTTGCAGGACCCGACATCTTCTGTGAGCCAGACGATGCCTTAACGGTGATAGCCTCGACCTTCTGCGAACCGGTGAACTTGAACTCGAAAGCACCCATCACGCTCTTGAACGAACACTTGGGGCCGTTGTTGCCATTTGCGAACATGCCGACCATCAGATTCTCGTCATCGCCGAAAACACTGCCAGCCTTGTAGGTCTGGAATGCGGGAAGATTGAGCGAGAAAGAGCCATTACTCAGAGTAACACCGCTCTTAGTTTCGCGAGCGAACTGATAGGGATAGAAAGCCGCAAGTGGCTCAACACCCTCGGGGAGCGATGCACTGTAGGTTGCCCATGCAGAGCCGGCGCCTGTTTTGATTGTAGCCTGATAGATTTCGTTGTCATCGCCGACAATGCCGATAACATCATCAGCATCCCAGCAAACGTAAGAGGTGCCCGTGCCCGGGTCAACGAGAGAGGTACGCGAAGGCTGCTCGATTTCAGCCTCGAAAGTGATTTCGTGCAATTCTACGGCTGCACCACCGTTCTGTGCCAAATCATTGGTTGCATCCTCGGTACATCCGACAAATGCGAGCGCCGCTACCGCGAGCGCCGATAAAAACATCTTCTTCATGGTTTTACGGTTTAAGCGGTTAACGACTAAAGATCTTCCTCTTCGGACTTAGTCCATGCATCTCCCTCTAAGGAGTCTGCGAAGCCACGTTCTACTGAAAATTCATGTAGCAGCAGATCAGGTGCTACATAGGCGGAGAGGACAAATTTCCCCCCCCCCTCGATTTGCGAGATTTTTAGTTCTCATACGTCTGATTTTTAATGAGTTGAGGTTAATATAAAAATGAACAAAATTGTTTGTGAGTACGTTTTAATGGTCACACAACGTCACAAAATTAGGGATTAAAAACCTAAAAACCAAATGATTTACCCCCTTTTTTCGAGCCACTCGCGTACCAGTCGGGCACGCGAAAGGCCTACAACCTCAGCCAATTCGGCCTCGGAGGCGGTTTTCAGGCGCGAAATCGTGCGGAATTTGCGGAGCAGAGCTGAGATACTTTTCTCGCCAAGCCCGCGAACCTCCTCAAGTCCGCTGTGGAGGAAGGCGTTACTGCGCTTTTGGCGGTGGAAGGTGATGCCGAAACGGTGTGCCTCATCGCGGATATGGCAAACAACCTTCAGCGGCTCGCCCGTGCGCGATAGGTAATAGGGTAAGGGATCGTGGGGAAAGTAGATCTCCTCGATGCGTTTGGCAAGGCCGACAATCGGCACCCGACCCTCGATACCCAACTCGCAGAGAACGGAGTAGGCGCTCGATAGTTGTCCCTTGCCTCCATCGACAATGATAAGGTCGGGCAGCGAAGCCCCCTCGTCAAGTAGTCGGCGGTAGCGACGTCCGACAATCTCGCGCATCGAGGCAAAGTCATCGGCTCCGACTACCGTCTTGATGTTGAAGTGGCGGTACTCCTTGCGCGAGGGCTTGCCGTCACGGAAGACTACGCACGAGGCTACGGGGTTGGTACCCTGCAGGTTGGAGTTATCGAAGCACTCGATATGGCGAGGCTCGTGGTCGAGGTGCAGTTCTCGGCGCATAGCCTCCATAAGGCGGTCGGTGTGGCGTTCAGGATTCTTGATTTCGAGATTTTTGAGGCACTCGGCACGGTAGATACGCGCACTCTTGAGCGAGAAGTTCAGCAGGTCGACCTTCTCGCCACGCTTGGGGATGGTGAAGGTCACGCCATCGAACAAAATCGCAGCCGAGGGCATAAACGGAACAATCACCTCGCGCGAAAGGGCGCCCGAAATGTTCTCGACAATGTGCTGAATACCCATCGAAAGCATCTCCTCCTTGCTGCTCTCGGCTCCGGCTGTCAGGCGCGCTGTGTAGACTCCCGTAACCGACCCTTGGCGGATGCGTATAAAGTTGCAGTAGGCGGTGTCGTCGGCCTCATCGGTGAGGAGCGAGAAGATGTCGACATCGACAATTTTGGCGCTCACGATAACCGAGCGTGAACGGTAGTTTTCGAGCGCCTCGAGCCTCGCCTTGAAGCGTTGTGCCTGCTCGAAGCGCAGCTCGGCAGCGGCTCGTCCCATCTCCTCCTCGAGGTAACTGCGCACGGGGCGCAAATCGCCCTTCAGGATGGCTGTCGCCATCTCGATATGAGAAGCGTACTCCTCGGGACTCTGGGCTCCGATGCAGGGGGCTTTGCAGTTACCGATATGGTATTGCAGGCAGGTCGAATAGTTGCCTCGGGCTATCCTCTCAGGCGAGAGGTTGAGCTTGCAGGTGCGCAGAGGAATAACCTCGCGGATAAACTCCAAAATAGCCCTCTGCATCGCCACCGAGCCGTATGGACCGAAGTATTGCGAGCCGTCACGCACCAGTCGGCGAGTCGATTCGATGCGCGGGAAGGGCTCGTGGCGCAGAACTATCCAGGGGTAGGTCTTATCATCCTTGAGCAGGATGTTGTAGCGCGGTTGCAGGCTCTTGATAAGCGAGTTTTCGAGCAGCAGAGCATCCGTCTCGCTACCTACGACTATGTGGCGAATTTCGACTATGTGGCGGACCATAATGCGCACCTTGGCGCTGTGCTCCTTGCTCTGAACAAAGTAGGAACTAACCCTCTTGCGGAGCGATTTTGCCTTGCCGACATAGATTATCCGCCCCGCAGAGTCGAGAAATTGGTAGACTCCCGGGTCGAGCGGCAGTAGGGCAACCTGCTCCTTGAGTGATGGCCGTTCGTTTTGCGACATAGCGATACAAATTTACACATTTTTACTATTTTTTACGATTTGCAATGCGGGATTATGGTTATTTTTATTAAATTTGCGATATATAAGGTAGGTTTCTCCCTGAACGAAAATAGACAAACTTGAATAATATGAAGATTTTTACTGCAAAAGTGAAGTCGTCAATGCTTGGTGTATTGATGATTTGCCTGTCAGCATTGACAGTGGCTTGCGTGGATGAAGACTACAACCTCGACAACATCTCATCGGAGGTGACTATCGGTGGCGAGGAGGTGGTTATCCCGCTGGGTAAGATGGAGCGTACCTCGCTCGAGCAGATGCTCGGTGAGGGGCTCGAGGGTCTTGTTGCCCAAGATGGAGTCTACACCGTGAAATTTGAGGGCGAGAACGAGAAGATCTCGGTCGAAGGACTCTCGTTGCCGGTGCTCTCTGGTTTGTTGCCTAAGATGGACCAGATAGACTTCACGGCTCCGTCACTGCCTGCGGACTTTATCTTCGGCAGTGTTGCCTCGTCATTTGTGATGGGTTATCCCGACCTTGGGGTTGCGCCCCAATTCGAGCCAATCGAATTCTCAACAGGTGTGAATTTGGATCTCGGGGTCGATATCCCCTCGGGAACAATCGCTCCGGCGTTGGGCGAGCTCTCGTTCTCGAATAGTGGCAAGGTCCCCTTCACCGCTTCGTTTAATATGCCCGAGCAGATTCGCAGTGTGGGTAAAATCTACTTCGGAGATGAGTATGATCAGAAAGGCTCGCCGATAGAGGTCGAGTTGTCATTCAATGGCTTGAAGAGCGTTAATGGCGGCGGTGTGCTCAACCTTACAGCCCTCTTCCCCTCGAACTATGTGTTGGTGGATTCATTCGGCAAGGTGCTTGGCAATAAACTTGAGGTCAAGAACTACAGAGTGTCGGCCGGAGCAGAGTCGGTGGTACTGAAGGCGTGGTTGCAGAGCATCGACTTCTCGCAGAAGAGCATTGCTCGTGGAGCGATGAATATCAATGATGAGATAACCTACGAGTTCGACTACGAGTTCGAATCGGTTAAGGGTTATTGCGACCTTGAGCGTGTGCCTCAAATTGCACTCCACCTCACTCCAGCATTCCGCGATATGGAGATTGTGATTAACGACATCGTTATCGACAACGAGAATCACACTTCGGATATCGTCTACACCCTGAACGGAGTCCCCGAGAGTATCGAGTCGATAGAGTACATTGCTCTCCAATCAGCCCCGATTACGATGAGTATCGAGGGCTTGTCGTGGCTCAAGAGCGATGCCCTGGCTGCCGAGGTGTCACTGCCGGAGTGCTTTATCTTCGAGCGTGATGCTAATGGATGGTTGGATATTGCGACCAATAAAATTGTGGCTCCGATGCGCCAACTCGAGCGTGGTGTGACCTTTAATCTGAAGGGCATTGATTGCTCGAAGGGTAATATGGTGCTCAATGCGGGACAGCTCTCGATTAAGGCTGCTATCCAATCCCACATCAGCAACCTCGCGGGCGGAACGCAGTTTATGCTCTCGGAGGTGTTGCCTCCTCAGAAAACGGTCAACATTAAGACCGTTATCGAGGAGTCGCATATGTATGTCGATTTGGCTGCGAGCCGTGTGAAACTCAAGGAGCAGTATTTCGATTTCAAGCTCGATGAGGATAAGTTGCCGCGCATAGAGCATACGATTTCGGTGCCTGATGAGCTTGTAGAGATCGATCGATTGGAGGTGCAGACTCCCAAGGGCGAGAAGGTGAAGGTTAAGCTCGGCATCTCGCATCCCGAGGGTGAGGTCTTCCCTGTGGATAAGGTCTATTTAAGCCTGTCGGTCAACTTCAAAAAGTTGATTCATCCTACGGATGGTCAGCAGTTTATCGAGAAGGCGCCCAATGGCGACAACATCCTTCGTCTTGACCACATCGAGTGGCGACCCAACGAAGATGCCCACTTCGATATCGTGGAGATTGAGGTTGATGCAATCGAGAACTTGCCCGAGATTACCGGAGAGAAGGGTGCTCGCGAGATAGTTATCGATGAGAGATTTTCGGTTACGGGAGGTGTGTCGATTGATGCCGGCTCCAATATCAACCTTGAGGCCGAGAGTGCGAAACTCAACTTCGATTTTGCGATTGATGATGTGCAGGTGTCGAAGTTCTATGGCAAGTTGGATTACACCTTCGAGCCCGAGAATCTCCCCGCAATCGAGATTGGCGAGTTGGCAAATGCGGGGTTGAAGATTGAAAATCTGGCAGTTGATCCGGTTATCCGATTTAGCATCGACAATCCGGTTAATATTCCGTTCAATGCATCATTGGCGCTTAAGCCCTACGATGCTGACGGTAATTATATGGCTTCAAATCGTGTTGATGTCGAGGATGTGCACATCAAGGACGGGGGCCGTACCAATGTGGTTGTGTCGACTCGCAATCGCCGTGACGAGTTTGCCAACAAGGAGGGTGTGACCTTCGTGGAGGTCGATTTGGAGCGATTGCTCCACGGTACGCTGCCTTCGAAAATCGAGGTAGAGTTGAAGGTCGCTTCGGACCTCTCGGTGGTGCATGTTATCGACCTGACCAAGCCTCAATACGAGTTGGAGTATGGCTATTCTGTCGAGATTCCGCTGGAGTTTGGCCACGACTTCGATATCAGCTATGAGCAGGATGTCGAGTTGCCTGAATTTACGCTGGCAGATGAGGACGTTGACCCCAATGGAGGCGGTAAGGGTGAGGATAACTCAATGTTGTCGATGCTGGAGATTGGAGAGGTTGCCATCCTCGCCGACTTTACGACCACCATCCCGCTCGACTTTATCCTCTCGGCTGAGTGCTTCGATGAGAGTGGTGAGCCTTCGGAGGCGCAAATCACATTCGAGGATCACAACAATATGATACACGGCCACCACCCCGAGGATGCCGAGCCAGAGGCGCACTCTTCATTGGTGCTGAAACTCGACCTGGGTAAGGAGGGTAAGCTCGAGGATTTGAACAATATCAAGACTTTGCGTCTGCGCTTGAACTTGCGTAATAACTCTCATACTCCGAGTGCATTGTCGCCCGAACAGTATATAAGCGGTAAGTTTAGATTGCGACTGCGTGATGGTATAACCATCAACTTGAATGGCATTGAGATAGAAGAATAACCCAAAGGCGTAGAAAAATGAAACGATATATTGCAATACTTTTGTTTGTCGTGGCTTTGCCGATTGCAGCCATGGCACAGGTGCGCACCTCTTACTTTATGGAGGGCTCGACATTCCGTACCGATATGAACCCGGCGTTGGCTCCGACTCGCGGATATGTAAACTTCCCGATGTTGGGAGGAGTGAGCCTTGGTGTCAACAACAACTTCCTTTCGATTGAGAATATGCTCTATCCGACCAAGGAGGGATTGGTTACCTTTATGCATAAGTCGGTCGACCGCAACGACTTCTTGAAGCGACTGCCTCGCAACAATACGTTGCAACTCTCGCTTTCGGAGCAGTTGGTTGGCTTTGGTGCTCATACCAAGCGCTTCTTCTGGTCATTCGGAATGAATGTGAGGATGGATGTAAGTGCCAATATCCCCAAGCAGTTCTTCTCGTTGGTTACCAGCCTCGGACAAGGCGAGTACAGCATGAAAAATATGTCGCTGGGCCTGAATACCTATATGGAGACCTATCTGGGCGCAGCAATTCCGATTAAGGAGATTGCGACCGTAGGATTTCGTGTCAAGGGTCTGGTCGGAATGGTGCACGCCTCGCTCGATGTGAATAATACGATGATTAACGTCACTGACGAATCGGTTTCGGCTCGTTTGGCGGGCGAGTTGAGGGGTTGCGCTCCGATGGCTAAGGCATTGATTCCCGAGGGCGAGGAGGTCGATGTTGATGAGATGCTTTCGAACATTGGGAAAGTAGGTATCGGTGGTATGACCAATGGCGGTGTGGCATTCGATTTGGGTGCCGAGGTGCGCCTGCTTGATGACCATCTGCGCGTGTCGGCTGCTGTCACCGACCTGGGCTTTATCAGTTGGAACAAGAATGCAACCGTGTCGGCCAAGATGGGTGGCGCTTTTGCCTACAATGGCTTTGATTTGCAGACTGGCGAGGTCGATCTCAATAAGGAGGATATCACATTCGAGGGCGTTGACTCTCCTAAGGGCTATTTGCAACGTATGAACTGCTCGATTAACGTGGGTGCGGAGTATACCATTCTGAACAATCGCATCAGTTTTGGTCTGTTGTCGCATACCAAGTTCTGCCAGATGTTCAACTATTCGGAACTGACCGCATCGGTGAACTTTAAGCCGCTGCGCTGGCTTACGGCAACCGTCAGCCATACGCTCCTCAATAAGAATCAGCCCGGAGTCTTTGGCTTTGCACTCAACCTCCATCCTGCGGGCTTCAACCTCTTCCTCGGAGCCGACTTTATCGACCTGAAGTTTGCACCGATGACTGCAGCCTCGGGCAATCGTATGTTGTTGCCGGTGCGCCAGCGTTCGGTCAATCTGAATATGGGCTTGGGCTTCTCGCTTGGTCGTGCCAAGTATAGCAAGGCCTATAAGGATGATGTGGCAGCCGGAAGAGTTAAGGTTAGAGGAGAGAAGTAAAACAGTTAACTCTGTTCCTTTTCAAGGAGGAGAAAAACACTCCGGAGGAGTGGGTAGTTGTGAATTAAAACAGTTCTCCCTGATAGGCACCTCGGCTACGAAGTCGAGCCTCGAACATTGCCAACAAGGTTTCGTTGCGGATAAGCCCCCAATTGCGCCCATAGTGGTAGCGAGGAGGGGCTTCGCTTGCGAAGCGCTCAACCACAATGTCGGGGCGTAGTCGGCGCAAAATCTCGATAAAGAGGTCGATGTACTCCTCGACCTCCCAAAATCTGAATATGCTCGGGTCGCGGTCGTATTGCTCGGCCATAGCCGTACCCGCAAATACTTGCAATTGATGGAACTTGACGGTGGTTAGCGGCAGCGAGTTGATAATCTCGGTCTGCTCGATTAACTCCTGGTCACTCTCCCCGGGCAATCCGAGGATGAAGTGTGCTCCGACATGCAGCCCACGTTCGGCCGTCATCTCGACCGCCTGCCGTGCCGTTGCGAAGTCGTGACCGCGATTTATCAGTTGCAGTGTGCGATCGTTCACCGACTCGATACCATACTCTATGGCGACATACTTGCCCCTCTGGTGTGCCAGTTCAGCGAAGTAGTCCAACTTCTGCTCATCCACACAGTCGGGGCGAGTGCCGACAACAATGCCAGCCACCTCGGGGTGCGCCAAAGCCTCATCGTAGAGTTTGCGCAAGAGGTCGAGTGGGGCGTAGGTGTTTGAAAATGACTGGAAATAGGCTAGATAGCGCGAGGCGGTGCGATAGCGGTTGCGGTGGAACTCTATCCCCTCCTCGATTTGTTGCGTTACGCTCTTCGAGGGTTGGCAGTAGGAGGGCGTGAAGGCTCCGTTATTACAAAAGGTACAACCGCCCGTGCCGACCGTTCCGTCACGATTGGGGCAGGTGAAGCCGGCATTTACAGCCACCTTCTGTACCCTGCCACCAAATGTTCGGCGGAAGTAACCCGCATAGGAGTTGAAGGGTCTTTCGTCGCCCCAGGGGTAGATCATTCCAACTAAATTGTGCTTATTGCGAATTACACCTCTACAACCAATCCGAGGCCTTGTAGGTCGTCTTCGGAGCGTTGGGCACGTTGGGGAAGAAGGTCACACCGACCAACTTCTCGAGCTCGGAAATCGATATCAAATCCTGCTCGGTAACCTCCGAACCCTTAGGTGCCTCATGGCACTTCACGAAGGCTGCACACTGCAATTCGTCTGCTGTGCAATCCCACACAGCCTTCTTGGTGTTGCCCCTTTTGGTGCGCAGCAGTGCGTAGTAGAACATCGTTGGGCGCGATACATCGCTACGACCTCCGAACGAAATTTTGGCGGGGGTAGCGGTGTTGCCTCTCTTGTCCGAGAACTTCTCGAAGTGGCAACCAACGACAATGTAGAGCGTGTCGGCGCAGACCAATCCGTCAACGTGGTCCTCGAGTTTGTTCCAAGCACCACCACCGGTATTGAACGAATCCGAATACTGTGGTGCGATATTGGAGTAGTAGAATACCTGACGATTGGTTGCCGATGAACAGGTGCGCTCTGCCGAGCCGAGCATGTGTCCCTTATTACATCCGCCACCGGTCGATTTGCTGTTGTACTGAATGCTTGACGGAATCTCGGGGTCGGCCTTGTAGGCATCTGTGCGGTTTGCACTACCCTCATAGCAGTCGTGTCGCGGAGCAGCCACCCACACGGGGCAGTGGTGCTCGGCACTGAAACATACCGTATAGTTGCGAGCCTTGCCATTGCGCTGAGCATTATGCTCGATGCCGGCGCAGAGGTGGTGAGCGTAGTAGTAGTCGGGATTTTCGGCCTCTACGGGTAACTCTGCCCAACCCGAACGATAGACACCACCAGGTGTGGGATTAGGATTGGGGTCGGGAGTAGGCGTTGTTCCGCCACCATCGTTGCCACCATCGTTGCCTGAGCCACCCTCGTTGCCGCCCTCATCACCGCCTTGGTTGCCTGAGCCGCCTCCGGGGTTGCTGCCACTCTTGAGGTAGGTGATGCGAATCTCCGAGAGATATACCACGCTGCCACTATTGTTGGCAAGCTTGAAGTACTTGGCGTTGTGAGAGGTGCAATCAAAGAGGTAGCCATTCGCGGTCTCGGTCGATTTTATCTCGTTTGTAGTTGGCACTTCGCTGTCGCCAACGAAGAGAGCTAACGTACCTGTGTGTGCGCCACCCTTGACAACCTCTACGCTTACTAATGTGCCGAACACGCTCTTGTTGGCAATATAGCCGGTCTGCTTCTTGAACTGCATACCTTTGCCTGCATCATAAATCGCAGCGTTGAGTAGGTAGTAATCGTAATTGTCGAGTTTGAATGTGCTCTGCGATGTGGGGTAGGTTGTCGGCCAGCCGGCACTTGCAGGAGTGATTACAATCTCGGCCTGCTCGGCAGGAGTCTGAGTGCCCTCATTGCCCGAGCCTCCTTCGTTGCCTCCCTCGTTGCCGCCTTGGTCGCCCTCATTGCCTGAGTCTTCGCCACCTTGGTTGCCGCTGTCGGAGCCACCTTCGTCGCCCGACTCGTTATCTCCGGAGCCACCCTGACCGCCTTCGTTTTCAACTTTGTCTTTGTCGTTATCCCCGGGGAAGGGCTCGACATCTCCGCAGGCGCAAACAAGCGACACTGCAAGCAGAAGCATAAAAAATCTCTTCATTTTATCTATTCTTTGTTTTTCGAATCAATCCAAATTGTCACAGGACCGTCATTTACGAGCGACACCTGCATATCGGCACCGAACTCTCCGGTCGGCACTCTGCGCCCCAACTCCGCCTCGACCTTGGCGACAAAGCGCTCGTAAAGTGGGCGCGATACGGCCTCCGGAGCCGAGCGAATATAGGATGGGCGGTTGCCCTTCTTGGTCGAGGCGTGGAGCGTAAATTGGCTCACAACGAGCACCTCGCCCTCCACCTGGCGCACATCGAGATTCATCACCCCCTGCTCGTCATCGAAGATACGCAGTCCGAGCAACTTCTTCACAAGCCACTCGATATCCTCATCTCCATCCGCAGCCTCGATACCCACGAAGACTAACAGACCCTGGCCTATGCACGAAAACTCCTCGCCGCCAATCTCCACGGCAGCACGGCGGACACGTTGAATAAGCAATCTCATAGCCGACTAACTTACCGCCTCCTCGAAATATCGCCACAGATTATCCTCTCGGGGTACTGCCACCTCGATACGCATAGGCTCCTTGCGCACGGGGTGCAGGAACTCCACAGCCCTCGAATGGAGCGAGATGCCGCCATCGGGATTAGAGCGCTTGGCGCCATACTTCAAGTCGCCCTTAATCGGGCAACCAATCTTCGACAGTTGGGCGCGAATTTGGTGGTGACGACCCGTCAAGAGCTCCACCTCGAGCAGCGTATAGCGGTCGCTACGGCACAACATTCGGTAGCGCAGACGAGCCTCCTTGGCTCCGTTTTTCGGAGCGTTGTAGACGTGTGAACGGTTGGTCTTGCCGTCACGCAAAATCCAGTGGCGCAGTTCGCCCTCCTCGATTTGGGGCATATTCTCGACCACTGCCCAATAGGTCTTCGCAATCTCTCCGTTGCGCAACATCTCATTCAGGCGAGCCAACGCCTTCGAGGTCTTGGCAAAGAGCACCGCTCCACTCACGGGGCGGTCTATGCGGTGCACCACGCCCAAAAAGACATTGCCCTCCTTATGGTCGCGCACCTTGAGGAATGCCTTTATCTCATTTTCGAGTGCACTCTCGCCCGAGGGGTCGGGCTGCACCAGGTCGCCGCAGCGCTTGGCAACGACCATTATATGGTTATCTTCGTATATTAAGTCTTCGGGTCGGAACATTACAATTTGAATGTAAAGGGTAATAAATCTGCCGCACGCTCAACCACCGAAGCGGTGCCTGCGCCCGACATAATAATACGCATTGGAGCACCCTGTCTGCGCTCGACATCGACCAACACCTGACGACACTGACCGCAGGGGTAGCACTCCCTCTCCGAGGGCTCGGAAGCGATAGCCAATGCCTCGACAACATCATCGGGGAAGTTGGTTTGCAGATAGAAGAGCAACGAACGCTCGGCACACAAGCCGGCAGGGTAGACCTCGCTCTCGAAGTTTGCAGCGTGCATAATCTTTCCGCTGCGCAGACGAGCAGCCGCACCCACATTGAACTTCGAATAGGGAGCATGTGCCTGCTTGAGGGCATTTTGAGCCTCCTCGACCAAAACTCGCTCCTCGGCGGGCATCTGGGCTATCGAGTCGTAATGACGAAAGTTGATTTCCAATCTTTTTTCCATAACAAAAAATCGGTTTTTTAGTTCGAGGAACCACAATTCCCCATACAAAGGTAAAAATTTTATTGCAGATAACCAAACCTGATGCCTCATTGTACTCCTTTCGTTAAAAAAGGGGACAGATTTCCAAATTATTCTTACCTTTGCACAAAATTTAGTAACTATGGCTCGCAAAAAGGCTCAATATCCCCTTATCGAGGGGCTCGAAATTACGACTCTTGCTGCCGAGGGCAAGGCGATGGGACGTTGGAATGATGTTGTGGTATTTGTCCCGATGACCGTTCCGGGAGATGTCGTAAATGTCCAGATACGCAACAAACGCCGCCGCTTTATGGAGGGTGTCGTTACGGAGTATGTCAAGCGCTCTCCCTTGCGCGAGGAGCCCTTCTGCTCCCACTTCGGAGTCTGCGGAGGTTGTAAGTGGCAGAATCTGCCCTACACCGAGCAGCTGCGCTTCAAGACCGAGCAGGTGCGCGACCAGCTTACCCGCATCGGCAAGGTTGAGCTGCCCGAAATTGCTCCCTGCCTCGGCTCGGCAAAGACCCAATACTACCGCAACAAGTTGGAGTTTACCTTTGCTGACCGCCGTTGGCTAACCTACGAGGAGATTGCCCAGGGTGGAGATATCGAGCCACGCCCTGCGTTGGGCTTCCATATCCCCAATATGTTCGATAAGATTCTCGACATTGACCACTGCTGGTTGCAGCCTGACCCCTCGAACCCGCTGCGTGACGAGATTAAACGCTACTGCATCGAGAATGGCTACTCGTTCCACAATGCCCGTGAACACCAGGGTCTTATGCGTGGTATCGTTATCCGTACAGCCTCGACTGGCGAGAATATGCTTATCGTGGTATTCAACGAGGATGACCGCCAGAAGATTGACTCTCTGATGGAGCATATCCATACCAAATTCCCCGAGATTACCTCGCTCTTCTACATAGTCAATACCAAGTGGAACGACTCGCTTACCGATCAGACTCCGGTACTCTATGCGGGTAAAGACCACATCATCGAGCAGATGGAGGGCTTGCAGTTCAAGGTGGGACCCAAGTCTTTCTACCAGACCAACTCGGAGCAGGCATACGAACTCTACAAGGTGACTCGTGAATTTGCCGACCTCAAACCTGAAGATACCCTCTACGACCTCTATACGGGTACGGGAACCATTGCCAACTTCTGCGCCCGTCGTTGCAAGAAGGTTGTCGGCATCGAGTATGTTCCCGAGGCTATCGAGGATGCAAAGATAAATTCGCAAATTAACGGCATCGACAACACCTCGTTCTATGCGGGCGATATGAAGGCTGTGTTGAGTGACGATTTCGTGGCTCGCAATGGTCGTCCCGATGTGATTATTCTCGACCCGCCCCGTGCAGGTGTCGATGAGCCCGTTATCGAGGTTATCCGCCGTGCAGCCCCTGAGCGTATGGTCTATGTCAGCTGCAACCCCGCAACCCAGGCGCGTGATTTGGCTCTGCTTGATGAGGATTATCGCGTAGTTGCCGTGCAGCCTGTCGATATGTTCCCCCACACCCACCATGTCGAAAATGTGGTGAAGTTGGTGCGCCGTAGGTAGATTACAGCTCTTGGAAGAGTAAATTGGCTAAAATGGCCACAATGTGTTATCTTACTGATTAGCTGTGAGATACATATTGTGGTTGTTTTGTTTAATGAAAAAATATCAAAATTTATTGAAAATTTTTAATAAAATAGTTGCACAGTATTAAAAAAGCCCTTATCTTTGCAGCGAAGTTTTAAGGTTCATTTAGGTTAGTAGTTTTAGGTTGGTAGAGGAAACGGAAGGTTGTAACCAGATGGGTTACTAAGACTCGCAAGCGGTGCTCGCTGTGGGTCGAACACCTCCGCGACCTCGATTTTTTTTTGTCCATACCTCAAGTTTTTTAGCCATTAGCCGTTGGCCATTAGCCCTTAGCCGTTAGCCATTAGCTTTTTACAGACCCCCTCCGCTTCGCTCGTCCCCCTAA
>JAGBTZ010000014.1 GCA_017631055.1 Alistipes sp.
CTTATTGTGCAGGATATGGCGTACTGCCGTATGGGATTGCCGATATAGTTGCACGCCTCGACACAAACCAACTGCGTAACACCCGAAAAGGTGCGATTTTTCGAGGAGGTGGGCTTTGCAAGGGTTATTTTGGAGCGCTCTCTTTCGAAAAACGATATTGCCGAAATTCGCAAGGCGACAACTATCGAATTGGAAGCGTTCGTTCACGGAGCGATTTGTGTGTCGCAGAGTGGTCGCTGTTTCTTCTCACGCTCAACTTCGGAGCGCAGTGGCAATCGTGGCGAGTGTAGCCAGCCGTGCCGCTTGGAGTACGATTTGTGCAACGACAAGGGCGAAACGATTATCAAAAGCAGACACCTTCTTTCGGTGCGCGATTTGGACCTCTCGGCCCGCTTGGGCGATATGATTGACGAGGGTATCACATCGTTCAAAATCGAGGGCAGACTGAAAGACCGCACCTATATCCGCAATATTGTAACCCTCTACCGCCAACTGCTCGACCGAGAGATTTCGGCGCGTGAGGGCATTGTACGCAGTTCGGTAGGGCGTAGTGTGGTGGAGTTCGAGCCAAACGCCTCACGCTCCTTTACTCGCGGTGCTACCGAGTACTTCTTCGATGGCAAATGTCGCGGAGTGGCATCATTCGACACACCTAAGGCCGTGGGCGAGCGCATTGGTAAAGTTGTTCGTACCGACCGCAGAGGCATTATTCTCGACCGCAAACACGACCTCGCTACGGGCGATGGCGTATGCTTTATCTCTGATGGCTCGCTGGTCGGAACAAATGTTGTGGGCGTGGAGGGCGAGCGAGTACAACTCAATCGCTACGATGGTGTGACGGTAGGTGTGGAGTTGTTCCGCAACTACAACCGTCTATTCTCGCAAGCCGTTGAGCGTAGCCGAATTAGGCGAACAATCGCAGCTGACCTCGCTTTGAAGTTTGAGGAGAACAAAATAACCCTCACCGCCACCGATGAGGAGGGCATTGTGGCGGCTGCATCTGTTGAGTGCGCCACCGAGGAGGTTCGCAATAGGGAGCGTGGCGAGGAGGCTCTGCGCAAGCAGTTGTTGCGCTCGGGCGATACGATTTTCGAGGTGCGAGATATCTCTATCGAAAATTTGCGTTTTGCACCGATGTCGGTAGTGGGTGCTTTGCGCCGAGAGGTATTTGAAACACTTGAAAAAGAGAGGGCACATCGTTATTCGATAAAGAAAAAAGAGCCATTTATCGAAAAGCGAGATGTTCGCTATCCCGATACTAAACTCACTCCGCAGGATAATGTAACCAACTATCTTGCGCGCGAATTCTATGCCGACCACGGCGTAACAGGGATTGCGGAGGGGTTAGACTGCCGCCCTTCGACCGCAGGGGAGCAGGTAATTGTATCGGATTACTGCATACGCCGCGAGATTGGCGAATGCCTATTGGAGCAACCACGCTTGCGAGGCGATTTATACTTGGTGCGTGGCACAAAAAAATACCGTCTTTCGTTCGACTGCAAGGCGTGCCAGATGAAAATCTTTGATTAGACGAGAGTTTTTCGTTTTTCTTTGTAGGAGGTAGGCTACGCCCTTTATAGGAGGCGTAATTTTGCAATTGCTTGATAGGAAGCGCAGTCTGCGACTGCTTTATAAGATATGTTAGGCAAGAGCAAAATCCTATCTTGCCGATTTATTGGCAATTCCTATCATAGGCGCAAACCCATCTCCTATCAAGGAGCATTGCTCCGCCTCCTATCCAATCCTATCAAGCACCGCAGGTGCGCCTCCTATTCCCTAACAACCAAAAATAATTCTCCATTTTGCATCTTGCATTTTGAATTTTTCATATCTTTGCGGATATGAAAAGATTGTATGCACTTTTGAAGGTTAGCGCGCAGAAATTGCGCAACTATATTTCGCCTGTATTTCTGGCACTTTTGGCCGTATCGTTCACTTTGTGGTATATATCAAAGCTGAACTATACCTACACCACCGACTTCAATATTAAGGTCAAAGTCGATGGCGAGCGTATTATAGTGCCTTGTGTGGTCGAGGGTAAGGGTACAAACCTATTTGGTTATGGTTTCTATACCTCGCGCCGTGTGAGTATTCCCCTCTCGGAGCTCAACTACGATATTGTCGAAGAGCCTGTAATTACCGAGGATGGTGGAGTGGTTGATTCTCTTGCCAAGGAGTACAAAGTGCGCATCTCGCCTATCTCAATGCAGGATGCTATCTCGGTGCGATTTAGCGACTTGAAGATAGTGTCGGTCGGTGATTTTGATGATATTCCACTCCCTCAGAAATGATTAAAGTAGCCATTTGCGGAGGTATTGGCAGTGGCAAAAGCACTATCTGCCAAATGTTTGCAGAGCGTGGTGTTGCGCTCTACGACTCGGACTCTCGCGCCAAGGTGTTGATGAACGAGTCGGAGGAGTTGCGCAAGGCTCTTATTGCCGAATTTGGTGAGGAGTGCTATATTGATGGCGCGCTCAATCGCCCATATCTCGCAAGTCGGGTTTTCGGCTCGGAGGAGCAGTTGGCTCGGCTCAACTCTATTGTTCACCCTGCCGTAAAGGCAGATTTTCTGCGTTGGGCAGAGGAGCAGGAGGGCAACTACTGCATTTTGGAGTCGGCAATTTTGTTTGAGTCGGGCTTTGATGCGCTGGTTGATTGCTCGGTGGCAGTTTTGGCTCCAACGCCATTGCGAATTGAACGAGCAATGCAACGAGATAACGCAACGAGAGAGCAGATTGAGGCTCGAATCAAGGTGCAGATGAGCGATGACGAGTTGGTGGCGCGAGCCGACTTTGCGATAGTGAATATCCACCTCGAAGATGTCGAGAAAGATGTTGCGGAGTTGGCATATCGTTTCAAGATGATGACGAATGAGTAGGCTCGATAATATATTGTGGCAGAGGGGTGTTATGGCGATAGTGAACGCCACGCCCGACTCGTTCTATGCCTCCTCGCGCATGCGGTCGCACAAGGCTGTGGCGGAGCGCGTAGAACAGGTGTTGAGCGAGGGTGCTACGATTATAGATATAGGTGGCTACTCCTCACGCCCCGATGCCGAAGATGTGTCGGTAGAGGAGGAGTGGAGCAGGGTAGATATGGCTCTCTCGGCAGCGAGAGAGGTGTCGGGCGAGGTGGCGGTGTCGGTAGATACCTTCCGTGCAGAGATTATCCGCCGTGCCACCGACCGCTTTGGCGAGGTTATCGTGAACGATATTACTGCGGGGCAGGGCGATGCCGAGATGCTCCGAACGGTGGCAGAGCGCAAACTGCCATATATTGCGATGCATATGCGCGGAACCCCACAGACAATGCAGCAGCAGACCGAATATGCCGATGTTGTTGCGGAGGTTGCAAAGGAGTTGCAGATGCGATTGTCGGAGATGGAGGAGGCAGGCGTGGAGCGCAGTAGGGTGGCGTTAGACCCAGGCTTTGGCTTTGCCAAGACGGTGGAGCAGAACTACGAACTGCTTGCAGGACTTCATCGTCTTGCCGAGTTGGGACAACCGCTGCTGGTTGGCGTATCTCGCAAGTCGATGATTTACAAGCCTCTCGGCATAACCCCTGACGAGGCGTTGGCGGCTACGCAGGCGGTACATTGGGAGGCTCTGCGTCAGGGTGCTACACTGCTCCGAGTGCACGATGTAAAAGAGGCGGTGCAGACAATAAAACTTTACGAAAAATTTTCAGAACGATGATAAAGGTTTCAAACATAGAGAAGTCGTTTGGCGATTTGAAGGTGTTGCGAGGTGTTTCGCTCGAAGTCGGAAAGGGTGAAATCGTTTCGATAGTCGGCGCGAGTGGCGCAGGCAAAACTACGCTTTTGCAGATTATTGGTACACTCCTCCCTGCTGATAGTGGCGAGGTGGAGATTAACAGCACGAAACTCTTTGCGCTCAACGAGAAGCACACCGCCGAGTTCCGCAATCGCCATATTGGCTTTGTCTTTCAGTTTCACAACCTGCTGCCAGAATTTTCGGCACTCGAAAATGTTATGATGCCGGCTCTTATTGGCGGAGCAAGTCGCAAAGAGGCAAAGCAACGGGCGTTGGAGTTGCTCGAAGCGGTGGGTTTGTCCGAGCGTGCTGAGCATAAACCTGCGCAACTTTCGGGTGGTGAGCAGCAGCGTGTTGCCATTGCACGAGCCTTGATAAATCGCCCTTCGGTAATTTTTGCCGATGAGCCTACGGGCAACCTCGACACCCACAACCGCGATGAGATTCAGCGACTGCTGTTCGAGGTGCGTGAGAAGTTCGGACAGACAATCGTTATGGTTACGCACGATGAGCGATTGGCGGAAATGGCTGACCGCAAGATAGTTATGAGCGATGGACAAGTACTCTAACCTCTCTTTCGAGGAGTTGCACGACCTGCTCGAAACGCTCCACGATAGGTACAATCGTGCCGAATTTATCGAGCCCGACCCTATAAGCATTCCCCACTCGTTCGAGCGCACCGAGGATAAGGAGATTGCCGGCTTCCTCGCAGCGACTATTGCGTGGGGCAACCGTAAGGCGATAGTCAAGAGCGCACGCCGTATGGTTGAGATGATGGATAATGCACCTTTCGACTTTACGATGAACGCCTCGGAGGAGGATTTGCAACCGCTCTTGCGCTATGTTCATCGTACCTTCAATGGTCAAGATTTTACCGATTTTATTTTAGGCTTGCGCCATATCTGCCGTAAGTGGGGTAGCATTGGCGAGGCTGTGCAGGGGTTGTACGAGCGTGAAGGATCGATGCAGGGCGTACTAGCAGAACTGCGCCGAGAGTTCTTCGAGGTGGAGCACTGCCCACACTGCGAGAAACACCTCTCCTCGATAGCGAAGGGTGCATCGTGCAAGCGACTCAATATGTATTTCCGTTGGTTTGTGCGCCAAGATAATCGTGGCGTAGATTTTGGCTTGTGGCAACGCATTCCGCAGTCGGCACTCTATCTGCCGTTAGATGTTCATACCGGCAATATGGGTAGGGCTTTGGGCTTACTCACTCGCAACTCCAACGACTGGAAAGCCGTTGTAGAGATTACATCTTCGCTCCGCCAACACGATGCTGATGACCCAGTGAAGTATGACTTTGCGTTGTTCGGAGCGGGAATTGAAGGATTTCTGAAATAAGGGCTAAAAGAACAAATGGCTGGTTTCCGTTTCAAGCAGTTTGCCGTGGAGCAGGAGGATGTGGCGATGAAGGTCGGCACCGATGGCGTATTGCTCGGTGCGTGGGCAGATTGCGAGGGCGCAAAAAATATCCTCGACATCGGCACAGGCACAGGCGTTATTGCGCTGCAAATGGCGCAACGCAACTCCGAAGCCCAAATCAGAGCCGTAGAGATTGACGAAATAGCCACCAAAAGAGCAAGAGCCAACTTCGACCTCTCCCCTTGGGCGGAGCGACTGACGGTGGAGCAGAGTGCGGTGCAGGAGTTCGAGCCGAGCGAAAAGTTCGACCTCATAGTGTCAAATCCGCCATACTTTGTCGATTCGTTGCTTCCGCCCGATGCAAAGCGCTCGATGGCTCGCCATACCCACGACTTGACATTCGAGGAGTTGGACAATGCGGTGGCTCGACTGCTCTCGGAAAGCGGAAAATTTGCCCTTATTTTGCCCGTAACTGAATTTGAGAAATACTTGGCTCTCACGCAGTTGCATCTTGTGCGCCGTTGCGATATCCATCCGATAGAGGGTGGGGCGATAAAGCGCATTATGGGCGAGTTTGCAAAGCAAAAGCCGACCGCAATAAAGCACGAAACCATCGCCATAGAGCGAGGACGGCGTGGCGACTATACCGATGGTTACCGAGCCTTAACCAAAGATTTTTACCTTAAATTTTGATAATCAGGCGTAAAAAGCGTACCTTCGTAGCAAAAAACCAAAAGATATGAAGAAGATTTTTGCAATTTTGGCACTTGTAGGCATCGCCACTGTGGGCGTTGCACAGAATATAAAGGCCGGCTTGTACGACAAGCAGGGCAATGCAGTTGTCGTAGAGGCGGAGCCAATCGTGGTAAATGTAACCCTCCGTGTTGCGACCGAACAGTTCAAACCAGGTGTTTATGCCCGTTATGCGCAGAAGTACCTCGGCAAGCGTGCAACCCTCTCGGAGTACTCATCACTCGAATTGGTCGATGCAGAGTTGGCTCTCGGCTCGGCAGAGAAGGTTGCTCCGCAGGTGGAGTAGGAGCCATAC
>JAGBTZ010000015.1 GCA_017631055.1 Alistipes sp.
GATTATGGTCAGCCCGATGCCTCGCGCCGAGGCATTTGACGAGGGAGTGTTGGCTCGCTTTGAGTTGATGCAGGAGGCGGTGTCGGCAATCCGTAATATCCGCAAGCAGAAGAACCTCGCACAGAAGGAGGCTTTGGAGGTGAAGGTTATCGCTGATGAGAACTACCCCTCGGAGTTCGAGCCCGTACTCATCAAGCTTGCCAATGCATCCGCAGTCGAGAAGGTCGCAGAGAAGGAGAGCACCGCAGTCGGCTTTATCGTCAAGACTACGCAATACTTCGTACCGATGGGCGACAAGATTGACGTAGAGGCCGAGATTGCAACCCTGACCAAGGATTTGGAGTACTACGAAGGCTTCTTGGCAAGCGTAATGAAGAAACTCTCGAACGAGCGTTTCGTATCGTCTGCGCCCGAGAAGGTTGTAGCCAACGAGCGTGCAAAGCAGGCTGATGCGGAGGCTAAAATCACTGCTATCAAGGAGCAACTTGCGGCTCTGAAAGCATAATCGAGCAGCAACTGTGGCTCAAATAACGATATACACTGACGGCTCGGCACTCGGTAATCCGGGTGCCGGCGGTTATGGTGTAGTGTTATTGTCGGGCCCACATCGCAAGGAACTCTCGCAGGGTTTTCGCCTCACGACCAACAACCGCATGGAGCTTACAGCCGTTTGCGTGGCGTTGGAGGCTCTCAAGCAAGACGGCAACGATGTTACGATCTACTCCGACTCGAAGTATGTGGTCGAAGCGGTCAATCAGCGCTGGGTGTTCGGCTGGGAAAAGAAGCGGTTTTCGAGCAAGAAAAATCCCGACCTTTGGATGAGATTTCTAAAGGCATATCGCCGTCACAATGTTCGCTTTGTGTGGGTCAAGGGTCACGCTTCGACAGTCGAGAACAATCGTTGTGACGAGCTTGCCGTTGCAGCAGCCAACGACACCTCGCATCTGATAGAGGATTGGGGCTACGACAAAGCGGAGTAGCCACTGCACTTACATACGAAAATTAAGATTGAAAATAGTTCGAAATTGTGGAAATTTCGAATTATTTTTTTTATATTTGTAAGCAAAGAACCTAAAACAGAATGAGCAATGGCTAAAATCAAAGGTAAAATCGTAGTCGATGCCGAGCGTTGCAAGGGTTGCGGAGTCTGCGTGGCTTCGTGTCCGTTGGATGTGCTTGCGCTATCGACATTCGTAAACAGTAAGGGCTATCCCGTGGCAGAGATGGTAAAGCCCGATGCCTGCACGGGTTGTGCTTCGTGTGGCATCATCTGCCCCGATAGTTGTATAACCGTCTATCGACAAAAATTTGAGTAGTGTTATGGCAGAAAAAGAGGTAAAATTGATGAAAGGCAACGAGGTGATTGCCCACGCTGCCATTCGCTACGGCTGTGATGGATATTTCGGCTACCCGATTACTCCGCAGTCGGAGGTTATGGAGACACTTATGGAACTCAAGCCGTGGGAAACAACCGGAATGGTTGTTCTGCAGGCGGAGTCGGAGGTGTCGTCTATCAATATGGTCTATGGAGGTGCTGCTACGGGCAAGCGAGTGATGACTTCGTCATCGAGCCCAGGTGTGAGCCTTATGAGCGAAGGTTTGAGTTACCTGGCGGGTGCAGAGTTGCCCTGCTTGGTTGTAAACTGTCAGCGCGGAGGCCCAGGACTCGGAACTATCCAGCCCTCGCAGGGTGACTACTTTCAGGCGTGTAAGGGTGGTGCTCACGGAGATTTCCACCTTATAGTTCTCGCCCCGAACTCGGTGCAGGAGATGCACGACTTTGTGGCTGATGCATTCGATTTGGCATTCAAGTATCGCAACCCCGCAATGATTTTGGCTGATGGAGCCATCGGTCAGATGATGGAGAAGGTGACCCTCTCGCCACAACGCCCCCGCAAGACCGATGCCGAGATTGAGGCAGAGTGCCACTCGTGGGCTGCCTACGGCAAGCCGGCCGACCGCGAGCGTAATGTGGTCACTTCACTCGAGTTGCGCTCGGAGGAGATGGAGAAGATTAACCAGCGTCTGCAAGCCAAGTACAAGGCTATGGAGGAGAACGAGGTGCGCTATGAGGCTATCGAGTGCGATGATGCGGACTATGTCATCGTGGCATTCGGCTCGTCGGCTCGCATCTGCTCGGCTACGGTCGAGATTGCCCGTGCCGAGGGAGTGAAGGTAGGTCTGTTGCGCCCGATAACCCTCTACCCCTTCCCCAAGAAGGTGCTGGCGGAGTTGGCAGAGCGTGGCGTTAAAGGATTCCTGTCGGCAGAGCTTAATGCCGGCCAGATGGTCGAGGATGTTCGTTTGGCAGTCAATGGCAAGGCCCCTGTAGAGCATTATGGTCGTCAGGGCGGCTCGATTTTCACGCCCGATGAGGTATTCAAGGCTTTGAAAGATAAAATCATTAACAGATAGCGACTATGGCAGAAGTAGAATTGAAACAGGAGAATATCGTCTATGCGAAGTCCAAGCTGATGCTGGACAACGTGATGCACTACTGCCCGGGTTGCAGTCACGGAACGGTACACAAACTCATCGCTGAGGTTATCGAGGAGATGGGTCTTGAGCATAAGACAATGGGTGTTAGCCCCGTAGGTTGTGCAGTATTTGCATACAACTACATCGACATCGACTGGGCAGAGGCAGCGCACGGCCGCGCATGTGCAGTGGCAACAGCAATGAAACGCCTCCATCCCGACCGTATGGTCTTCACCTATCAAGGTGATGGCGACCTCTCGGCTATCGGAACATGCGAGACTATCCACGCAGCGGCTCGTGGCGAGAATATCGTTGCGGTATATATCAACAACGCAATATACGGAATGACCGGTGGCCAGATGGCACCGACTACCCTGCTCGGAATGAAGACGGCAACCACGCCCTATGGTCGTGATCCGCGCCTGAATGGTTATCCCTACAAAATTTCGGATATGTTAGCTCATCTTGACGGTGTATGCTACCTTACCCGTCAGAGCGTTCACACCCCCGCCAATGTGCGCAAGTGCAAGAGGGCTCTGCGCAAGGCGTTCGAGAATGCTATGGCAGGCAAGGGTTTCTCGATGGTCGAGGTGGTATCGACCTGCAACAGCGGTTGGAAACTCTCGCCCGTGAAGGCCAATGAGTGGCTCGAGGAGAATATGTTGCCTTTCTATCCGTTGGGCGATGTTAAGGATATTTAATCAAGGGGAGGAAAAAGTATGAAAGAGACTTTAATTATAGCAGGTTTCGGAGGACAGGGAGTCCTCTCGATGGGTAAAATCCTCGCCTACGCCGGCGTGATGCAGGATTTCGAGGTGACGTGGATGCCCTCGTATGGTCCCGAGATGAGAGGCGGTACGGCAAACGTCACCGTAATTCTCTCGGATAGGCGCATATCGTCACCCATAGCGCACGAGTTCGACACAGCGATAATCCTCAACCAGCAGTCGATGGATAAGTTCGAGTCGCAGGTAAAGCCAGGTGGTACGCTCATCTATGACGTGAATGGTATCACCCACCACCCCGAGCGCAAGGATATCAACATCTACTCGATAAACGCTACCGAGGAGTGCGCCAAGATGGGTAATGCCAAGCTATTCAACACGATGATTTTGGGTGGATACCTCAAGGTTTGCCCTGTGGTGAGTATGGATAATGTGATGACCGGACTCAAGAAGTCACTTCCCGAGCGTGCGTGGAAGATGCTTCCCGCCAACGAGGAGGCTATCCGTCACGGTGGCGAAATCATCACCGCAGTACATACACTCTAATCTCGGAATGCAGAGATAATCAATGAGGGTGGCCTTCGCAGGTCACCCTCATTCACATCAAAATAAACTAATCGAATCCTAACTTACTACTATGTTATTTACCTTGACGTTTGTTGTACTCCTCACGAGCGCGAGCCGATAGCGCATCCTCTATTTTGTAGAGTTTGACCAGCTGGCGAGGTTTGATGACCTCCTCGAAAATCAGGATATAGTTCTTGCGCACCATAGCCGCATTGATAGTGTTATCAAGACGAGCCTTCAGCATCGTGTTAATCTCTTGCTTGGTGGCCTTCGACCAATCTATTTTGGCGACCTTCACTCGATTGAAGTGCATAGCCTTGTTGTACTCACGATAGACCGGTGCAAACTGTTCGTACTGCTCATCCGTGAGTTTCAACTCCTCCTTGATAATCTGCAAACGGATATTAAACAACTCACGATGCTCCTGCATCTTGGCCTTCTGTTCCTCGGTCATCTGTGCTTTTTGGGGCTCAGCCACAGGCTCCTGAGCAAGCGCAACTCCAACTACAGACACAGCACACAACATCGAAATAATAAAGCGTTTCATAACTTCAGATTTTAATTATTACTATCTATTTTAATATAGGTACTCGCCATCGGCTATCGTATCATACTCGCACGCATACTCCCACAACACCTCCGAAGAGAGTTCAGCCAACATTCGCTCATATCGATTCTCGGGCGAGTTGAAATCCTCAAACCACACCGCTGCACCACACACAGCCAATACCACGGCCGCAGCAATAGCTATCTTGAAAAATAGTGGTCTACGTTGCTGCTCGCCTCGGGTCGCTATGGTCACAGCCTCCCGCTTAGCCTGCTCGAAAAATCCCTCGGGCAGAGCGTAGGGCATTCGTTTGCCTACGCTGTCAAAATCAAACTCTTTCATCTTATCATCAACTCTTTAACGCGCTGTTGCGCATAGTGGTAATTCGTCTTACAAGCCCCCTCGCTGATGCCTGTCACTCGGCTGATCTCGCCATAATCCAGTTCGTCATAGTAGCGCAGGTTGAAAACTATCCTCTGCTTGGTCGGCAGAGCGAGCAATGCTTGCTGAAACCTCACCTCTATCTCATCTGCCGACTCCACGACTTCGTGCCTAAACTCCTCCAAGAGTTCACGACCCACGCCATCGAGGGTTACAAACCTCCATCGACACCTTCGGCGCAGTCTGTCGAGCGCTGCATTTGTCGCTATGCGGTAGCACCACGACCTCAACCCCTCGGCCCCTCCACGATACATATCGAACGAGGATAGGACCTTAATCCACACCTCTTGGAGAGTATCCTCCGCCTCCTCGTGCACCACCAGCATTCGGCGCAGGTGCCAATAGAGGGGCTCGGTGTAGGCCTCGACCAGCAGGGCAAAGCCCTCGCTTCGCCTATCGTGGTCGGTCAGCAACCGAAGTATCTCCGTAGTATCGACAATCATCATCAGTCAGGTTTCACTTATAAGACGCAGGTCGCAGTCGAAAGTTAAAAATCGCCTCTAAAAAAAATAGAGTGGCCTCACGAAGAAAGCCACTCTTACACTTATCTATAATCAGGCTCTATTCTAAACCCAAGTTAAAGACAATCTTCTGGCAGTAGGTCTGCTCGGGCGAGAGCAATACCGAGGGAAAATCCTCGTGATTAACCGCATCGGGATAGTTCTGGCACTCGATAGCCACGCCTGCATAGTCGGCATAACGACCTCCCGACTTGGTCACGGGACATCCGCCCGAGAGCCAGTTGCCGGTGTAGACCATTGCACCCGCCTGTGACGAAAGAACCGTAACCTTGCGGCCCGTTGTCTTCTCGCGCAGTTCGGCAACCTTTTGCAGAATGTTAGGCTGCCAATTATCGAGCACAAAGAAGTGGTCGTAGCCACGGAAGTCCTTGATATGGTTGAACTCTGCATCGATACCATCCCTAAATCTACGCCAATCGGTAAAGTCCATCGGAGTACCCTTAACGTCAAGGTGCTTACCCGTAGGAATCTGCACGCTATTCATCTCGAGCACCTGCGACGAGCAAAGACGCATCTCGTGGTCGAGAATATCGCCACTCGCCTCGCCCTTGAGGTTCCAATAGGTGTGATTGGTAAGGTTTACGGGGGTTACACGATCGCTCTGTGCCACAAAGAGGATATTGATATTATTCTCCTCATCCAAATCGTAAGCAACCTCGACATTCACCTCGCCCGGATAGCCAGCATCGCCATCCTCCGAGGTGAGAGCAAATACCACCCTATTCTCCTCGACACGGCTCTCCCAAAGTTTGGTGCCGTAGCCGTGCGAGCCACCGTGCAGGTGGTTGGGACCATTATTTGTTTCGAGGTTATACTCCACACCCTCGACCGTCATACGGCCATTTGCGATACGGTTAGCCACACGGCCGATACTCTTGCCCGAGCAAGCGGGGTCGTTGTAGTAACTCTCGAAGTTCTTGTAGCCGAGGATAACATCCGCCACCTCGCCCTTAGCATCGGGGTACTTAACCGACACCATTGTTGCTCCGAGGTTACATAGTTGCACCTCGCAACCATTCTCGTTACGCAGCGTATAGAGGATTACCGCCTCACCCTCGGTGGTCATACCCCAAACGTGTTGTTCGATTGAAGTTTGCATATTTTAAGTCATTTAGGTTATATCTCGTTATTCAGCAGGTTGGAGGTTTGCAAATAGTGCATCAATACGCTTCAAACACTCCTCTTTGCCGAGGAATGAGGTTACGTCATACATGCCAGGGCCCTTGCCTGCACCAACCAGAGCCAGACGCAGAGTATTCATCACCTGACCCATACCGTAGCCCTTGCTCTCAATCCAAGCGTGAACAATCTTCTCGGTATTCTCCAACGAGAAATCGTCAATGCCGGCCAGCACCTCGCGCAACTCAGCCAAAATTGCAGGGTTCGAACCCTTCCAATACTTGCGAGCCTGCTTCTCGTCGTACTCCGTAGGAGCCACGAAGAAGTAAGAGGTCAAATCCCACAAGTCGCCAATAAATGTCGCACGCTCCTTCATAATACCCGCAACCTTACCGGCTACCTCGTCAGCGACCTCGATGCCGTGCTCACGCAAAATGGGCTGATAGAGCACAGCCAACTCCTCATCGCTCTTGTGGTGCATATATTGAGCATTAAACCACTTTGCCTTATCGGGTTGGAAACGTGCACCCGACTTCGATACGCGCTCCAGCGAGAACTCCGCAATAAGCTCCTCCATCGAGAATAACTCCTGTTCAGTTCCCGGATTCCAACCGAGCAGTGCCAACATATTGACAAAAGCCTCGGGGAAGTAGCCATCCTCACGATAGCCGTGAGCAGTCTCGCCGGTAGTGGGCGAAGTCCAGAAGAGAGGGAATACCGGAAATCCCATCTTGTCGCCATCGCGCTTCGAGAGCTTACCGCCACCCGTAGGCTTCAACAACAGAGGCAGGTGCGCAAACAACGGCTGCGTATCCTCCCAACCGAACGCCTTATAGAGCAGATAGTGCAAGGGCAACGAAGGCAACCACTCCTCGCCACGAATAACGTGCGAAATCTCCATCAGGTGGTCATCCACGATGTTTGCCAAGTGGTAAGTAGGCAGTGCATCTGCGCTCTTATACAGCACCTTATCATCGAGTGTCGAGGTGTTGACCTTAACGTGACCACGAATCAGGTCGTCCATCTCGACAACCTCATTCTCGGGCATCTTGAAGCGGATAACCCAGATATCGCCACGCGCAATGCGCTCCTCGACCTCCTCTTTCGACAGCGAGAGCGAGGTGGGCAACTTCTCGCGCACCGAGTAGTTGTAAGCGAAGGTTTCGCCCTTAGCCTCGGCCTCCTTGCGCAATACGTCCAACTCCTCCGAGGTATCGAAAGCGTAATAAGCCCAGCCCGCCTCAACCAACTGGTTGGCGTACTTGAGATAGATTTCACGGCGCTCGCTTTGACGATAGGGAGCGTGGGGACCACCAACGCCTACACCCTCATCAATCTCGATACCGCACCAACGGAGTGACTCGATAATGTAATCCTCAGCTCCGGGCACGAAACGCTGCGAATCGGTATCCTCGATACGCAAAATCATCTTACCGCCATGATGACGGGCAAACAGATAGTTATAAAGTGCTGTACGAACACCTCCCATATGCAGGGGACCTGTAGGACTCGGTGCAAAACGTACTCTTACCTCTCTTGACATATATTTCGAATTTTAATTGATTAAACGTTAAACAAGAAGTGCATTATATCGCCATCCTGCACGATATACTCCTTACCCTCAATGCCGATTTTACCTGCATCACGGCACGCCTTCTCCGAACCGAGAGTTGTGTAGTCGTCATACTTGATAACCTCGGCACGGATAAAGCCACGCTCGAAGTCGGTGTGGATAATTCCGGCCGTCTGCGGAGCCTTCATGCCCTTGTTATAGGTCCACGCACGAGTCTCGTCTGCTCCGGTCGTGAAGAAAGTCTCCAGGTCGAGCAACTTATATGCAGCCTTAATCAATCGAGCCACACCCGACTCCTCGAGACCCATATCCTCGAGGAACATCTGGCGCTCCTCGTAGCTCTCCAACTCGGCAATATCGGCCTCGGTAGCCGCTGCCACGATAAGCATCTGGGCATTCTCGCCCTCGATAGCCTTTGCCACAGCCTCGGTGTGAGCATTACCGCTCACCGCACTCTTCTCGTCAACATTGCAGAGGTAGAGCACCGGTTTGTCGGTCAAAAGATTCAGATCGCTAACCACCTTACGCTCCTCCTTGTCGAGTTCCACGGTGCGAGCGCTCAAGCCCTGCTCCAGAGCCTCCTTATAGCGGAGCAGAATATCGTACTGACGCTTGGCCATCTTATCGCCACCGGTCTGCGCCTGCTTCTGCACCTTCGAGATACGATTTTCTACCGTCTCAAGGTCCTTGAGTTGCAACTCTGTATCGATAACGCCCTTATCGCGCACAGGGTCTACCGAGCCGTCAACGTGAGTGATGTTGCCATCCTCGAAGCAACGCAAAACGTGGATGATAGCATTCGTATTACGGATATTTGCAAGGAACTTATTACCCAAGCCCTCGCCCTTCGATGCGCCCTTCACAAGACCTGCGATATCGACAATCTCGATAGTAGTGGGCACCACACGCTTCGGGTTGTCAATCTCGGCCAAGCGGATAAGTCGCTCATCAGGCACGGTAATCACACCCACATTGGGCTCAATCGTACAGAAAGGGAAGTTTGCCGACTGCGCCTTTGCATTCGACAAGCAGTTAAACAAGGTCGATTTACCCACGTTGGGCAGACCTACGATTCCACATTGTAAAGCCATTCGTTATATCTCTTTATTTAAGTTTTTATTCTTTTTTAGTGAGTTTAGGGAATTTAAGGAGTTTAGAGGAAATTTTGAATTTTGAATTATCAATTATCAATTATCAATTATCAATTATCAATTATCAATTCCCAATCACCTCACCCTGTAATGTTGCCGAGGATGCTGCGGTAACCCTCACTCTCACATAGTCGCCGGGCTTAAAATCTGCTCGGTCAAATACTACTACCTTATTCTGCGAGGTGCGACCGAAGAGTTGCTTATCGCTACGCTTCGAGACTCCCTCGACCAAAACCTCAAACTCCTTGCCTACATCGCGGCGGTTACTCTCGGCCGAGAGTTCGTTCTGCAACTCGATAATCTCCGACAGACGACGAGTCTTCAACTCCTCCGAGATATCATCGCCCATGTGTCGCTGTGCGAAGGTACCCGGGCGTTCGGAGTATTTGAACATATAGGCAAACTCATAACCCACCTCGCGCATCAGCGATAGGGTCTGCTGATGGTCCTCCTCACTCTCGCCCACAAAGCCTGCGATAAGGTCGGTCGTAATGGCACAATCGGGCATATAACGGCGGATAGCCGCAATGCGGTCGAGATACCACTCACGGGTATATTTGCGATTCATCTTCTCGAGCATCACGGTCGAGCCCGACTGCGCAGGAAGGTGAATACAACGGCAGATATTAGGTTTCGATGCCATAACCTCGAGCAGTGCATCGCTCATATCCTTCGGGTGTGATGTAGCGAAGCGCACACGCAGCAGAGGCGACACCTCCGCAACACGGCGCATCAACTCCGGGAAATCGACATCGTCAAACTTATAGGAGTTCACATTCTGACCTAACAGCGTAACCTCGCGATAGCCATTCTCGAAGAGGGTCTGCGCCTCGGCAATGATTGTCTTCGGGTCACGGCTACGCTCGATGCCTCGAGTATAAGGCACCACGCAGTAGGAGCAGTAGTTGTTACATCCGCGCATAATCGAGATGTAGGCCGACACGCCATTCTTGTCCAACCTAACGGGCGCCACCTCGGCATAAGTCTCCTCACGCGAGAGCAGCACATTGATACCCTTACCGCCCGCCTCAACCTCGCGCACCAAGCGTGGCAAATCACGATAGGCATCAGGGCCGGCAACGATATCGACACCATACTCCGACTCGATGAGCGACTCCTTCAGACGCTCTGCCATACAGCCTATAACGCCCAAGATAAGCGAGGGCTTTGCCTTGCGGTAGCGGCGCAGTTCGCTCAAGCGTCCCCACACCCTCTGCTCGGCATTATCGCGGATTGAGCAGGTGTTGACCAACACAACATCAGCCTCCTCGACACGCCCGGTGTAGAAGTAGCCCTCATCCTGCATCAGTGACACAACAATCTCAGTGTCGCCCGCATTCATCTGGCAACCATAGGTCTCGACATAGAGCTTACGTCCATTGCCCTGCAGAGGGCGAAGATTATTTATCGTTTTCAGTTCCAAATCTCAAAAACAAGTTGATTAAACACTCTATTCGGCACAATCGCACTACGCAGCCTGAATATCATTCTTGTCGGGCAGCGGCTTAAAGCCCTCGCCGTAGGTGTCGTAGGCATCGGTTACAACCATAAATGCCTGAGGGTCGATATCCTTGATGCGATGCTCGACACTGCGCACCTCCTTACGGCTCACCACAAGGAAAATCATCTCCTTGGCTGCTCCGGTATACATTCCGCTCGCCTTGATATAGGTTGCACTGCGGTCGAGCTCCTCGATGATGAGCTTGCGCAACTCCTCTTGATGATTTTCGCTGACGATGAAGATAAGTTTATCGTACGAAGCGCCATCAATAACGCGAGCGATAACTCTCGATGAGAGGAAGATTGCAATGAGCGAGTAGAGCGAGAGCATCCAACCACCTGTTGCAATATCATCGGCCCTACCCCAACCAAAACCGATAACGAGCAGACCCGACAGCACAACTACTGCATCAGCCAGCAAGACTCCGTTCGAGAATTTGATGTGGGCATATTTCTGCAAAATCATCGCCACGATATCGGTACCACCGGTTGTCGCCTGGTTGCGCACCACAAGACCGACACCCACACCGAGCATAACCGAGCCCATAACCGTTGCAAGCATCAAGTCGTTCGAAAGGTCAATGTTGCCACCCAGCAACTGCGAGGGGTCGAGCGCCTGCAGAGCCTCCTTCGAGGGGTAGGCCAGAGTAGAGATTATATTCATCAAACCCGGGGTCAGCAGCGCAGCAATGATAGTGCGAGCACCAAAAGAGCCACCAAAGAGAATCAGCGCCAAGATGAGCAGAGGCACATCAAACATATAGCCGAACGTACCCACCTGAACCGAAGGAAAGAGGTTGTGCATAACGATACTTGCACCGTAGACTCCTCCCGGAACGATATTATAAGGGTTGATAAAAAATACAAAACCTGCAGCCATAATGGTACAACCACATAAGATGGCTATCCACGAAAACCACCAACGCGCCGAAAACATCGGCTCAAGCACATTACGAAGTGTCATATACCTTATTTATAAAATAAACACAATACGGGTGACAAAGATAATACAATCCCTCGAAACTGACTAAAGTGACCCACATTTTTTACAGAAAAAAGCGATAATCAGAAAAAATTATTATATTTGTGGCGAACTTTGCCTAAAAGTGAGGCTTATGATTATAACTTACTATTGCGCAATAGCGATAATGATAATTGCTTATCTGTTAGGCTCAATCCCCTCTGCAGTGTGGATTGGGCGCAGATATTACGGCATTGACATCCGTGAACACGGCAGCAAAAATGCGGGCACAACCAATATGCTACGAGTGCTCGGACGCCGTGCTGCGCTACCTGTGTTTGCAATCGATTTCATCAAGGGATTTGTGGCAGTGACCATCGTTTCGTTGCTCAAATATGACCCCAACATTACAGCTCCATGGGTCACCAATCTTAAAATCATAGCAACCGTATTCGTTGTCCTCGGACACATCTTCCCTGTATTTGCCAACTTCAAGGGAGGCAAGGGTGTTGCTACGCTCGTGGGTGCTATAACCGGCATTCATCCGGCAATTATGTTGCTCTGCTTCGGGGTGTGGTTCCTGATATTTATGGTATCGCACTACGTTTCGCTCGCCTCGATGATTGCGGGATGTTGCTTCCCGATATTTGTCGGCATATTCTCGCACACGGCATATACTCGATATGGCGATATTTCGTGGACATTCATAGGCTTTTCGATATTGGCAGCGATAATGCTGTTGTGGACCCACCGCAAGAATATCGAGCGACTCAAGAACGGTACCGAGTCGAAAATCCGACTCTGGGAACGACAAGAGCCCCAAGACGAGGCACAGAGCCAAGAGGGCACTCAAACCACTGACAAAGAAGAAAATGAATAGTTTACCCCCTGATTTGCGGTAAACCTTTAAAAATAAAAAAAAGATGTTAAAATCCAATCTGATTGAGATGTATGAGTTGAGCTTTCGCGAACACCGCGAAATGCCCGCTCTTACCGACTATTTCAAAAACGAGACCTTCTCGTACTACGAAATGGCAAAGGAGATTGCAAAGCTCCACATGCTTTTCGACAAAGCCGGCATTAAACAAGGAGAAAAGATTGCTCTTATCGGCCGCAACAACCCCCGTTGGTGTATCGCCTACATCGCTACACTGACTTACGGCGCATGTATTGTCCCGATTCTGCAGGACTTTACCCCGACCGATTATATCCATATCATCAACCACTCGGAGTCACGCTTGCTCTTCCTCGGCGACACCTATTGGGATGCTGTTGAGCCCGAGGATATCCCCAACGTAGAGGGTGTATTCTCGCTCACCGACTACCACGTCATCTACTCGCAGGAGAACAAACTCGAGAAGTTTATGAAGAACATCACCAAGCACTACCGCACAAAGTATGCCAACGGTTTCCGTGTTACGGATATCAAGTATGCTCGCGTGCCGAACGATCAGGTGTCGCTCTTGAACTACACCTCGGGAACTACCGGCCACTCAAAGGGTGTAATGCTTACTATTAACAACTTGACTGCCAATGTCGAGTATGTGATGAATGCAACTCATCCCAACGGAGATCCTTTCTTCTACCCGGGTAGCCGTACCTTGTCGTTCTTGCCGTTGGCACACGCTTACGGTTGCGCTATCGACTTCCTCTGCCCGCTGGCAGCCGGTGGTCACATCACCCTGCTCGGTAAGATGCCGACCCCGAAGATTTTGCTCGAGGCATTGCAGGTGGTACGTCCCGAGATTATCTGTACCGTACCCCTTGTACTCGAGAAGGTTTACCGCAAGCAGGTATTGCCTATGCTCGAGAAGGGTCCGATGAGTATCGCAGTGAAGATTCCGTTGCTCAACACCGCTATCTATTCGGTTATCAAGAGCAAGTTGATGGCAGCATTCGGTGGCAATGTCCGCATCTTTGTTTGCGGTGGTGCACCGATGAACAAGGAGTCGGAGGCATTCTTGCAGAAGATTGGCTTCCCCATCACGGTTGGTTATGGTATGACCGAGTGTGCTCCGCTTATCAGCGTAACGACAGACCCGAACGCCTTCAAAGCCCAGTCGTGCGGTATGTACCTAAAGGATTACTGCCAGGTGCGCATCGACTCGAATGACCCCCACAACGTGGCGGGCGAGATCCAGGTCAAGGGCGAGCAGGTAATGCTTGGTTACTACAAGAACGAGAAGGATACCAAGGCTGTTCTCGACAAGGATGGTTGGTTGCACACCGGAGATATGGGTACCATCGACGAGGATGGAACACTCTACATCCGTGGCCGTTGCAAGACGATGATTCTGACCGACAACGGACAGAACATCTATCCCGAGGAGATTGAGGATAAGCTCAATAATATGTATCTGGTGCTCGAGTCGCTCATCATCGAGAATAACGGCAAGTTGCATGCATTGGTTGTGCCCGACTACGCTACGGCTGATGCTGAGGGTGTAGACCGCGCAAAGTTGCCCGAGATTATGCAGGAAAATCTCAAGCAGCTCAACACTATGCAGGCTAACTACGAGAAGGTGGTCAACATCACAATCTACCCCATCGAGTTCGAGAAGACGCCGAAGAAGAGTATCAAACGATACCTCTACAACGCCACAACTCTCAAACTCTAATAACGGAAAATTACCGATACGAGGGAGGCGCAAAGCCTCCCTTGTTGTCTAAAGAGATCGAAATATGAAAGCGTGGGCTCGCACATTAGGTTTCAGACAACTCTTCACCAAGGGTATATTGGCCGAAAATCTGCTCTATACGTTTGTATGGGGTGGCATCTACATTGTACCCTTTCTGAACTCGGGTATGATGGCCGAGATTTTCAATCTCAACAACCTCATTGTCGCTTGGCTCAAAATCACGCCCTTCTTCATCGTCTTCCTTATCCACAACCTTATCTTCTCGCGACTGCTCTTCAAGATGAAGTACATTCTCTACCTCATCGCCACAGCATCGCTGATAATCACGATGTTTGGCTGCGTAGAGTTGTATCAGCAATTCAACGAGGGTAAGATTTTTGTCGGCATTGCGGCCTCTCACGACTATTCTCGCATCAAGGGAGCTTCGCTGACCGACTACCAGTGGTATTGGAACATCCTCTTGGCAAGTGCGATGCTGGCAGCAAATATCGCCATCAAGCTCTTCTACAAGTCGATTGATGATGAGCGCAAGTATGAGATTATGCGCCGCCAGACCCTCCAGGCAGAGATGGATTATCTGAAATATCAGATAAATCCCCACTTCTTTATGAACACGCTGAACAACATCCACGCACTGATAGACATTGACACCGAGAGCGCAAAGGATAATATCATCGAGTTGTCGAAGATGATGCGTTATGTGCTCTACGACTCGAGTTCACGCCAAATATCACTACACAACGAGTTGCAGTTCGTTTCGAACTACATCAATCTGATGCGCATACGCTACCCCAAGGATATCGACATCAGATTTAACTATCCCAAAGGTGGCACGATGAATATCTTTATGCCACCCCTGTTGTTGATTGTCTTTGTCGAGAATGCCTTTAAGCACGGCATTAGTTACAACCATCCCTCGTTCATCCACATCAACATCAAAAAGGAGCCATTAAATCTCCGTTGCACCATACGCAACTCGCGCCACAATGAGCCTAAAAACAGCAAGGGCGGCATCGGATTGGAGAATGTTCGCAAGAGATTGGATATGCTATATGGTGCCGACTATTCGCTCGTAACCGATGCATCCAGAGCCGATGAATACAATGTAGAACTCATAATTCCGTGTAAATAATGATACGTTGCATAACCATTGACGATGAGCCGTTGGCTCTCGGTCAGATTAAGGCCTACATCTCGAAGGTGCCGTTTTTGGAGCACGTTGCCGAGTTCAGCAATGCCATCGAGGCGCAACAATTTTTGGAGCGCGAGGGGGTCGATTTGATATATGTCGATATCAATATGCCCGACCTTACGGGCACGGAGTTTGTCCGCTCGCTCTCGAGCCAGCAGCGACCGATGGTCATCTTCACCACCGCCTACTCGGAGTATGCCATCGAGGGTTTCAAACTCGATGCGTTGGATTATCTGCTCAAGCCTTTCAGCCTGGCCGACTTCGAACGCTCGGCTCAAAAGGCGCTCTCTCTGTACGAGCTGATTAAGGGCCGTGGAGAGAATTCCTCAACCCAAAGCGAAGCGGAGCCCTCGGATAATGACAACGACCACATCTCAATTCGAGCCGACCACAAAGTGTCGCTCATCAAGGTACGCGATATTATCTACATCGAGAGCAGTGGCGAATATGTACGCCTCCACTTGGCTGACGGCACTCGCATAATGACACTGTTCCGCATCAAGAACATCGAGGCAACACTCCCCTCGGAGCTCTTTATGAGAGTACATCGCTCCTACATCGTAAACTTGAAGTGTATCACAGGTTATGCCCGAGGACGAGTATTCCTCAACAACAACGAGTATGTCCCCATCGGTGAGAACTACAAGGAGCAGTTCCAGAACTATATACGCGAAAATTATCCGACACTTTAACAGGTGTCGGATTTTGTTTGACAGTAGATATTACGACTAATCTATTCGGCTCAAAGATGAGTGGTAACGCTTCTCGCCACGAGCCGCCACCGAGATACTGAGCTCATACAATCCGTAGAGGGGTATCAAGACCAAAATCATACTGACCGCATCGGGTGGAGTCACAAATGCAGCCAAGACCGCCAAGACGATGATTGCGTGACGGCGATAGTTGCGCATAAAGTCGGCAGTGAGCAGACCCATACCCGAGAGCAGACTCGCCAACACCGGCAACAGGAATATCACTCCACAGACGAAGGTCATATTCAGCACCAGCGACATATAAGACGAAATGTCAATCATATTGGCAATCGACTCGCTGACCCTATACCCCGAGAGGAAATTGACCGACAACGGAGCCAGCACGAAGTAACCGAACAGCACGCCCGTAAAGAAAAACATCGACACTCGCAACACAAAGAAACGGCCTCGTTGCTGCTCGCTACGACTCAATGCCGGGCGCACAAAGCCCCAGAACTCCCACAACAGATAGGGAATAGCCAGAAGCAGAGCTGTGTGGAACGCTATCGAGAGGTGGAGGTTAAGTTGTCCGGCCATAGCAGTATTGATAAGCTGCACAGGGTCGCTGTTAATTCGCAGAACATCCGATGACATTGCATCAGCCATCCACGCAAAAAAGCGGTTGGTCGGGAACCACGCCGACATCGGCCCCGTGACCACCTTCATCAAAGCATCGCCAAACAGAAAGGCTGCTACCATAAAGATAAGCATCGCCACAACCGAACGCATAATGCGTGGTCGTAGCGCATCGAGATGCTCCCAAAAGGACATATCGATCTCTTCGGGCTCACTTACCTTGAAGAGTGCCATCGCAGAAAAGGTTTATTGTATAGACCTAATTACTCCTCTTTCGTAGGAGCTGGCTTGTCGCTCTTATTCTCGGTCGGATCGACATCTTCAGCGCTGTAATCCTTATTCACAGCATCCTTAAACTCCTTGACACCACGACCTACACCGCGCATCAATTCAGGAATTTTCTTAGCTCCAAAGAGCAGAACAACAAGCAGTACGAGAATAATAATCTCGGTAGTTCCAAATCTCATAGTTTCAAGTTTTAGTTCATTTACAATGCAAAGATAAGAAAATAATTCAAAATTACTAACTTTACACTACAAATCACAGTGGCATACTATTCGCACATATCTTTTTAACGGAGGAGCGCTTTAGAATAATCTACTCGTATCATTGCTCTACTTTCAGCCACAAAGTTTGTTATCTGGAGGATTTTTATCCTAAAACTGACAAAGAATCACAAGTTTTTTCGTATATTTGTCTAAATATTTATAATACCACCCCTTAAAACTAATGTTATGTATCAACAAGAGATTACTCGACATCACCGCACGGCCTTTGTGATAGCTATCGACCAATCGCTATCAATGCAAAAAGAGGTCACCTTTAACATGGAGTGTATGTCGAAGGCATCGGCTGTTGCTCGAATTACAGACACCATTATCAACGAACTAATTTTGCGTGCCCATCGCGACAATGGAGTGCGAGATTATTACGACATCGCCATTTTAGGCTATGCGGACAACGAAGTCTACCCACTAATCGACAAAAATCGCTACTTTATTCCGGTCGCAGAGTTCGACTCACTCAAATCCGCCCCAAAAACATACCTCATCGATCGGATATTGCCCGATGGATCTCTGCATCAGCACAAGGAGAGTTGCCATACATGGATTACACCGAAAGCGAGTGGTAATACACCCATGTATGAGGCGATGATGCAGATACGAGAGTTGGTGTCCGAGTGGTGCAGCAAACCCCAGAATGCAGAGAGTTTCCCTCCCATAATCTTCAACATCACAGACGGAGAGGCTTCGGATTGCTCCCCTGCAGAGTTGATAGCCATATCTGAGCAGATTCGCAATCTCTCGACCACTGACGGAAATGTATTGCTGATTAACATTCATCTCTCCTCGGGAGAGTATGCGCCATCGGTGATATTTCCTTCTGACGATGAAATCAACCCCGATAATCACTATATACGTCTGTTGGCTGATTGTTCGAGCATCATGCCCGAGCAATTCGATGCTTTGATACGTTCGCAACGTGGCGTATTGGCCATACCTCCATTTCACGCAATGAGCTACAACGCATCGCTCACTGAACTGATAGCGATGCTGAACATTGGCTCACGCAGCATTACCAACCTGCAATAAATCCCGAAGAGTATGACACTATCCATTGCTAAATTTTCGGAATTTATAGTTTCACCCGAGCACTCTTTCAAGACTCTGCAGGGGGTTACGGCTATCATCCAGGAGGGAGTTCTGCCCATTCGCCGTACATCGCAATTTGCCGAGGCCGATATTATGCTTGACGGCAAGAGGTATCTGCTATCCACACCTCTCGAAGGAGGAATCACAACCTCTTTGGAGCATTTCTGCCTTGCATTAAAGAGAGTTCAAGCACCCTTTCTTACGGAGTATCGACTGCTATTGGGCGAGTTGCCGCTCGAGGATTCGATGGGTAATATGGTGTTCCATGATGTAATTCTGCAAGCTATACCCAATGGCGAGAGATTGGATCAGGCGGTGATGTTTGCAGCCACTGCCCGATTGCGTGCAGCACTCAAACTACTCAAACAAGAGATGAAAGCCATCGGCTTTGTTCACGGCAATCTCAAGCCGTCAAATCTGATTTATGGCGAGGATGGAAGGCTCTACCCCATCCGTTGCTACTATAGCCATATCGGAGCCACCGAGAGCGAGGTGGAGAGCGATTTTGCTCAGGTCGAAGCCTATCTCGACAGTGTTGCTGAGGTGTCCGAAATCGGGGCATACACCCCTCCGACCGATTACAGAAATACGTTGCCATACGACAAGGTATTCCTGATGCAGGATACGATGATTAGAGTCTGCAAAGATGGCCTTTACGGCTATCTCGATTGCCACAATGAGGAGAAAATCCCTCCACAATACACC
Organism: Alistipes sp.; assembly: GCA_017631055.1. Lineage (GTDB taxonomy): Bacteria > Bacteroidota > Bacteroidia > Bacteroidales > Rikenellaceae > Alistipes. The sequence goes on from JAGBTZ010000015.1 coordinate 19,100, forward strand.
TATGCCGAGGATTTCTTCGAAAATAGAGCCGTGGTGCAGACCCGCGATGGCAAGATGGGTGCAATCAATCACGAAAATCAATGGGAGGTAGAGCCCATATACGATATGCTCGGTTTCGAGAATGGAGTATTCAGGGCTCGCATTGCAGAGAGTTGGTTCGAACTCGACTATATGGGAAATATAATCAAATAATCAATAATAAACAGCAAATTATGGAGAATGTAAAATGTCTAATTATCGGTAGCGGTCCTGCCGGATATACCGCTGCAATCTACACCTCACGCGCCAATCTTTCTCCCGTACTCTACGAGGGTATCGAGCCGGGAGGTCAACTTACCACAACGACCGAGATTGAGAACTTCCCCGGCTATCCCGAGGGCATCGGTGGTACAGAGATGATGGCCGACTTGCGCAAGCAGGCTGAGCGTTTCGGCACCGACATCCGCTTCGGAGTAATCACCTCGTGCGACCTGTCGTCACGCCCATTCAAGGTCGTTGTCGATGGAGAGAAGGAGATTTCGGCCGAATCGATTATCGTTGCTACGGGAGCTACGGCCCGCTACCTCGGACTCCCCTCCGAGACCAAATATCGCGGTATGGGCGTAAGCGCTTGCGCAACATGTGACGGATTCTTCTATCGCAAGAAGGATGTGGCTGTCGTAGGTGGTGGAGATACCGCTTGCGAGGAGGCTACCTACTTGGCTACGCTGTGCCGTCAGGTCTACCTTATCGTTCGCAAGCCATTCCTCCGTGCGTCAAAGGCGATGCAGGAGAGAGTCTTCAACACTCCGAATATCAAGGTTATGTTCGAGCACAACACCGTAGAGGTGCTCGGCGATGAGGATGGCGTGACGGGTGCTCTGCTCCGCCACACTGACGGAACGGAGACCACAATCGACATCGCAGGTTTCTTCCTGGCCATCGGTCACCACCCCAACACCGAACTCTTCGCAGGTCAGTTGGAACTCGATTCGGAGGGCTACATCAAGGTTGTTCCCGGCACTTCAAAGACCAATATCGAGGGCGTATTCGCTGCGGGCGACGTGAAGGACCCCCACTATCGTCAGGCTATCACTGCCGCAGGCTCGGGTTGCATCGCTGCACTCGACTGCGAGCGTTTTCTGCTCTCGCAATAGGAATTTATGCCGCTGAAAGTCACCATACTCGGCTCGGCATCGGCTAAACCGACCATCAACACTCACCCATCGGCACAGATAGTAAATGCCAACGAGCAATACTTTCTGGTCGATGCGGGCGAGGGTGTGCAGCAGCAGATGTTCCGCAACGGAATCAATCCGCTCAAGTTGCGTGCCGTCTTCATCTCGCACTTGCACGGTGACCACGTCTACGGACTCTTCCCGCTGCTCTCGACATTGGGACTATATGGTCGTCAAACGCCACTTACGGTCTATGCCCCGCATCCCTTTGGCGAGATTTTGGACTTTCATCGCCGACACTTCGACCAGCACGTTCCTTACGAGGTCGTTTGGCACGAGGTCGATACCACCAAGCACGAACTGCTCTTCGAGAGCCGTTCGCTCGAGGTGTGGAGTATTCCGTTGCGCCACTCATTGCCGGCAGCGGGTTACCTCTTCTGCGAGAAACGCCCCGAACTCAATGTTGACAAGTTCAAAATCGAGCGTTACGGATTATCCATTGCGCAGATTGTAGCAGCCAAGAGAGGTGAGGATATAACGCTTGCGGATGGCGAGGTTGTGCCCAACTCACAACTCACCTACCTACCCTACGAGCCGGCATCGTATGCCTACTGCTCGGATACCAACTACTCGGCACGCATCGCCGAGATTGTGCGTGGAGTCACAACCCTCTACCACGAGGCGACATACGCCGACAGCGAGAAGGCTGTGGCCAAGGAGCGAGGTCATTCGACTGCCGCCCAAGCTGCCAAAACAGCCTTGAAAGCCGAGGCGAAGGGGTTGCTTATCGGCCACTTCTCGTCACGCTACAAGGATACCTCAATTCTACTCAACGAGGCTCGAGAAATATTCCCTAATACGCAGATAGCCGAGGAGGGAAAAACATTTGAAATTCGCATTTAACAATTCGGACAAGGATACAAATAGCAGTAGTATTATCCGATAAAACAGGGTGTGTCTAACAAGTTTTTAGACACACCCTTATTGTCGAAAGTTGTATAACAAGTGCTAATTTTAGGCTTGCGTAGCCCGAAAAAGCGACGTTTACTTGGCGTAAATGAGTATTTTGAGGGCAAGCGTAACGACAAAGTAGCCTTGTTAGACAACTTTTCTACAATATCGGTTTCTGATTTTTATACTTAACCAACACTTCCGGAGTCTCCAATTTCGAGAGTTTGTCTATTCGGTCGAGATAGTAGCCACGGAAATCATCCCAGCGATAGTAGGGAGCATGGTCACTCTTCAGCGGCAGTCGCACCTCCGCCTCGTTGTGCAGCACCTTAACCAACACCTCACCCTGCTTGTTGCGGTAGAAGACCATCTGGACATTTGCAGCCATCGATGTTATATTGATATCTTGCCACACACCCTCTACCTTATCGAAGTCGAAAATCGACAATCTCTGACATCTGCCCTCCATCTGAAGGAAACAAATCAACGGCACCACAATCATATCGTGACCAAAGCGCAAAAACCCCGAACGACCCCCATTCGCCAACGCATCATCCACATCGGCAATAATATGGCGCATCAGCGGAATGGCATCGGCTGCAACATAATCGCCAAACTCCTCGGAGTAACCGAAGGTGATGTAGTGGTCCATATTGCGGTATTGCCACAAGTTATAGAGCTCTTCGGGCGTAAAAATATCATAGAGCGACACCTCCAACTCCTCGTGGTTTTGCAGAATGATGGCGATATAGAATATGCGCAACATCGCATCATACTTATCAATCGCTGCCACATACTCGGGCTTAAAGAGCGAGTGAACAAAGCGGTCGGGATTGGTGTAGTGGCGAAGCGTTATCTTCTCGGTCTCGGCTTTGGTGTAGTTGCCAATCATCGACACCGCCACCGTATTCGAGAGAAATGCCTTATACTCATCGCCCGTAGTACGAGTAAAGTGCACCTGCGGATTGAGTTCCTTAATTCGCTCATTATTTGCCGCCATACTCAGGATACAGCGTGGATAGAGAGTCGAAAGGCACTCTATATGGCACTCTTTATGCCCCTTTGTCGAGAATATCTCGGGGTAGTTTTGCACCATACGCTCGGCAATACCTCGATGCTCCGCAACACCTTTCGTTGTCAGCATACCCTCGTGACCGTCAGCGTGATTGTGTATTACCTTCAATCGCTCATAGACCTCCTTTCCAAGGTCGGTCAGAGCATTCTGTTGCTCGGCATTCGCAAAGTATCGTATGGCATTCTTATAGTAGCTCGGGCGCGTATGCCAACGGCTGCCATGACGGCCGTAGGTGCTGATATAGAATGGCTTATACCCCTTAGGCGCAGGGGTATGAACTGTCGGCTTGTAGATATACGACAACAGATTCGATCCGGCATAGTTGGGGTCTTGCGCAATCTTCTCGCGCATATCCTGAGCCGAGAGCGAAACAACACTCACGACAAAGGCAACGAGTAAGAGTCTAAATTTCAGAAATTTCATATCGATTAACATTTTCCGGTCATAATATCGAGAATCATTCTATCGGTCTCGTCCATCGCATCACGGCCGATGTCCGTCAGGTTGCGGATAGTCTTGTCGACATCATCGTCAACGATGCCCTCCGTAGAGGTTGTACAGCGATGCTCCATGGCCATCATTGCCGACAACACCGCAGTCGATACGCCACTTGAGAGTTTCAGCGAGCAGCTCGGTTTCGCTCCGTCACAAATCATACCCGTAAGGTTGGCAACCATATTCTTCACTGCAATCGAGATTTCGTCATATCCGCCACCCATAAGGTAGGTAATACCGCAACTCGAGCCCGTAGCAGCCACCACACAACCACACAGAGCCGACAAACGTCCCAAGCCCTGCTTGATGTATATAACGGTAAGGTGGCTCAACGCCAAGGCACGCACCATCTGCTCGTGCGAAGCTCCGCACTCGCGGCCATAGACCACCACCGGCACCGTAGAGGCTATACCCTGATTACCGCTACCCGAATTACTCATCACGGGCACGGGCGCACCACTCATACGAGCATCGCAAGCGGCCGAAGTATAGGCCAGAATGCGCGAGAAGAGTGTATCGCCAAGCACATTACTCTGACTTCCGCCACGCAACATCACGCCGAGCCCATGACCATAGTTTCCACCAAACGAAGTCTCGGCTGCTGCCATATTGAGTCGCTCGGCCTCCATGATAAACTCCAACTCCTCGAGCGGAGTATTCATCGCAAAGTCGTAGACCTTGCGCAGCGACAACTCAACAACATCGGCATCCACCGCATCCGCATCCGCCACAACCTCGCCACCACGCAACACTCTTCCATTGCGTTCGAGCAACACCACCGAAGAGTGCGTTCCTGCAATCACAGCCCTCGCCGACTCCTCGCCGTGGTGCATCTCCACCTCGATATAGAGTTTGGGCACACGGCCCTCGGCAAGGGTTATATTTATCGGATTTGAGGCGAGATAGCACTTACCCTCCTCGACCTGCTCGGGCGTTACGCCACCCAGCAGTTCGAGTTCACGGCTCGAATCGCCATAGAGCGCACCCAGAGCTACTGCGATGGGCAATCCAATCATACCCGTACCCGGGATGCCGACACCCATGGCGTTCTTGAGGATATTGGCGCTCAAGCGCACATCAATTCTCTCGGGGCGAGCATTGGGGCGACAACCCAGAGTCTCGGCAGCTACAGCCGCGCACAAAGCCACAGCTATAGGCTCGGTGCAACCCACGGCCGGCACCACCTCGCGCTTGATGAGAGCGATAATTTTTTGTTGTTCGGAAGCGGTCATATTTTTCTTACGATTTTACTTACCTACGGTTTGCGCCAGGATTAAAGCATAGCGTTCGGGGCAGAGGTTGAGCAGTTTGAGCACCTCCTCGCTCTGTGCGCTACCACGAGTTATCGCCTTCAAGCCATTGCCCGCAGCATAGAGGTTTACATTCTCGGCATAACCAGCTGCATCCATACCGCAGAGCGACTTCACAGCCTCCACAGGCATATTGTGACCCTCGTAGACCGACATATCGGCGATGTAGGCGATATTGAGCGGAGCGTTGTTTGCAAACTCCTGACGTGCCGACAAAGCTCGGTGATCGCCCTCAGCCACACGCACCAACTTGTGCGCCGTAGCATCGTAGAGGTATACACCACCCTCCAGGAAGGCGTAGGTCTTAATCGGATATAACCCCAGAGCCGAGGGGGCTGTGAGGTGTCCATCCTCGCGATTAACACCTGCGGCTGCCCACATAACGCCCGACAACTCCTCGAGCGATAGAGGCTCAACGCTGTACTCGCGGCTTGAGCAACGATTTTTCAACGCCATATTGATAGTTGTGCCCGCCTCAAGGTCGGGCTGCACAAGGGCAATCTCCTCGCCCTCGGTAATCGGAGTTACAACAACTTCTTTGGTCGCATTACCGCCCGCACAAGCTGTCATCGCAGCTGCCACGAGCATCAAAACAAACATTCTCATACTTTTCAGGTTTTAAGTTTGAACAAAGATACAAAACAAAATCAAAATTCACAAGTTTGGATGTTGGTCATTGACCATTGGCCATTAGCCATTGGCTGGGTTGACCGGGTTAGATGGGTTGTTCAAAACTCCTCCCCTGTCTTAGGGGAGGTGCCCGGAGGGCGGAGGGGTCTGTCGTTTTTTTTAGCCATTAGCCATTGGCTAAA
>JAGBTZ010000016.1 GCA_017631055.1 Alistipes sp.
ATCCTGAGCCAGGATCAAACTCTCCATTGTAAAAAATAATTTTGAATAAATCTTAGCTCTAATCTCAAAGGTATTGCTTTGAAATTCTCTCTTGCGAGAGAAGATAAAAACTTTGCTGCTCAATATCCTCAAAGAACTCGTATACTTTCAGGCTTGCGCCCTCTGTACTTTCAAAATTTCTTTCACATCTTCCATCTTGCGATTTTCTTGACGCGAAAGTGGTGCAAAGGTAAAGCGTTTTTTTTAATCTACCAAATTTTTGGCAAACTTTTTTCAAAAAATTTTTTTTTTAAGAACCTTCTAACCTCGCTATTCAGTCCGTTTCCTTTCCGAATGCGGGTGCAAAATAAGGGCATAAAAATGATATTTGCAAATTTTTTAATAACTTTTTTCACACCTTTTTTCACCCCTTTGAGATAAGGCTCTGACAATGCGATTTTTAGCCCTCGAAAAAATTTTCGATACCAACAAAACCTCATTTTTTATATACCTATATATATTATAAAAGGAAAAATTATTATCTTTGTCCAAGCTAACACAACTAACACAAAATGCATATGAAAAACTTTTCGAAATTCTTTCTTGCAGTCGCTTCTTTAGCGATTGCAACAACTGCTTCGGCACAAAATGTACTTGAGCAGCCCTTCACTCGTGACACCGAGCGTACCGAAATTATCATTCCTAAGGTTAACGGATTGAATGTTTACAAGTCGGATCTGCACCTTCACACCATCTACTCGGATGGTGACGTTACTCCCGAGATGCGCGTTATCGAGGCTTGGCAAGATGGTTTGGACATCATCGCCATCACCGACCACATGGAGTATCGCCGCATCGAGCGTGAGATGTTTAAGTATATGAAGGATTACATCCGCGAGGATTTGCGTGCCGGCAAGGCTGTAAATACAAACGTCTTGAAGACCGATCCAGATGCTCACGGATTGTTGGTTGACTTCAACATTTCGCCAGAGTTGGCTATTAACAAGGCTCGCAACTATGGTATTTTTGTAATCAAGGGTGTCGAGATTACCCGTTCGAGCCTCGGTGACTACAACGCACTCTTCACCACCGACAACAACAAAATCTACGATCCGGATTTGGAGCAGACCATTCGCAATGCTCGTGCACAGGGTGCATTCATCATCCACAACCACCCTTCGTACGACAAGAACACCCCAAATCACATCACTCCTTTCACCAACGACCTTTACGCAAAGGGTCTGATTGATGGTGTCGAGGTTGCAAACCACACTCGTATTTGGCAATATCTGATCACCCACTGTATCGCCGGTGGTTACACCCCGTGCGGTAACAGCGATGCTCACGAGTATGTAAGCTGGAAGTATGGTCATCCCAGAGATTTCGAGATTCCTCGCTACCGCAATATGACCCTCATCCTGGCAAAGGAGTGCACCGAGAAGGCACTACACAAGGCTTTGAAGGAGGGCAACACTATTGCATACTGCAACAACAACCTTATCGGTCGCGAGCATCTGCTTAAGGCTCTCTTCGATGCAAGTGTAAGCTTCGAGTTGCAGCGCACAGGTTCTAGAGAGCACTACATCACCGTAAGAAACAACTCTTCACTCCCCTACTACATCCAGGTTGGAGGCAACAAGTATATCGTCAATGCACAGGGCGCATTCTCATTCAAGCGTTCGAACAAGGAGGAGAAGGCCAAGGTTACCATTCTGAATATGTGGTACGGCAACGAGGAGCACCCCTCATTTGAGATTTCGTGGAAGTAATACACTTCCTATAATAAAAGAGATGCCACAACTTTCGAGTTGTGGCATCTCTTTATTGCTTCATCACCGAGCAAGATATTCTTTAATCAGAAAACACTCTTTAATTGATATTATCTTTGCGATTTGCCGAGAGCGGAGTACTGCGCTCGACAGGCAGTTCGCCTGCCATATCGTACTGCAACTGCACCATGCGCACGACCGACTCGGCTGCCATTGCGCCATACCCTCCACCAATCTCGATGGGCATATTCCACTGAATTTGCAAATCGTAGAGAGCCTTTTGCATACATATCAACCAATCGTGGCTGGCATTATTGGCAATAGCCACCACACCATCGACTTCGGTGTACTCAGCAAAGAAAAGCACGCCCATAACGACTTGTGTTTCGTTAGGAACGCGCTTTATTACGATATTGGAGGGAGCAAGTCCCGCCAACTTCACCAGATGATTAACCACAACATCTTCGATAATCGAATCACCGGCAATAACTACACCGATGCGTATCTCCGAAGCAGAAATCATCTCTCGAGAAGTTCAGTAATTACTCAGCGATAAGCTTCTCTGCCTCACGAGCATCAATCGATGCGGGATAAGCAGCCAAAATCTGCTCGAACAACTCAACAGCCTCGGCATTGCGACCCAGAGCCTTGAGTGCCAAGCCCTGCTTGCGCAGATAGAGCGGAGTGGTGTAGATGTTATCCGAAGCCTTCACAGCCTTTGCAAAGAGAGCCACAGCAGCCTCATAGTCGCCATTCTCAACAGCGATATCGCCCTGCAAACCGAGATTCTGAGCATTCACAACCTCACCGGGAAGACCCTTCACAGGCGAGAACTTCTGAAGATACTCAGCAGCTGCAGTCAAATCACCCAACTTCAGGTAGCAGATACCTGCATAGTGCTTAGCAAGGTTACCTGCGGGAGTCGAGCCATACTGCTCAACTACATCGAGGAAACCGGCACCGTTCTCATCACCATTCAGAGCGAGTACATAGTCGGGAATCTCCTGCTCAAAACGATACTGAGCCTCAGCGATAAGCTCCGAAGCCTTCTCGGCACGGGGCTCAACAACGAGCTTGCGGTAGCCGAAACCGCCACCAACAACTACAAAGAGAGCCACGATAGCCAAAACGATTGCCTTGCTGTGATTCTCAAAGAACGACTCGGTCTTGCTTACTGCCTCACCGATTGCAGCCTCTTGCTGCTTCATTTCATCAACTTTTGCCATAATTCTATTTACGTTTTAATTTGTTTACATAGTTTGAAACGCAAAGATACAATTTTTTACGCAATATAAAATAATTAGGCTTCTTTTTTTTCAAAAGTAGGAGATGTTTGTTCTAAAATTTGATTTAGTCCTCTTTCAAAGAGCGCAAAAGAGTTGCATTTAATAGCAAAAAGCGGTTGCGGCACTTAGCAAAGCACCGCAACCGTAAACCTCTGTATACCCAATCACTACCACTTGGGATAGATAATCGGAGAACGGAGCGTAATCGCCGTGTTACCCAAATATGGAGCCTCGACAACGATGCGGGCAGCCTTGATGGGACGCGGATTTTCGAGTTTGGCTGCGCCCGAGACCAAATCAGCCACTCGCTCGAAACTCTTGCCATCCTCGCTAACCTCGAGGTAACCAACAGGAATCAGGCTCGATGGCACGGCAGCGTTACCCGATGCGAACTCTATCGAACGGCACTCCACCGGCTCATCGAACTCGAAGAGGAACCAATCACCCTTTTGGCAGGTGCGGGCAGTACGCATATTGGTATCGTAGCCCGAGGCACGAGAGTAGCCATACTTCGGGTTTTCGGGTACTGAGGAGGTTAGCGTAACTTTCGGTTTCAAGGTGTTGTAGCGTGACGGATGCACCATATCGGGCGTCTTGGCTCCGCGATGCTCTGCCCAGAAGAGATACTTACCCGGTTGCTCGGTACGGATAGCACCCTTATAACGGAAAACCTTATCCGAGCCATCCTCGCGGTAGTAAATCACTGCATTATCGACCTTCTCGACCGAGAGCAGACCGTTTGCGTACTTAACCTCCGAAGGTGTTATGCGGAAGTTGATACCCATATCGACCATGCGGTCGTAGTGGTGCGAGTAGAGTCGGTGGTGGAACTCCTCCCACTCGCCACCACCATTCTTGCCCCAGCCATGCTCGGCAAGGGCACAGAGGCGCGGGAAGGTCATAAACTCGATAAAGTCAATCGACTTATCGCCACCCTGCGAGAGGAATACTTCGCTCCAATAAGGAGCCTCAAAGCCCTCGACAGTAGCCACCTCCTCGGGGGTAAAGCCCTCCTTTGCAAAATCGAACGAGTAGGTCTTGCGCACATCGAAGCAACCGCCCCACACGGCACCTGTCTCGTGCTTACTCTGGCGCATATCGAGATAGAAGAACTCCTGTGGCATAAATATAGTGCGATAGCCCTTCATCATCACCTGCTTGCAGACCTGGGCGCTCTTCCAGCCATGCACCAAAGCCTTCTTCGAGAGGCCGCCACCAAATGCAGCCTCGTTCCAAACCGAGGGATTCTTGCCATACTTTGCAAGGATTGCCTGCACACGGCCGATAAACATATCCTCCAACTTATAGCCGTCAGTATAGCCGTTATTCTTCAACCAAGCCGAGCATTCAGGGCACTTTTTCCACTGCGACATATCGACCTCATCACCGCCGATATGGAAGAACTTTGAGGGGAACAGTGCGCACACCTCCGAGAGAATCTCCTCAAGAATGGTGTAGTTACTCTCCTTGGTCGCACAAACCACATTGCGCGAGTCGTAGTTGCCGTTTCGGTGCAGCTTCTTATTCTCGTAGTTACAGAGCATTTGGGGATATATACGCAGAAGCGTTTCACTATGTCCCGGGAGGTCAATCTCGGGAATAACCTCCACATTGCGCACCGCAGCATAGGCTACGACCTCACGAATTTCATCCTGAGTGTAGTAGCCGCCATACTTCTCGTTCCACTTACCCAGCGAGGCCCTCACAGGTGAATCACCACCTCGGAAGCCGCCCTTCTTGGCCAGGTCGGGGTGCGACTTAATCTCGACACGCCAGCCCTGATTGTCGCAGAGATGCCAATGCAGTTTATTGATTTTGTGATAGGAGATATAGTCGATATAGCGCAGCACATTCTCCTTCTCCATAAATGTACGAGCCACATCGAGCATAAAACCACGATAGGCAAACTTCGGCTTATCCTTCACATCGCAACCCTCGACCTCGGCCGGCAGGCGCAGATGTTTGGTATAGACTGCGCTCGGGAGGAGTTGGAAGAGAGTCTGCACACCGTTAAACGCTCCACCATAGCCACCGGCCGTAATCTTCACTGCATCGCGCGACACCGTCAGAGCGTACTCCTCCTCGGCAAGCGATTTATCAACCACAATGGCTATATAGTTACGTTTGGGCGCAACTTTGACAACGCTTTTCACATCAATATACTCCCGCAGATAATCCACCAGAGGCGCCAACTCAGCCTCGGCACAAACAAGCGAAGTGGAGGATTTAATAACGAAATCGTTATTGTGCTCACTTAACGATTGGGGTTGCGGGATGATTGCTGCGGCATAAGCCGAAACGCTGAATGCGATTGCGGCTACAGCCATCAAAAGTAGTCGTTTCATAGTTCAGAGGTTTTTACATTAAAGTATTGTTTAGACAAAGATAGTGTTTTTTGTGGATATTTATCAAAAAAAATTGTACCTTTGGGGCTGTATGCAGGTACGAAAACTATCACTCATCAATTTCAAGAACATCGGGCAGGAGGATATCACGCTCGGTGAGGGTATCAACTGCTTTGTGGGCGATAACGGAGCCGGCAAGACCAACTTTGTCGATGCTCTGCACTACCTCTCGCTCGGAAAGTCGGCTGTGGGTATGACCGATGGTCAGAGCGTGCGCCACGGCGAGAGTTTCTTCGTTGTCGAGGGCGACTACCTCACAGATGAAGGCAAGCACGAGCAGATAGCATGCACCTTTGCCAAGGGCTCGGGCAAGACCCTCAAGCGCAATGGCAAGGCTTACGAACGCATTGCCGACCATGTGGGCTTCGCTCCGGCTGTGATTGTCGCACCTGCCGACACGTTGCTAATCAGCGATGCTGCCGAGGAGCGCAGACGTTACATCAACAGTTTCCTCTCGCAAATCGACCCCTCGTACCTCAAGGCGCTGATGCGCTACAATGCCGTCTTGGTTGAACGCAACAAGTTCCTCAAAACATCATCCAACGAGACGATGTTGCAGATTTATGATGCGCAGTTGGTCGCACACGGAGAGGCAATCCACGCCAAGCGCACCGAAATTATCGAGCGACTGCAACCCATCGTAGCCGACTACTATCGAGCCCTGTCACTCGACCGCGAGAGTGTCGAGATGCGCTATCGCTCGGAGTTGAACGAAGCCCCATTTGCCGAGATTTTGGAGCGTTCACGCCAGAAAGATATCATCAACGAGTTCACCACCTCGGGTATTCATCGTGACGACATCATCTTCACTATCGGAGGTATGCCACTGCGTAAGTTCGGCTCGCAGGGTCAGCAGAAATCGTTCCTCATAGCGCTCAAGCTCGCCCAGTACGGCATCATCGCCAAGGAGCGTGGCGAGCGACCCATCCTGCTCTTGGATGATGTCTGCGACAAGTTAGACGAGCAGCGTGTGGAGCAACTTGTTCGTGCCGTTTCGGGCGAGGAGTTCGGGCAGATTATCATCACCGACTGCAACGAGCAACGCTTGCGCTCACTGCTCGACCGCGCAGAGTGCGCCTACACTATCTTTAACGTCAAAGAGGGAGCTATCAAACGATGAGAAGGACCGAACCAAAGAGCGTGGGTACGTTGTTCGATGAGCTCTTCAGCTCGCCCCACATTGCCGCCAAGATTGCCGAGGGTTGTCTGCCCGAGACTTGGCGTGAGGTTGTGGGCGACCGCATTGCCGACCAGACATCCCAAATCAGATTGGTGAACGGAACTCTCTACGTTCACGTTCAATCGAGCATCATCCGTTCGGAACTTATGATGCGCCGAGCAGCATTGTGCCAAGCTCTGAACGGGCACTCACGAGTCCCAATCGTGCGTAGCGTTATAGTCAAATAGTCACTCCGTCTGCCATTCGGGCAGTCGGCAGTTGCCAATCTTTCATTCTCAAATGTCACTCTGTCGTCATCGAGCGACACATTGGCACCCTATCGGGCGTGGCAAGGGTTTTGTTGTCCAATTTCCAAAAACCGGAAAACAACAACAAAACCACAAGAATATGAATATCAATTCACTAACAATCAAAGCACAAGAGGCGTTGCAGGGGGCTTACACCTCTGCCCGCGATAATGGTCAGCAGGCTGTCGAGCCACTGCATCTTTTGAGCATACTTACTGCCGAAGACGATTCGCTTGCATCGTTCCTATTAGGGCGTGTCGGAGTCAATATCCGCACTCTGCGAAGCAACGTACAGAAGGCCATCGCTACCCTTCCCAAAATCTCGGGTGGCAATGGCGAGCAGTACTTCTCGCCCGACACCACGAAGGTTATCCAGCGAGCCGTGGACTTCACCAAGAAGTTCAATGACCGCTACGCTTCGGTCGAACATCTGCTGCTCGCCCTCATTGCCGAGCGGGGCGTGGCAGCCGACCTGCTGAAGGGCCAGGGCGCAACCGAGAAGGAGTTGGTTGCAGCCATCCGCGAATTCCGCAAGGGTGCCACGGTCGACTCACAGACTGCAAATCAGGAGTTCGATGCATTGGGCAAGTATGCCATAAACCTCAACGAGCTCGCCCGCAGTGGCAAACTCGACCCCGTAATCGGTCGTGACGAGGAGATTCGCCGAGTACTGCAAATTCTTTCGCGCCGCACCAAAAACAACCCCATTTTGGTTGGCGAGGCGGGTGTCGGCAAGACTGCCATAGCTGAGGGCATAGCCCACAGAATTGTTGACGGGGATGTCCCCGAAAACCTCAAGTCGAAGATAATCTTTTCGCTCGATATGGGAGCACTCATCGCGGGTGCGAAGTATCAGGGCGAGTTCGAGGAGCGACTCAAGGCTGTAGTCAAGGAGGTTATTGCTGCCGAGGGCGAGATTTTGCTCTTCATTGACGAGATTCACACCCTGGTCGGTGCCGGCAAGTCGAGCGGAGCGATGGATGCCGCAAATATCCTCAAGCCCGCACTTGCGCGTGGCGATCTGCGCACCATAGGTGCCACCACCCTCGATGAGTTCCAGAAGTATTTCGAGCAAGACAAGGCTCTCGAGCGCCGCTTCCAGAAGGTTATGGTCGATGAGCCCTCGACCGAGGATTCGGTCTCAATTTTGAGAGGATTAAAGGAGCGTTACGAAACACACCATCGAGTGCGTATCAAGGATGAGGCGATTATCGCAGCAGTTGAACTCTCGCACCGCTACATAACATCGCGTTTTTTGCCCGACAAGGCTATCGACCTTGTCGATGAGGCAGCATCGCGCCTGAGGCTCGAAATGAACTCCGTACCCGAGGAGATTGACAACCTCGACCGCCGCATTCGTCAACTCGAAATTGAGCGCGAGGCCATACGCCGCGAGAATGACACGCAACGCATCGAATCGCTCTCGAAAGAGATTGACGAGTTGCGCTCGCACGAATCGGAACTGCGTGCCAAGTGGGAGGGCGAGCGTGACTTGTTGCGCAAAATCCAAGATAAGAAGAGCCTTATCGAGCAACTAAAGGTCGAGGCTCAACAGGCAGAACGCCAGGGTGATTATGGTCGTGTAGCCGAAATCCGCTACGGCAAAATTGTCGAGGCCGAAAAGCATATCGAGGCTCTGCAAGAGGAGTTTTCGCTCGCCTCGGCCGATGGCTCGATGATCAAGGAGGAGGTCAATGCTCAGGATATTGCCGAGGTGGTGTCGCGTTGGACTGGTATCCCAGTGCAACGTATGCTCGCCTCCGAGCGCGAAAAGTTGCTCAATATGGAGGCCGAACTCCACCACCGAGTGGTAGGTCAGCACGAGGCTATCGCAGCCATTTCGGATGCTGTACGCCGTTCACGCGCAGGTCTGAACGACTCTCGTCGCCCCATCGGCTCGTTCATCTTTCTCGGTACTACGGGTGTCGGTAAGACCGAATTGGCGAAGGCTCTGGCAGAGTTCCTCTTCAACGATGACAACATGCTGACACGAATAGATATGTCGGAGTATCAGGAGCGACACAGCGTTTCGCGCTTGGTCGGAGCACCTCCGGGATATGTGGGTTACGATGAGGGCGGACAACTCACCGAGGCGGTAAGGCGCAAGCCCTACTCAGTAGTACTTCTCGACGAGATTGAGAAGGCACACCCTGACGTCTTCAACATCCTGCTGCAGGTGCTCGATGATGGCCGTCTGACCGACAACAAGGGTCGCACCGTGGATTTCCGCAATACGATAATCATCATGACCTCGAATATGGGCTCACACCTCATTCAGGAGAACTTCTCAGCTGCATTCAATGGCGAGAGGCTCGACCCCGAGGTGGTGGAGCGCACAAGGCGCGAGGTGGTCGAGATGCTCAAGCAGCAACTCAAGCCCGAGTTCCTGAACCGTATAGACGAGATTGTGATGTTTGAGCCCCTCACACGCAAAGATATCGAGCAGATTGTCGATATTCAGATGGGGATTGTTGCCCGCATGCTTAGCGAAAACGGCATACACCTCGAGTATGATACGGCAGCCCGCGAGTGGATTGCATCGGAGGGTTACGACCCGATGTTTGGAGCGCGACCGGTCAAACGAGTGGTCCAGCGCGAGGTTATAAACCTACTCTCGAAGCAGATTTTGGCCGGCAACATAGACCGCGAACACCCGATACGCATTAGTGCAAATGAGCAGGGACTCATATTCAGCAATAAATAATTGCACTAAAGAGGGTATGATTTTTGGAGTAGATATGCGATTTAATGAAAAATTTATTAAATTTGTTGGTGTAACAAGTTGATTATTTACAAACCTTATAAAAACTAAAAAGATGAAAAAGTACAGATGCACAGTATGTGGTTGGGTATATGACCCCGCCATTGGTGATGCCGACTCGGGCATTGCTCCCAACACTCCATTTGAGGATATTCCCGATGAGTGGGTATGCCCCTTGTGTGGCGTAGGCAAAGAGGACTTCGAGCCTGTAGAGGAGTAGTTATACTTTACCCTTATCAAGACAATCACCCCGAAAGAATAATTCTTTCGGGGTGATTGTCTAATAATAATTTTGTCATTCCGAGGGGTTGTTTCTTGTGCGGGTAGGGAGTACGACACCGACTAAACAACCCCGAGAGAATCTTCCGCTTTTGAAATACCACGTTGGGGAATGTAGTTAAAATAAGGTAGATCTCCTCATATTTGCTTGGTCGCAAAGTTCAAATCCGACCCTCACAAGATGCAAATATTCGAGATGACTTTTTTATTTTTCCGTTTCCCACAAATCTATCCACAGCGGATTCTCTTTGACTATAAGTTTTTCCTTGTTTGCTCTTGATAATTTTTTAATTACTTTTTCACGCTGTATTGCATCTTGTATTGTCGGGCAATACTCTACATAAATCAATTTATCAAGATTGTATCGAGATGTAAATCCTATATATTTTCTCTCTTTATGTTGTAACATTCGCCCATACAAATTGCTGGTCACGCCAACATACAACGTCGTATTACTGCGATTTGTCACAATATACACACAAGGAGTCTTATCCATCATTTATTACTTTATGCCATACTTACGCAATATCTTGGCAATTTTAGGCTGATAGGTCTTAATAATGCGATCGAAGCCAATATCGTTAGGGTGCGAAGTATCGATAGTGCTCTCGCAGTCATTACCTGTAGCATAAGGCTCCTCGAGGTAGTAGACATCCTTATACTTCTTGGTCAGCATCTTCATCTTCTCGCGTGCAATGTCACACTTGCGGATAAACGCCTCACGTCTCTCCTGATCGTAGAATTCACTCTCGTGATGGAAGGTGCGCAGCATAATGATAGGCTTGCCAGGATGAGCAGCAACCATAGCATCGATAAATGGCTCTACCCTCTCGGCAATCTGCTCGGCTGTCGGGTTGGCAAAGGCATCGCACACAAAGGCATCTGCCTCGACCTTGGTCATAAAGGGGATAAACTCGGGCTGCATCTTGCAGTTACCGCTGAAGCCAAAGTTCACAAAGTCGATACCCAGGCTGCGGCTCATTCGAGCCGGATAGGCCATACCCGGGCGCGATGCCGAGGCTCCGTGCGTGATGCTCGAGCCATAGACCACAACCTTATGTCGGAATGGCGAAGGAATAGCCTCGATGGTCGCATCCTTATCAACACCAATCTCGAGGCGGGTCAATTCACACCAATAAGGCAGATAGAGCATAAACTCCTTCTCGCCCTCAGGCAGATTCTTAATAAGCGACCTTGTACGGCAATTCTTCTCAGGGTCAGTAGACACTCGACCAACGCCACAGAAACGCCATTCGCCTCCATCCTTAATATACAAATCGAGTCCCCACTGGAAAATAGGAGTCATATTATCACCACATCTGCGCTTAACATTCTCCCAAGTAGCCGACACTTGCGAAGAGTTAGTACGGAATACGACATACATTCCTGACGAATAGCGAGAGTAACGGCGAATAGCCTCCTCCTTGAAGTTGTAGGGCTCGCAATCGAAGCGGAAATAGGGACTCTTCTCGGTGCGCATCGTGTGACCACATATATTCAGCGTGGTCGCATCGACAAATTTAAGATTTCCCTCGCCCTTCTCGGCAGCCGAACTGCTCGCTACAAGGGCAACAATGGCAACAAGTGAAAGAAATAGTTTTTTCATAATTTTATACTTTTATTTTATTCCGTACTTTCTGAATATCTTGGCAATTTGGGGCTGGTAGGTCTTAATCACACGGTCGAAACCCAAATCGTTCAGGTGCGACTTATCGACCGAGCCCTCAAAATCGTCTCCATGCGGGAAGGGCTCGTCAAGGTAGTAGACGTCCTTATGGCGCTTTTTTATTTCTGCAATTTTACGGTTAATAACCGAGAGTTTGTGCACCAACTTTTCGCGCTGCACCATATCAAAGTATTCCAACTCATTATGCAACGGGCGAATAAAGATTATGGGCTTCCCGGGATGAGCCTTGACCAACTCATCCACGAAATAGTCGACTCTCTCCTCAATCTCCTTTGCCGAAGGGTTGCCAAAGCAGTAGCAGAGCAGAGCATCACACTCAACCTTGCAGAGCAGAGGCACAATCTCGCGCTGCATCTTACCATTACCGCTAAATCCGACATTGATGAAGTCGATACCCAGATTACGGCTCATTCGTGCCGACCAGGTCAGACCCGGGCGCGAGGCCGAAGCTCCGTGGGTGATGCTGGTGCCATAGTTGAGCACCTTGTATTTATAAGGCGAAGGTATCGGCTCGATTACAGCATTCTTGTCTACACCGATTTCAAGGCTCTTCAACTCGCACCATAAAGGCAGATAGAGCATAAACTCCTTCTCGCCCTCGGCAAGATTTTTAACTATCGTCTTGGTACGCTTACTCTTTGTAGGGTCAGTCGACACTCGTCCCGACTGGCAGAAGACCCAACGGCCATCATGCTTGATGTAGAGATCAAGACCAAGTTGGGTGATGGCGGTCATGTTATCGCCCGCACGGCGCGGAACATTCTCCCAGGTAGCCACAACTTGTGATGAGTTGGTGCGGAACATAACGTAAAGGCCTGTCGAGTAACGTGAGTAGCGCTCAATATAACTGTTATTGAGGTTGTAGGGCTCACAATCAAAGCGGAAGTAGGGACTCTTATCGGTGCGGAGTGTATGTCCGCAGATATTCAGAGCAGTCGCATCTACAAACTTCAGCGGTTGTTTCTCCTGCGCCACGACCGAAGTGCTCACCGCAAGGAGCAGAGCCACGAGTGATAAAAGGTGTTTCATAGTTTTAGTTGGTTGATTTTAGTAGGATATTTAGCGAGATTAAGGAAATTAAGGAGATTAAAGAGAAGAGAGTTTATCGCTCAAACTCCTTAATCTCCTTAATCTCCCAGTACTATTAGAGTCCAATCGCATATCTGTAATGCGTATAAGAGAAGGGATTTTTAGGCAGACGATGGTCGAGAAACCGCAGTTTACTCTGCGTAAATGAGGATTTCGAGAACAAGTCTAACGCCAAAATCACCCTCTTTGACGCATTACTTACCGAAGAAGCGGTGATACAATCCCTCGAAGCCCTTACCATGACGAGCCTCATCCTTCGCCATCTCGTGAACAGTATCGTGAACTGCATCGAGGTTCTGCTCCTTGGCGATGCGAGCCAAGTGCATCTTACCATCGCACGCACCGTGCTCGGCATTCATACGCTTGTAGAGATTGGTCTTGGTATCCCATACAACCTCGCCGATAAGCTCTGCGAACTTTGCAGCATGCTCTGCCTCCTCCCAAGCGTAACGCTTGAAAGCCTCAGCAATCTCGGGATAACCCTCGCGGTCAGCCTGACGGCTCATTGCAAGATACATACCCACCTCGGTACACTCACCCATAAAGTGGTCCTGCAGACCCTGCCAAAGCTCCTCATTCGAGCCCTTGCCATCACCCAGCTGGTGCTCGGTAACGAAATCGAGCTTGCCACCATCCTCGACAACCTCTACAAACTTATCTGCGCCAACCTTGCACAACGGGCACTTCTCGGGTGCCTCTGATCCCTCGTGAATGTAACCACATACGGTACAACGAAACTTCTTTGCCATAATTTTCTTAGTTTTAAGTTATTTATAATTGTTTTCTATCTCTCTTTATATTATAAGGTATTCGGGATTTCTCCTTAACCCGTAGGCAAAGATAATAACTTTTAGCAGAAAACCCACTAAAAAGTCTATTATATTTTCCGATAGGATTATAAGTTTTGCTGATACCCAGCACACAGAGAGCCACCGAGAAGTATCAAAGTGATGTTCTGTGGCAATCGAACAATTTGAATTGAAGGGTTAAAGCGAGCGAATAAGTTCAAAATCGTTGTGTAGTTGCTCACGAAGTTCGTCAACAGATGCAAATCGCTTCTCATCGCGCACCTTACGCAGGAGAGTCACATTCAGCTCACGACCATAAAGATCGCCCTGAAAGTCGAAGATATGGGTCTCGAGCAGGCGGCATTTACCATCGACCGAAGGGCGCACTCCCACATTGGACATTGCCCGCCACTCCTTACCATCAATGCTGACACACGAAAGATAGACACCATTCTCGACATCCACACTACCTATATTCATATTAGCAGTGGGGAAGCCCATACGGCGTCCGAGTTTTGCTCCGTGAATTACCTCGCCTACGATTGTAACCATATCAGACATTTTCGGTCAGCTTCTTGACCAACGAGAATTGCGAGAAGAACTCCTTAGCGAAGACACGCAACACGGTATAGGCAGGAATTGCGAGCAACATACCGACAACACCCGCAGCCGAGCCGGCAATAAGAATAACAAGGAATACCTCCAACGGATGAGCCTTCACACGCGAAGAGTAGAGAGTCGGCTGCAGCACAAAGTCATCCAGACCTTTGACTGTAAGCAGGGTCGCAACAATCACCAGCATTGTCGCACCGACCGTATAACCACAAATCGGAGTGACGATACCGATAAAGAGCGAGGCGATACCACCCATCACGGGGCCGGCGTATGGGATTACGTTCATAATACCCATAATCAGACCAATAAAGAATGCATCCTCGACCTTCATACCAAAGAGAATCATCACCACCGAGATTACTATCATAATTATCACACTCTCGGCCAAAAGCCCCGAGAAGTAGCGCGACAAGAGCACCGTCACCTTATCGAGTGCACGAGCCACATTCTCCTGATAGCGCTCGGGAAATACCGCCTTGACCATTGCATAGAACAATCCATCCTCCTTGAGGAAGAAGAAGGTGATGAACGAAATCGAGAAGAAGGCGATGACGAACGACATACCGACATTCAGTATCGAAGAGAAGGCGGTATTGATTGTATTGTAATCAATCACATCACGCAACGAGTTGGCGAGCACCTCCGTAAGCGAAAATTTCGTATCGGGCATCACAAAGAGTGTATGCAGATACTCCTGAGCGCGAGCGATAGGCTCCTCGATACTCTTGAGCACCGAGCGGAAATCGAGAGTCGAGAGTTCGTATATCTTATTCGCAACCAGCGGCACAAACAACGAGAAGGCGGCTGCAAAGACCACCCAGATAGCCAACAGAGTCACAAATGCAGCAAACCAACGAGGCAGATGGCGTTTTCCGACCTTAATCCTCACGATTTGGCGCACAAGCGGTCGCCCCATAATGGCAAGCACTGCCGACACGAGGATATAGATAACCACCGAGCTGAAATACCAAATCAAAAAGAGAGCAAGGGCTGTCAGAACAATGCCCGCCACATATCTCCACATCGGTTTTCTGGTCGCATTCATACTCTTCAAGCCTTATTTACAAAGTCGCGCAATAGGAGTTTGAGTACCCACTACCTGGTCACCAATCTCGACCAACAACTCGCTATCCTTCGGGATAAGTATATCAATACGCGAGCCGAACTTGATAAATCCGCACACATCGTTCTGATTTGCCTTTGTTCCGACCTTCACATACGACACGATACGGCGTGCTACCATACCCGCAATTTGGCGGAAAAGCACCTCGTGACCACTCGCCGTCTCGACAACGGTTGTAGTGCGCTCGTTCTCGGTCGAGGATTTCGGATGCCACGCAATCAGGAAGCGACCCGGATGATACTTGAAGTACTTAACCACACCACCCACAGGGTACCAGTTCATGTGGACATTGGTCACAGACATAAATATCGAAATCTGCATAACCTCCTTACCTGCAAAGTACTCATCCTCATTGACCACCTCGGTAACAACCACACGACCATCACACGGTGCAAAGACCAAGGCTTCATCGTGAATCTTCACACGGCGAGGCTCGCGGAAGAACGACACAATCAAAAACCAAAAGACCAGCAACACCGCTGCGCTCAATCCGAGCAGAACAATATCTTCGTGCGTATTAAGCAAGAAGTAGATAAATCCCCAAATCGCAAGGCAGATAACGCCCGAGACGCAGATTATTTTGTATCCCTCTTTATTTATCTTCATAAGGTTTAAGTTTTGGTTACAACATGATAAGCAAATATGCAAAAACAAACGGGCTCGAGATGAGCAGTGCATCAAATCTATCGAGCCAGCCTCCGTGGCCGGGCAACATCGCACCCGAATCCTTCATATCGACCGAGCGCTTGAACATCGACTCCACAAAGTCGCCTGCCACGCCGGTAACAGCCACGATGAGCGACACTCCGCCCCACAGCCACAAATCGGCACCAAGCAACCAAGCCACTCCGACACCTACGGCTACGGCACCAACAACGCCTCCGACAAATCCCTCCCACGACTTAAGAGGCGAGATTCGTTCGCACATACGATGACGACCAATCGAGCATCCTACCAGATAGGCAAAGACATCATTGGACCACACTACGACTATATATCCGAGCATAATCCACGGATTCCACACTCCTCTGCCGAGCAACAACGGCACAAAGAAGAGCAGAGCCAACGGCAATGCCGCATACATCACACCCGCAAAAGTGGTCGCTACATTGGCAATCGGGTTGGGCTGATTGCGCACCATCTCACAAATAAAAATTGTTGGCACCAATAGCAGCATATAGAGCCCCAGCGCATAGACCATCTTGCCGACCGATACTCCGACCGGCACCTCGCTTCCGAACTGCATAAACACCACGAAAGCCAACACTGCAAGTGATGCACCCATAACCATTCCGGCAAATTGCTGAGGTTGGCTACCTGCAGCACGGCACATACGATAGAACTCATACTGACAACCTATAACCATTGCCAACATCAGTGCACCAAAGCTCCATCGAGAGCAGTATATCGCACCAAAAAACACAGCCATAAGTACTGCGCCACTCAACGTGCGCGTTAAAAGACTTCTCTTATTCAGGCTCATAATCAATTTGGGTTAATTGGGTTAGTTCTATAAAAACACTACTGGGCGGTATCGGGAGAAACCTCTGGCTCCTCAGTCTGAGGCGCAGCAGATTGCTCCGAGCCAGACTCGTCACTTGCGGCCTTCTGCTCGGCCTCGCGCTGTTCGCGAAGAATATCCTTCTTACGCTTGCCGAAGATTCGCTCCACATCCTCCGTAAAGACCACCTCTCGCTCCAAAAGCAACTCTGCGAGTTGAGTCATACCCTCCTTGTGGTCGGTCAACACCTGCTTCGCCATTGCATAGGCACGCTCGATAAGTGCCTTGACCTCATCGTCAATACTCTGGGCGGTCTGCTCCGAATAGGGCTTCGTGAACGCCATATCGCTCTGACCCGTAGAGTCATAGTAGCTGATTGTACCAATTTTATCGCTCATTCCGTAGTAGGCAACCATTGCGTAGGCCTGCTTAGTCACACGCTCCAAGTCGTTCAGAGCGCCGGTCGAGAGGTGTCCGAAGTTCAACTCCTCCGAAGCACGACCTCCGAGCGTTGCAGCCATCTCGTCAAGCAGATGCTCGCGAGTGGTAATCTGACGCTCCTCGGGCAGATACCACGCAGCCCCGAGAGCCTTACCACGAGGAATAATCGTAACCTTGATAAGCGGGTTGGCATTCTCCAAAATCCAGCTCACCGTAGCGTGTCCGGCCTCGTGATAAGCGATGGTACGCTTCTCCTCGTCTGTGATAATTTTATTCTTACGCTCCAAGCCTCCGATTATACGGTCGATTGCCGAGAGGAAATCCTCCTTCGAGATAAACTTCTTATTATGACGAGCCGCAATCAGGGCCGCCTCGTTACATACGTTAGCGATATCGGCACCCGAAAATCCCGGAGTCTGCTTCGCCAAGAACTCGCGATTGAGTTCGGGATCAAGCTTCAGCGGGCGGAGATGAACATTGAAAATCTCTTCACGCTCCTTGACATCGGGCAATCCCACCTCAATCTGTCTATCGAAACGGCCGGCACGCATCAGCGCCTTATCCAGAATATCGGCACGGTTGGTTGCCGCCAGCACAATCACACCCGCATTGGTCTGGAAGCCATCCATCTCGGTAAGCAACTGATTGAGCGTATTTTCACGCTCGTCATTGCCCGAGAAACCGGCATTCTTACCACGAGCACGACCGATAGCATCAATCTCGTCAATAAAGAGGATGCATGGAGCCTTCTGCTTAGCCTGCTCAAACAAATCACGCACACGCGATGCGCCAACGCCCACAAACATCTCCACAAAGTCTGAACCCGAAATCGAGAGGAAGGGCACATTTGCCTCACCGGCCACTGCCTTTGCCAGCAGGGTCTTACCCGTTCCCGGAGGGCCTACAAGCAGTGCTCCCATCGGAATTTTTGCACCCAACTCGATATACTTATCCTTCTTCTTGAGGAAGTCGACAATCTCCATAATCTCGACCTTAGCCTCCTCCAAGCCCGCCACATCCTTAAATGTAACTCGCTTCTGATTCTCCTTATCGAATACTTGTGCACGAGCCTTACCGACATTCATAATGTTGCCACCACCGGCTCCGCCACCACGCATTCCGCGCATCATAAATATCCAGAAAACGATAAAGAACAACCACGGCAACACTCCGATAAGCATATCAATCCAGCCACCCTCCTCCTTCTCGTAGGAGAGAATGACCTTATTGCCCGACTGCTCCTCGGCCGCATCCAGATCCTGGCGCAGCAACTCCACCGAGCCGATATTGAATACCAACTGTGGACCATTGACCGGCATCTTGCGGAACTGCTTTTGAGCATCATCCTCGCGATACTGCTCGGCCACGCCCTTACGCAGATAGACGTATGCAGTCTCCTTATTCTTGACCGTAATCTTCTCGACCTGACCATCGAGGACCATCTGCTCAACACTATTCCAATCGGAGGGCAGCGGCTTGCCTCCCTCATCGCCCATTGCCCACGTTGCGACAATGGCAATAAGGATTAACGCCCAGAACCACATAATGTTCGGGCGCAAGCTCTTAATCATATTGTTGTTTCTCTTCTTATTCGACATAACTATTACTCCTCAAACTCATACTTTGTCATCGGTGCATCTGCCCACAACTCCTCGAGTCGGTAGAATTCGCGCAACTCTGTAAGGAAGATGTGCACCACAACATCAACATAGTCCATCGCTACCCACAGACCTGTCTGCTGACCCTCGATGCGCCAAGCCTTCTCGCCCAATTCGAGTTGCAACTTCTCCTCGATGCTGTCGGCAATAGCACAAACCTGGGTTGTCGAGTCGGCATTACACACCACAAAGTGCGAACAGATTGCTCCGTCAAACTCCGAGAGGTCTAATGATACAATATCCTTACCTTTCTTATCGTCAATTGCTTCAACGATGGTCTCTATCAATTTTTGAGTATTATCCATATTTCAAATTCTATATTTTCTAATTTTCTATCTTGCAAAGATAGTAATAAGAATTGATTTATCAATTCACTTTACCCGTTTTGTTATCTTTCACGCCACTATTTGGCATAAAAACACCACTACTTTACACGTTTGGTGACCGAACTCATTATAGTCTGCATCAGGGCCTGCACTATCGAGGTCTTGACATAGGTGCGGCGCACGGCAACTGCAATTTTACGCGAAGTGGCACCCTTCGCCAAGGTCTTAACCTGGCTGCGGTGTTCAGCGGGGATATACTCCAACGCCATTTCGGGAATGATTGTCACATTACCCGTACAATCAACCAAACGCATCAGTGTATCAATCGTACCCGACTCAAAACTATAATTCTGCACCGTTTCACGCCGTGCCTGACACAACTCCAAAATCTGGTCACGCATACAGTTGCCCGGCGAGAGCAGTATCAAATCATTCATATCAATATCCTCAATTCGCACATTCGAACGCTCATACAGAGGATTCGAGGGCGACACATAGAGGAAAAATCTATCACTGAACATATCGTGCTCGATAATACCCTCCGGACACGTTCCGCTTGCCACAATAGCCGCATCGATTCGGTCGTGATTGAGAGCATCAATAATATCGGCCGTAACCATCTCGCGAATTTCGATTTCGACATGGGGATATCGTTGCACAAAATCGGGTATAAACTTATGCAGCAAGTAGGGCGCAATGGTCGGAATTACGCCTAAACGCAACCGGCCCGAAATCTCACCCCTCATCTCGGCAACTACCTCACGGATAGAGTTATACTCTTTGAGTGTTTCGCGCACCTGCTCCAGCACCACCTCGCCTGCCTCGGTCGGGATTACCGGCTTCTTCGAGCGGTCGAGCAACACCACTCCAAGCTCCTCTTCGAGAGCCTTAATTTGCATCGATAGCGATGGTTGCGTAACGAAACAATGCTCCGCAGCCAACGAAAAACTGCCACAGTTGGCCACCGCCAACAGATACTCAAGTTGGATTATAGTCATAACAATTTTGCTTATTACACACCACAAATATATAAAAATAATTTATAACAAACCGCCTGTTCACATTTTTTACACAAATCAAAACGGTTTTAGTGGCTATTGGCCGATGGCTAAATCACCCCCTTAACCTCCTTTTTGAAAAAAATCCCCATTCTCCCCACAAGCAGTCGCAGACTGCGCTCCCCAATCACCACATCCAACCCAACTAACTAATCCAACCCATCTCGCCCAACCAACATCCACCAACCAAAAGAGATTTTTCCTAAAAAAGCACTCTTAATTGTGAATTTTTCATATCTTTGTGCAATTGTGCGTATGTGTGCACATACAAGACAGAACAAAAACACAAACTATACTATGGGAAAAATCATTCTTACGGGCGACCGCCCGACCGGAAAACTCCACCTGGGACACTTTGTTGGCTCGTTGCGCCGCCGTGTCGAACTCCAAAATTCGGGCGAGTTCGAGCGTATATTCATTATGATTGCCGATGCACAGGCGCTGACCGACAATGCCGACAACCCCGACAAGGTACGTCAAAACATTATCGAGGTGGCTCTCGACTACCTCTCTTGCGGGCTTGACCCCGAGAAGTCGATCCTCTTTATTCAGTCGCAAGTCCCCGAGTTGTGTGAGTTGGCATTCTATTATATGAACCTCGTGACGGTACAGCGCCTGCAGCGCAACCCGACCGTTAAGACCGAGATCAAGATGCGCGGTTTCTCGGAGGAGGCAACCGAGGGCGACACCACCCAACGCCAGGGTATTCCCGTAGGATTCTTCACCTACCCCATCTCGCAGGCTTCGGACATCACTGCATTCAAGGCTACAACCGTGCCCGCAGGTGCCGACCAGGAGCCGATGATTGAGCAGGCTCGCGAGATTGTACACAAGTTCAACTCGGTATATGGCGAGACTCTGGTCGAGCCCGAGATTCTGCTCCCCGACAATGCCGCCTGTATGCGACTGCCGGGAACTGACGGCAAGGCCAAGATGTCCAAATCGTTGGGCAACTGCATCTACCTCTCGGATACCGCCAAGGAGGTTAAGCAGAAGGTTATGTCGATGTACACCGATCCCGACCACCTTCGCATCGAAGATCCGGGCAAGGTCGAGGGTAACTGTGTATTCACCTATCTCGATGCGTTCTGCCGTGACGAGCACTTCGAAAAGTATCTGCCCGACTACAAGAATCTCGACGAGATGAAGGAGCACTACCGCCGTGGCGGTCTGGGCGATGTTAAGTGCAAGAAGTTGCTCATAGCCGTATTGGAGGAGATGCTGGAGCCTATTCGTGCTCGTCGTAAGGAGTGGGAGCAGAAGATTGAGGAGGTTTACGCCATTCTCGAGGAGGGTACTCGCAAGGCTCGTGCAACCGCTGCCGACACACTGAACGATGTACGCAATGCGATGCGCATCAACTACTTCGCCGACAAAGAACTAATTGCAGAACAGGCAGAGAGATTCCGCCAATCGGAATAATTCAAAATTATTTTCAATAAGGAGTTTAGGATACAAGCTAATGGCTAATGGCTAATGGCTAATGGCCAATGGCTAATATAATTACCTATGAAGATAATCGAGCATTCAAACTATATCAAGGCCGCCAAGCGAGATAAAATCTATCGCTGGTTTTTGCGTGCAACGAAACGCCTCACCGAGCGTCAGATGCTCGCCATTCTCGGCGTGGTCGTTGGTGCAGCAGCCGGTGTGGGTACATACATATTTGAGGTTTTACTCCACCTGATAAAGAGTTGCCTGGTCAATTGGTTTGATCCCGACACCTACCATATCCTCTACTTCATCTACCCCGCGATGGGTATCATTCTGGCGACACTCTTCGTGAAGTACATCGTCAAGGATAACATTTCGGAGGGTGTCACGCGCGTACTCTATGCGATGTCGAGCCGAGGCTCGCGCATTGCGGGTCACAACTGCTGGACTTCGATTGTCGGAGGAGCCACGACCATCGGTTTCGGAGGCTCGGTGGGTCCCGAGGCACCAATCGTACTGACTGGTGCTGCCATAGGCTCAAATATCGGAAAGCTTGCACGCCTGAACTACAAGAATATAACCCTTATGCTCTGTTGTGGTGCGGGAGCAGCCGTAGCCTCTATTTTCAAGGCTCCGATTACGGGCGTAGTCTTTGTATTAGAGATTTTGATGCTCGACATTACCGCCACCACGGTACTACCACTGCTAATCTCGTCTATCACCGCAACAACCATAGCGTTAATGTTGCGTGGATTTGACCCCATAATTGCAGTGTCGCTCTCGCCGGCAGACACATTCGAATTGGCTCAAATCCCGCTCTTCATACTCTTGGGTGTGATATGCGGACTTATGGCATATTACTTTACGCAAACCAATGCCTATGTCGGTAAGCTCATCGGCAAACTCGACCGACCCTACAAGAAGTGGATTGTCGGAGGCACGGTGCTGGGTCTGCTGATTTTCCTCTTCCCACCACTCTATGGCGAGGGTTATGAGGCATTTGTGGCGCTGATGCACGGCAAGACTGAAGTGATATTCGAAAATTCGCTCTTCTACAACTATAGCGGCATCGGGTGGTTTGTCTTGTTGTATGTTGTGGCTGTGATGTTCTTCAAGGTTATAGCGATGGCTACGACCAACGCCTCGGGAGGCGTAGGAGGAACATTTGCCCCCTCGCTATTCGTGGGTGCTTTTGCGGGTGCATCGTTGGCATTGTTCTGCAATGTGGTATGTGGAATGAACGTCTCGGTAGCTGCATTCACACTGGTTGGTATGGGTGGTGTGATGGCGGGAGTTATGAAGGCTCCGCTCACCTCGATATTCCTTATCGCCGAACTTTCGAACGGCTACGAACTCTTCATCCCATTGATGATTTCGGCCTGCATAGCCTTTGCCGTAGACCACTACTTCGAGCCCGACTCAATCTACACCAAGCAGTTGCGACGTCAGGGCTTGTTACTGACTCATAACAAGGACCAATCGGTGTTGGTATTCCTCAAGTTGGAGGAGTTGATGGAGACCGACTTTATCCGCATCAAGGAGAACTTCACTTTGGGCGACATCGTCAGCATCATCGCCTCGGCTCACCGTAATATCTTCCCCGTAATCGACAACTTCGGGCATCTGCTGGGTGTCGTTCAGTTGGATGACCTGCGCGAGGATATGTTCAGACGCGAGAAGTGGGGCACGCCAATCACGGCTTATATGATTCAGCCTGCCGACCGCATTCTCGAGAAGGAGCAGGTGCAGAGCATCTTGCCAAAATTCGACCAGGGCAATACCTGGATGCTGCCCGTGGTCGACAAGGAGAATCACTATCTGGGATTTATCTCGAAGTCGCGCATCCTGAACGCCTACCGCCAACAGTTGGTCAAGATTTCGCAGTAGGCAAAAGTAGCGGAATTTGAATTTAACCATTGGATGCTGTATACATCTTAAATAAAACCTCACTTTAGAAGTATGGTAACAACAATTTTCAAACGCATAGCGTATTTGATGCTATTTATTCTTTGCACTATTACTATTGGCAATGGTTGCACAAAGGAGCACTCGGAGGAGGAGAAGAGTAAAAGCGTAACCGAACTCATCAAAGAGGCCCACCAGGCGGGCAAGATAATCAGCAGCATAAAGACCCAGAGCGAGGGCTGGGTGATAACATTCACCGACAATACTACAATCGAGATTAAGGTCGGTGCCGATTACGAGAAGGAGGTAAACTCTATAGTCAAGGACATAGAGTGGGGCGTAGCAAAGATTACATTGACAAGTGGCGAGGTATTTATCTTCAAGATAATCCTTGACTACCCTTCGGAACTTGCACGCGTCTACATCACCACCCCCGGCAAGGTCGAGATTACCAGCAAAGAGGAGTGGCTCGAAGGGTGTAATATAAGAATTATAGACACCGAGGGCAACGAGGATTTGAATGTCCCGACCAGCATTCGAGGTCGCGGTAATAGCACTTGGAAATACCCCAAGAAACCATACGCCATAAAGTTGGATTCGAAAGCCGAGGTGTTGGGTATGCCCAAACACAAGAGATGGGTATTGCTGGCCAATTGGTTGGACAGAACACTGCTCCGTAACGATGTCGCTTTTGAGATAGCAAGGCAAACGATGGCGTGGGCTCCGCATGGAGAATTTGTAGAGGTATTCCTCAATGGCAAGCATCAGGGAAACTACTATCTTTGTGAGCAGATTAAGATTGATAAAAACAGGGTCAATGTAGATGAACTCAAGGATGACTCCGACTTCACGAACAGCAGTATAATTTCGGGCGGCTATCTCTTGGAGTTCGACACCTATGGTCCTAAAGATGAGATTAACTACTTCCACACCGACTACAAAAACTTCCCCGTAACCATCAAAGAGCCTGACGAGGAGGTAATCACATCGTGGACTCATCCCGGATTTCTCTACATTCAGGGTTACGTCAACCAGGTCGAGACTCTATTAAAAGATAAAGCCCCGTGGAATCAAATATGCGAAAAGATTGATATCACTTCGTTTATAGATTTTTGGTTTATCTACGAACTTGTGGTCAATCGCGAGATTAAGCACCCCAAGAGTGCCTATATGCACAAGAAGCGTGACGGAAAATTATACGCAGGACCTGCATGGGATTTCGACTACGCAACATTCCGAGTTCTGGATATTGTGCCGGCCAATGGCGAGCATTTGTGGTATGGCGAACTATTACAATATCCCGAATTCAAGGCAGCAGTTAAGTCGCGATGGAGAGAGCACAAAGCCCTCTTCGAGTCGATTGATGGCTACATCCTCCGCCAAGCCGAACTAATCCGCAAGTCGAATGAGGTAAATATCGAAATGTGGCCAATCGACAAGGATATCAACAAGGATTACAATATGTCATTTGATGATGCCATAGCAGCCATGCGCTCGGCATACCAAGATCGATTGCAGAAAACCGATGCCTACATATCGGGATTATAACAAACCCATCTCCCAGCCACCGGCTAATGGCTAATGGCTAATGGCTAATGGCTAATGGCTAAAAAAGCCTGCGAAAATTCGCAGGCTTTTTTTATAGTTTGATATCGTATATCTGAATTATGCCGACCAACTTTTCATCATCGTCGACAACCAATAGCGAGTTGACCTTATGGCGAGTCATCAACTTCTCGGCTGCGATAAGTTTCTCCTCGGGCGAGATGCTCTTGGGTCGCTTGGTAGCGATATCCATAGCCTTGATATTGAAGAACTCAGCCTGGCGGCTCTCCATTGCACGGCGGATATCGCCATCGGTCACAATGCCGAGAATCTCATCGCCATCACAGATTACAATCAGACCCAGACCTCCACGACTCACTGCGTGAATCATATCCTGTGCCGAGCAGTCGGGCGCAACCACCGGCAACTCCTCACGGCGCATAACATTGCCCACCTTCATCAACAGACGGCGACCCAGACTACCTCCCGGGTGCAGACGAGCGAAGTCTACGCTCGTAAAGTCGCGCATCTTCATCAGCGCAACAGCCAGCGCATCACCCAAAGCAATCTGTGCCGTAGTCGAGGATGTAGGAGCGAGTTGCAGGATGCAAGCCTCATGCTTAACAGCAACGTCAAGATGCACATCGGCATTCTTCGAGAGCGATGACTCCGCATTACCGGTCATCGCAATCAGACGGTTGCCGTTATCGTGGATAAAGGGCACAAGTTTGAGAATCTCGTCAGTCTCGCCCGAATACGAGAGAGCCAACACTACATCCTCCTTCGAAATCATTCCGAGGTCACCGTGAAAGGCCTCGGCCGGATGGAGGAAGAAACTCGGGGTACCGGTACTTGCCAGCGTGGCTGCAATTTTGCAACCAACGTGGCCCGACTTACCCATACCCGTAACGATAACCTTACCCTTACTCTCGAGGATAATATCGACAGCTCGCACAAAAGCCTCCCCGAGCGAAGCCTCGAGGTGCTTGAGAGCCAATGCCTCGGTGTGGATTGCCTTGCGGGCGACATCCAATACCATATCTTTGTCTAATGTCATACTCCTTTACATCAATTTTGTAATCAGCCCCTCGAGTTCATCAAGGCGCAACATATTGGGTCCATCGCTCAGGGCGTTGTCGGGGTCGGGATGCACCTCAAAGAAGTAACCCGTAGCACCGAAAGCCTTTGCTGCCAGAGCCATTGATGGCACAAACTCGCGATTGCCACCGGTCTTACCACCCGCAGCCCCGGGGCGTTGCACCGAGTGGGTGCAATCCATAATCACACGCGGAGCAATCTTCAGCATATCGGGGATATTGCGAAAATCGACCACCAGATTATTATAACCAAACGAGTTGCCTCGCTCGGTGAGCCACACCTCTCCGGCACCCGACTCCAAAGCCTTCTGGTAGGGATAGACCATATCCACCCCCGAGAGGAATTGAGCCTTCTTGATATTAACCGTCTTGCCGGTCTTGGCAGCAGCCACCAATAGGTCGGTCTGACGGCAGAGGAATGCCGGAATTTGCAACACATCGACAACCTCGCCTACCGGAGCAGCCTGCCACGACTCATGGATGTCGGTCAACAGACGAACACCCCACTTCTCCCGCACATCCGAGAGCATCTGCAAGCCCCTCTCCATTCCCACGCCACGATACGATGAGAGCGAAGTGCGATTGGCCTTATCGAACGAGGCCTTAAAGATTATATCGACACCCAAGCGTGCATTGATATCGGCCACACGCTCGGCAACAGTGTCAAGCAACTCGGCCGATTCGATGACGCAGGGTCCTGCTATAAAAATTGGTTTCATATCTACTATTTCAACATTTCGATAACCTGCTGGTTAATCTTACGAACACGCTCAACGTCCATCTTGACAACCTTGCGATCGTAGGTAACAAAACCATTAACCTCGCCCTCAACATCGGTAGTCTGGGTATAAATCGCACCCGACATACCCTGCTGCACAAAAGGCAGAATC
Source organism: Alistipes sp. (assembly GCA_017631055.1). Lineage (GTDB taxonomy): Bacteria > Bacteroidota > Bacteroidia > Bacteroidales > Rikenellaceae > Alistipes. Next base: position 27,104 of record JAGBTZ010000016.1, read on the forward strand.
ATCTTTGCATACTCAACATAGGTATTGGTAACCTCCTCGACATCCTGCTTATTGCCACCATAGCCCCAGTTCTTCATCTGTGCATTCCAAAGGTGATCCTTCACAGGCAGACCGATACCGCCATACTCGCCAAGCATCAAGATATAGTCAGCGTGGTGAACACCCATACAAGGCATCGGATAGTTGTGCCAATCCATAATATCACCACACTCGCGCAGGTTACCACCGCTGGCGGGGTTAATCAGACGTGAACGATCCTTGCCGTAGGTCCACTCGGTAACCTTCTCGGCATCGAACTGCGACCATGCCTCATTGAACGGAACCCACACAACTACCGACTGGAAGAAACGAGTGTAGTCGATAATCTCGCCCCACTCCTTGTAGTAGTTGAGTTTGAACTCCTCGGCAAGTTCTGTATCCGAACCACCGTTAATCTGGTGGCGCGACCACGAGTAAGGACGCTTCTGCTCGCCCGAAGGCATATCCTGCCAAACAAGCATACCCATCTTATCGCAGTGGTAGAACCAACGAGCAGGCTCAACCTTGATATGCTTGCGAATGGTATTAAAACCAAGTTCTTTGGTAAATTTGATATCCCAAGCCAAAGCCTCATCGGTAGGTGCAGTGTAAAGACCATCAGGCCACCAACCCTGATCGAGCGGACCATACATAAAGATAGGCTTATCATTGAGTGTTGCTCTCAAGTGACCGTACTCGTCACGAGCCTTACCCACCTTACGCATTGCAGTATAAGATGTAACGCTCTCGACTACCTTGCCATCCTTCTTGAGGGTAATCTTCAGGTCATAGAGGAACGGATTGGTCGTATCCCACAACTTCGCATTCGGAACATATACCTTTGCAGGCACTCCGCAAGGAGCAGCAACACTGCCAACCTTCACGTCACCATCATAAACCTCTACTTCAACAACACCATCATTGTTGGCGCACTCGGTCTTAACGATAATCTCCGAAGTATAAATATCACTCTCGGGATAGATTGCCTCGATATGATTGCACTTAGCTACCGGCTCCATCCAAACAGTCTGCCAAATACCCGAAACCGGAGTATACCAGATATTTCCGAGAGTCGAGAGCTGCTTTCCTACAGGCTTCTCACCCTTCTCTGTCGGATCCCATACACGAACAACCAACTTCTGTACACCCTTCTTATTGAGAGCCGAAGTGATATCCATACTGAACGGAGTATAACCTCCTGTATGACTACCCACAAGAACATCATTCACATAAACATCGCTCTTCCAATCCACAGCACCGAAGTTGAGCATCACTCTTTGTGAAAGCCACTTTGCCGGCACGGTAAATTCACGCTCATACCATAGATACTGTTTCTCGTTAAGAGGTTTCATTACTCCCGACAATGCCGACTCAACTGCAAACGGCACCAAAATCTCGCCATCGAAAGTAGTCGGCTCGGCCGACTTCATATCGGTAATGGCATAGTTCCACAAGCCGTTGAGATTTTGCCACTCGCCACGCACCAATTGCGGACGGGGGTATTCGGGCAAAACATTCTGGGGGTCAACCTTCTCTGCCCACTCGGTGCGAATCTTATCGCCCGCAATCTTCCACTCCGCAGAGGCGGTAAAGGTCACAAATGCACACAATGCAATTGCCAATAAACTCTTCTTCATAATCTATTATAGTTTTAAGGTTTTAATAAAATTTTCTGCTCTCTCTAAATCTTCAGGTGTATCGATGCCGATAGTTTCGATATTGGAGATGCCGACACCAATTTTATAACCATTCTCCAACCATCGCAACTGCTCGAGCGACTCGGCCTTCTCGAGCGTCGATTGAGGCAGAGAGGTAACCTCCTTAAGCGCACCTGCACGGAAAGCATACATACCTATATGCTTGTAGAAAGTGTGACTCTTGAGCCAATCTTCCCTCGCCACACCGCGCAGATAGGGGATAACCGAGCGCGAGAAGTAGACCGCTTGCGACTCGGCATCCAGCACCACCTTCGGCGAGTTGGGATTTTCGAGTGCAGCCAAACCATCCTCCTCCGCAAAGGGTTTCACAAGAGTTGCGATATCGGTTGCGGGATTATCAAAACAGCGTTTAATAGCCTCGAGTTGCGAGTGGTGGATAAAGGGCTCATCGCCCTGAACATTAACGACCACATCGTAGTCGCCTCCCACCTTGCAGAACGCCTCATAACAGCGGTCGGTGCCGCTGCGATGGTCGGGCGAGGTCATCACCACTTTGCCCCCAAATGCTTCAACGGCAGCGAATATGCGCTCGTCATCGGTAGCCACCACTGCATCATCCATAACACCCGCCACCTGCTCATACACGCGCTGGATAACGGGTTTACCGCCCAACATAGCCAATGGCTTGCCCGGGAAGCGGGTCGAGGCATAACGCGCCGGAATAATTGCTATAAATTTCATAATCTTCGTTTTAGTTCAGTAACCAAGGATATTTGGCTAAAATTGTGCATTACTCCAACGCCAACTTCAGCACATCCTCGTTTGTGCGGACATAGTGGAAGGTCATACCTGAGCGGTACTCCTCCTTTACCTCCTCGATATCCTTGCGGTTATCCTCCGAGAGAATAATCGTGTTGATGCCGGCACGTTTGGCTGCCAAAATCTTCTCCTTCACGCCACCCACAGGCAACACTCTTCCTCGCAGAGTCGTCTCGCCCGTCATTGCGATACGCTCCTTAACCTTGCGACCAGTGTAGGTCGAGGTAATCGAGGTAATCATCGTAATACCGGCCGAGGGACCATCCTTCGGAATTGCGCCCTCGGGAACGTGGATATTGATATCGTTCTTCTCAAAAACCGAGGGGTCAATACCCAGCTCTGCGTGGTGAGCCATAACCCACTCGTGAGCAATCGTCGCCGACTCCTTCATCACATCGCCCAGATTACCCGTGAGCGAGATTTTGCCCTTACCCGGGGTGAGCAACGACTCGATGTAGAGGATGTCGCCACCAACCTCGGTCCACGCAAGACCCGTAACCACACCGACCATATCCTTGATATCGTACTCATCGTTACGGAACTTCGGTTTACCGAGAATCTTCTCGAGATCCGCCCCCGAAATTTCAGGCGCAAACGCCTCATCAAAGGCGATATGTTTAGCCCTTGCACGAGCAATTTTCGCGATATGCTTATCGAGCGAGCGAACACCCGACTCGCGTGTATAGTCCGAGATAATCTTCTCGACAATGGCGGGGGTGAGGACCAACTCTCCCTCCTGTAGACCGTGAGCCTCAAGTTGCTTGGGCAACAGATGATCCAGAGCAATGCGAATCTTATCCTCGAGGATGTAGCCCGAGATATTTATCATCTCCATACGGTCGCGCAGTGCGGGATTGATATTGCCCACATTGTTGGCCGTAGCGATGAAGAGCACCTTCGAGAGGTCATACTCCAAGTCGATATAGTTATCGTGGAAAGTGGTATTCTGCTCGGGGTCGAGCACCTCGAGCAACGCACTCGAGGGGTCGCCATGATTGCTTACGGTAATTTTATCGACCTCATCGAGGATAATCACCGGATTTGACGAGCCACAACGCTTGATGGTATCAATCACACGGCCGGGCATTGCACCGATATAGGTACGGCGGTGGCCTCTAATCTCGGCCTCATCGTGCAGACCTCCGAGCGAGATACGGCCGAACTTGCGACCCAGAGCCGCTGCCACCGACTTGCCGAGTGAGGTCTTACCAACTCCCGGAGGGCCATAGAGACACAGGATTGGTGACTTCAAATCGCCCTTCAACTTCAGCACAGCCAGATGCTCCAGGATACGCTCCTTAACCTCCTCCAGTCCGAAGTGGTCATCATCGAGTTGCTTGCGGGCACACTCCAAATCGAGGTTATCCTTCGTTGTATCATTCCATGGAAGTTCCAACAACAAGTGCAGGTAGTTCATCTGCACCGAATACTCCGCCACGGCAGGATTCATCCGCTCGGTCTTAATCAACTCCTTGGTAAAGTGGTCAAAAATCTCCTTCGGCCAATTCTTCTTGAGAGCCTGCTCACGCATATCGGCAATATCGGCATCCTCGGTATTGCCCAACTCCTCCTGAATGGTGCGCATCTGCTGTTGGAGATAATAGTCGCGCTGCTGGCGATCAATCTCTTGCTTAACCTTCTCCTGCAACGAGTTCTTAAGCTCTGCAAGCTGCTGCTCACGCACCAAAATCTCGAGTGCCTTGCGAGCGCGTGCCAGCAGACCCGGAGCCTCGAGCAACGACTGGCGATCCTCGTCCGAAAGCTCCATATTAGAGCAGATAAAGTTGATTATGCCTCGTTTCGAGTCGATATTCTTGATAGCAAACGCCGCCTCCTTGGGCATCGTGGGCGAGATGTTGACAATCTGCAACGCAACATCACGAATAGACTCAACCAAGGCATCAAACTCGACATTATTCTGACCGGGCTCACTGTCGTACAATGGATTTACCCTCGCCACAAAGAACGGCTCGGTCGAGAGGTATTCACCCACCTCGATTTTACCCAAGCCTCGCAAAATTACGGTCAGATTACCATTGGGCATCTCCAAAATTTTGATAATCTGGGCTGCCGTGCCGACTTTATACATATCGTCCGGAGTCGGGGTCTCAACCTCGCTATGGCGCTGCAGCACAGCACCAAGCATACCTCCATCTGCATTCACGCTACGCACCAGAGCGATACTCTTCTCGCGGCCGACCGTAATAGGAGTAATTGCACCCGGGAAGAGCACCGAACTGCGCAGAGTCAGTATCGGCAATGTCTCGGGCACCTTAACATCCTCGATGGGCTCGTCGGTATCACCCGTAACGATGGGTATAACCTGATGACGTCCGTCCATAAGGTCGGGCAGAGCATTCAGGTCGTCAATCAATTCTATCTCTTTATTTTTCTTTGCCATATTTCTCGATTATTATATTCGCATTTTATCTTGCAAAGATAACGTTTTTTGGCAGAACTCTATTACATTACCCATAAAAATAAGTATAAAATATCGTCTGAAGCGATATTCTGCCACTTTTAGTGGCTCTTTTGATACAAAATTGTTACATTTGCGCTCAATACAACATAAAACAATAAAGCAGACTGCAATATGTCACTATACATTCCAAAAAATTACGAAAATCCACTGCCCGACATCGAGAGCACCGAGCGTGCAATCAAGCAGGTCAAGGATATGTTCCAAAACAACCTCTCGGCACAACTCGCACTATTGAGAGTTACTGCTCCGATTGCCGTGATGAAGGATACGGGTCTCAACGACGACCTCAACGGCGTCGAGCAGGCTGTAACCTTCCCCGTCAAGAGTGTCGGAGGGGCTACTGCCGAGGTTGTTCACTCATTAGCGAAGTGGAAGCGATTAAAACTCGCCCAGATGGGCACGGTGGCAGGTCGAGGAATTTATACCGACATGAACGCTCTACGCCCCGAGGAGGATGCCGACAACATCCACTCCATCTACGTCGACCAGTGGGATTGGGAGCAGGTGATTACCCCCGAGCAGCGCACCGTAGCATTCCTCAAGCAGACCGTGCGCCGCATCTACGAGTCGATAAAGGTGACCGAAAATAAGCTCTATGTTGAGTTTCCTCAACTGCAACCGCAACTCCCCGAGCAGATACATTTTATCCACGCTGAAGAGTTGTTGCAACTCTACCCCAACCTCTCGCCCAAGGAGCGCGAAAACGAGATTACACGCCGCTACAAGGCGGTTTTCATCATTGGCATCGGAGGTCTGCTTTCGAATGGCAAGGCTCACGATGGGCGTGCCGCTGACTATGACGATTGGAGCACCCCGAACGAGGAGGGATACTTCGGCTTGAATGGCGATATTTTGCTCTGGAATCCCGTTCTCGAGTCGGCTTTCGAGGTCTCGAGTATGGGCATCCGTGTTGATGCGGAAGCGTTGCACCGACAGCTTTCGCTACGAGGCGAGGAGCACAAGTCCGAGATGATGTTCCACCAGATGCTGCTCAACGGAGAACTTCCCCTCACCGTAGGTGGCGGTATCGGGCAGTCGCGCTTGTGTATGTTCTTGTTGCGCAAGGCCCACATTGGCGAGATTCAGAGCTCGATATGGAGCGACCAGATGCGTGA
>JAGBTZ010000017.1 GCA_017631055.1 Alistipes sp.
TTTTCCCCTCACCTCGCCGGTGGGGCCCTTGCAAAGAACTGCACTGCGCAAAAAGTTGATAAATCAACTACTTTGTTTTTGGCTACTATGTCTGCAAGTAAACTTGCGCCATACTATCCAAAAACAAAAGGTGTCGAATTTTCGACACCTTTTTGCTTCGTTTGTTCTTTGCGGAGAGGGAGGGATTCGAACCCCCGGTACAGTTGCCCGTACACCGCATTTCGAGTGCGGCCCGATCGACCACTCCGGCACCTCTCCTTGTGTAACCGTTTGCGATTTCGGAGTGCAAATATATAAATAATTTTCATTCCCAACAATTTCGACTGCTTTTTTTTCTTGTTTACCCCCAAATTTTACACTTTTGACCGCCAAGTGCAAAGCTTTTGACTCTTTTTCACTATATTTGTAACAAGAATATATAACATCCGGAAGGCTACTTGCGTTAGATAATAAAGAGGTTGTCGTTCCATAAAGCATTTGTGTTATGAAAAGGTTGAATTATATATTGGTGATATTTTCGGCACTCGTATTGATGTCGGGATGTTCGGCGGCATACTACTCTTCGGTAAATGCCGGTGATGGAATGTATGGAGTACACGATAAGATAGCGATAGCCAACCAGCAGCGAGAGCGTGCCGAGCTTCAACGAGCAGAGGCGGAGGCTCGCCGTGCGGAGTGGGAGGCAAAGTTGGCTGAGGCGCAAGCCAAAGCTGCCGAGGAGGAGTATCTTGGTAGTCTGGGTTACTCGGATGTTGTGGCCGACACTTACGAGAGTGCCTACGCTCGCCGTCTGAACGGATTTCGCTCGCCGACCTATCGACTTCCATCGAGCTATTACGATTTTCGATACGGTGGAGCGTATAACTACGTTACGGCATACGATCCTGCACTCTATAATATAATGGTGTCGGGCGATCAGGTTTGGGTTGAGCCCAAATATATCTCTTCGATGTTCGGTACATGGGGCGCTACGAATGTAACCTTTGCTGTCGGCAATTGGTACTTCGGTTGGTCGTCGCCCTACCTCTATAACTATGGGGCGTGGTGGGGTTATCCTCACTACTCGTGGTGGGACTGGAACTGGAATGTGTGCTATAATCCCTACTACAACTGGTGGGGGTATGGCTGGGGTCCGAGTTGGCATCACCATCACTACCATCCTCATTGGGGTTGGGGTCCCGGATACTACCCACCGCATCATGGAGTGGGCCGTCCGCCCCATCACAATTCGGGACACGGAGGCCGTCCGCCTCATCGCGAGCAGATTGTGAATAGACCCTCCTACACCTCGCCCTCCTCGGGCAAGAGTTACGGCAATCGTCAGCCTGTGCGTGGTACGGTGAATGGCTCGGGAGTGGTGGCTCGTCAGCCCTCGCAGAGCAGTGGTGCTAATGTTGGGCGTGGAACGACTATAGGTGTTCGCAGTCAAGGCTCATCGTCCGGTGCTTCGACAGTGAATAGCAACCGCAGAGGCTTCTCTTCGTTCTTCAAACAAGAGAATCGCACTTCGGGTGGTAGCACCACAAATGGCTCTAATTCGTGGGGTAGCAGTAGTGGTCGTTCTTCGTTTGGCTCAAGCAGCTCGAGCAGTTCAAGCAGTTCGAGTGGCGGAGGTCATCGAGGCGGAAACTCTTTAGGCCGATAGTAGAATTGATAGTTGATAATTAAGTAGCCCGCAGAGCGAGCTTATTGTGATAAAAGCCAAAAGCCAAAAGCCAATGGCTAATAGCTAAATAAGACAGGGAGATGAAAAGATTTGCAGTAGTGTTGCTTATGTTGCTTATGGCGGTCAGTGGCGTAGCCCAGCAACGATTTGATATAGGAGGCTCGATTATCGACCCGAGTGGTGTGACGGCTATGGATATGTTCAACTATTCGCAGCATACCCACACCTTCGGCACGGCTCGTTCGGCGGCTATGGCGGGAGCGATGACCTCGCTCGGTGGCGATATGTCGACCATGTCGATAAACCCTGCGGGATTGGGTATGTACCGCACAAATGAGGTTGTCGTCACTCCGATAATCCCGATTTCGCGCTCGATAAATGACGACCCCTCATACGAGAGAAATAACTCTACACGCTTCGCTATGTCGAATTTCGGAGTTCTGTTCAAGGCCTACGAGGGCTCGGGGAGTGTGATTGCGATAAATGTCGGCTTTGGCTATAATCGTCTTGCCGATTTCAACTATCGCACCTCGTTCTATCGCCCCGAGAATGCCTCTTCGATTGCGGGAGTCTTTGCGCGTCAGTTGCAACAGAGCGGAATGCGTTCGGACGACTTCTACGACAATGACGACTACTTCGATTGGTGGCGTATCGACCCGAAGTATTGGGGTGCGGCATTGGGCTATCGTTGCGGTTTGGTCTTCGATAAGGATTCCAATGGCAATCAGCGTGGTTGGGCTCCCGATATGTACGGCACAGCCCCTTCGGTGGATCAATATACTTCGCTCGAGAGCAAGGGGTCGATTGGAGAGTATGCCCTCTCGGCCGGTATGAATATAAATAATAAGGTCTATGTGGGTCTTACGGTTGGTATGCAGAGCCTCTACCAGCGCCGCGAGCTCTACTATGGCGAGCAGTATACCTATGCTCCGGGCGATGCTCCGGCCGGTCAGGAGCTGCGCTATTTCAATTATAACCAGACGGCAATTGCTGATGGAGCTGGTGTCAATTTGAAGTTGGGAGTGACCTACCGCCCTATTGAAAATCTACGTTTGGCAGTGGCATTCCACACCCCGACCTTCTACTCGGTGGATTATTCTTATCAGGCAGCGATGGTCTCGAGGGTGAGGGATAACTCTACGGGTAAGGTGGTCTCGCCCGACCCCGAGTCGATGACCGAGGTGTGGCGCGATAACGGCCCCAATAGTTGGAACTTCTCGTCGCCTGTACGACTCCTCTTCGGAGCCTCTTACACCTTTGGCGATAAGGCAATCTTGTCGGTTGACTACGAAAGGGATTGGTACAACTCGATTCGTACCGATAAGACCCCTGTGGGCGAGGATGTCTACGATGGCTTCTTCAAGCAACACTTCAAAGGGTCGAATACGGTGCGCGTGGGCGCTGAGGTTAAGCCTCTGCCGATTTTGGCACTGCGTGCCGGATATAGTTTCAATGGCTCGATGCTCAAGGATAAAGATACCGTCTTCTCGTCGCCTGTGACCTACCAGACCCAATATGCAACGGCGGGCGTGGGTCTTTCGTTCGGATATATCTTTGTGGATGTGGCCTACCAGTATGCAGCCGCAAAGCAGACCGATTATCGCCTATTCTACTCGATTGATACGGTCGGCGAGAGCGACTCTTCGGGTAATACCATCTATAGTGATGATTACAGCGGATTGTTCTCTACGAGAGTAAATCGTCATAATATAATTATGACCCTCGGATTTAGATTCTAAAAGCAGAGAAAGTTTTTCGTTGTTAATTCGCAATAAATGATTACCTTTGCAGTCAGAAAATGCAAAGGTAATTTTTTATGGCAGTAGAACTTAAAGATTTGACCAAGGCGGATGATAACTATTCGCAGTGGTACAATGAGTTGGTCGTTAAGGCCGGTTTGGCGGAGAACTCCGCAGTGAGAGGCTGTATGGTTATCAAACCTTACGGCTACGCTATCTGGGAGAAGATGCAGGCAGCGTTGGATAAGATGTTCAAGGATACAGGTCACCAGAACGCATACTTCCCGCTCTTTATCCCGAAGTCGTTCTTCTCGCGCGAGGCAAGCCACGTTGAGGGTTTTGCCAAGGAGTGTGCAGTGGTTACCCACTACCGCCTCAAGAACGATCCCGAGGGTAATGGTGTGGTCGTAGACCCCGCAGCACGCCTCGAGGAGGAGCTTATAGTTCGCCCGACTTCGGAGACTATCATCTGGAATACATATAAGAACTGGATTCAGTCCTATCGCGACCTGCCGATTCTCTGTAATCAGTGGGCTAACGTAGTGCGTTGGGAGATGCGTACACGCCTCTTCCTGCGTACCGCAGAGTTCCTCTGGCAGGAGGGTCACACTGCTCACGCAACTCGTGAGGAGGCTATCGAGGAGGCAGAGAAGATGATTCGCGTATATCAGGACTTTGCCGAGAATTGGATGGGTGTGCCGGTGGTTGTCGGCCACAAGTCGCCCAACGAGCGCTTCGCGGGTGCTGAGGATACCCTCACAATCGAGGCTCTGATGCAGGACGGTAAGGCGCTGCAGAGCGGTACATCGCACTTCCTGGGTCAGAACTTCGCCAAGGCATTCGATGTGCAGTATGTAAACAAGGAGGGCAAGCTCGAGTACGTTTGGGCAACATCGTGGGGCGTTTCGACCCGACTGATGGGTGCGCTCATTATGGCTCACTCGGATAATAATGGTCTGGTACTTCCTCCGAAGCTCGCACCTATTCAGGTCGTAATGGTCCCCATCTATAAGGGCGAGGAGCAGCTGAAGGTTATGGGCGAGAAGTTGAACGCTATCGCTGACGAGTTGAAGGCTAAGGGCGTGAGCGTTAAGGTCGATTTGCGCGATAATGTTCGCTCGGGCTTCAAATTTGCAGAGTATGAGCTTAAGGGTGTACCTGTGCGTTTGGCACTCGGACCTCGCGATATGGAGAATGGCACTATCGAGTTGGCTCGCCGTGATACACTGACCAAGGAGATTGTTCCGCAGGAGGGACTCGCGGAGCGTATCGTGGCACTGCTCGACGAGATTCAGGCTAATATCTTCAAGAAGGCTCTTGACTATCGCAATTCGATGATTACCAAGGTTGATACTTGGGACGAGTTCGTTGAGGTACTCAATGATAAGGGTGGCTTTATCTCGGCTCACTGGGACGGTACTCCCGAGACCGAGCAGGCTATCAAGGATGCAACCAAGGCGACAATTCGCTGTATTCCTATTGATGCAGAGCCCGAGGAGGGTAAGTGTATCTTTACAGGCAAGCCGTCGCATTGTAGAGTTCTTTTTGCGAAGAGCTACTAATGAAAGAACGTGTCTAATAAGGTAATTTCTGCGTTACGCTCGCTCTCAAAATCCTCATTTACGTCAAGTAAACTGCGGTTTTTCGAGCATCGCAAGCCTTGAAATTCCTCTTCTTATACACGTTCTTAGGAAGTTGCCTGAAAGGGTGATTTTGGTGTCGTAAGCCTAAAAATTCCTCCATTTATCCAACTTCTTCGTGGAGCTTGGAAAGTGATAGGTTTTTGAAATTCCTCTTCTTATACACGTTCTTAAGAAGTTGCCTAAAAGGGTAATTTTGGTGTTATACGAGTCTGTGCGAAACAGGAAAA
>JAGBTZ010000018.1 GCA_017631055.1 Alistipes sp.
GAATTTTGAATTTTGAATTTTGAATTTCACTATCTTTGTGCGGTTGGGCACAAAGGCTCTTCTTTCGAAAGATGATAGCGCACTATTGGAACTTCTTCATAGAACATTACGGTTGGCAGGGATTTGCCTTGGCAGTGGCGATACTCCTACTGCTCGGCATTCAACTCTACTACTACTGTTCGGCCTATGCCCGCATTGCGAAGTATCGCAACGACCGCCGTCAGCGACGTATCGAGGGCGACCAGCCGGCAATATCGGTCATCGTCACCCTCTACAACGAGAATAGCGCATATCTCGAGAAGGGGCTCTTGCAGTTGCTCTCGCAGGAGTATGCGGCATACGAGGTAGTGGTGGTCTATGTGGGCAGCGACAGCGATTTCTACGAAGACCTTTCGCGTATGAAGCTCTATTACCCCAATCTGCGCACCACCAAAATCGAGGCAAAGAGCCGCTTCCCGATATCGCCCAAGATGGCAATCAACGTGGGCATCAAATCGGCTCAAAATGAGCATATAATCCTCACAACGCCCGATGCCGAGCCGCGCTCCAATCGTTGGCTTGCGCTCATGGCCAAGGGCTTCACTCGCGGGGAGATTGTCTTGGGTTATTGTGGATATGAGTACACCAAAGGGATGACCAACTTTGTGATGCGAGCCGAGCGACTCACCTCCGCTATCGAGTGGATTTCGTCGGCCATTCGCCGCCGACCCTATCGTGGCGACCGCAACAACATCGGCTTCACAAAGAGCCTCTATTTCGGAGTGAACGGATTTGGCAACCTCAACATGAACACCGGCGAGGATGACCTCTTTATGCAGCAGATTATGACTCGCGACAATGTCAGCATAGTCCTCTCGCCCCGAGCTTCGATGCACGAGAAGTGTTGGGGAGGCTGGCGCTGGTGGTTGCAGCAGAAGCGATACTTCGGTTCGACCCAAAAGTTCTACCCCACCGAAGCCCGCACCTTTGGGCGTTGGGAGAGAGTTAGCCGTATGTTGCTCTTCATCACCACAGCAACGGCTTTAGCCGTGATGCCTCTCGAGTACAAGATAGCCGCAGGAGTCGTTCTGTTGCTCCGTTACATATTCGTCATAACCACCATCCGCAACATCTGCAAACGTCTTGGCGAGCGTGGAATCGTTGCCCGTTATCCGTTGCACGACCTATTCGGGCCACTGCTTTCGCTCTTCTTGAGCGTGATTATGTTGCGTAAAGAGCCCTCAGCATGGAGATAGACGACTATATCGTAGCAGATGACCGAGCGTTGGTGAGCCTTATCCTCGATGGGGATGATGCCGCTTTCGAGCACCTGTTCAACCGCTATCGCGATGCCATACACCGCCTCTTTGTGCAGCGACTTGGTGGCTCATCCGACAATGCCGACGACCTGTTGCAGGAGACCTTCATCAAGGTCTACCTCAATATCGACCGTTACGACAGCGCATACACCTTCGGCCAGTGGGTCTACACCATTGCCCGCAATACCTTTGTGGACTTTACTCGCAAGAGTCGCAGCGACCTGCCCATTGACGAGCGTTTCTCATCGCCGGCAACCACCGCCCCGACTCCCGAGGAGAGCATCATCAACTCGCAGCAACGCAACCAGATAGAGCACTACCTCGAGCAGTTGCCCGAGCAGTATAATACACTCTTCAAGTTGCGCTTTTTGGATGAGTACTCATACGAAGAGATTGCCGAAAAGCTCCACCTGCCGATGGGCACGGTCAAGACTCAAATCCACCGAGTCAGGGAGCGTATGTGCCGACTAATCACCGAGGGAGAAAACCGATAATAATTGATAATTGATAATTGATAATTGATAATTGATAATTGATAATTGATAATTAAGGTTTTTTGGGGAAAATCATAAATCGACAAAACCATAAAACAACAAAGCCAATGGCTAATGGCCAATAGCAAACAGCCAAAAACCATGATTGAACTGATTACAAAATACTTTCCGGAACTCACCCCCGAGCAAGTGCGACAATTCACCGCTCTGGGAGAGTTGTATGCCGATTGGAATGCGAAGATAAATGTCGTCTCGCGCAAGGATTTCGACCAGCTCTACCTGCGCCACATCCTCCACTCGCTCGCTATCGCCAAGGTGTGCCAATTCGAGGCGGGTGCGAGAGTCCTGGATGTCGGCTGCGGAGGTGGCTTCCCGAGCATTCCGCTGGCGATAATGTTCCCCGAGGTGCACTTTACGGCTGTCGACTCGATAGCCAAGAAGATCACCGTAGTCAAGGGCGTTGCTCAAGGAGCCGGCATTAAGAATATCGAGGCACTCAATATGCGTGTCGAGCAGCTCAACCACCGCTACGACTATGTCGTATCGCGTGCCGTGACCGAGATGAGCCGATTTGTGGGCTGGGTCTGGAATAAGATTGAGCACGGACAACGCGGCACTCTGCCCAACGGCATCCTCTACCTCAAGGGTGGTGACCTTGCCGAGGAGTTGGCTCTCACACGCAAAAAGTGGACCCTCTACGACATCTCACAACTCTTCGAGGAGGAGTTCTTCGAGACCAAGAAGGTGGTCTACACCGCGAAATAGTACTTTACAAAGATTGATAATGCAAAACGAGGGTGCCCATTTCGTTGGGCACCCTCGTTTTTGGATAAATAACTGATTACTCGAGGCGGCGCGAGCCATCCGAGATAACCACAGGGTAAACCTTCGGCTCGTGGCCATACTTCTCGCAGAAACGCTTCTTGGCCTCAGCGATAAATGCATCGTAGAGCTCCTCCTTCACGAGGTTGATGGTGCAACCTCCGAAGCCGCCACCCATAATACGCGAGCCTGTTACGCCACACTCCTCAGCAACGGTTGCCAGGAAGTCGAGCTCCTCACAGCTCACCTCGTAATCCTTAGACATACCCCAGTGGGTCTCGAACATACGCTTACCAACGGTCTCGTAGTCGCCCTTCTCGAGTGCGGCACAAACATCCAGCACGCGCTGCTCCTCGCCGATAACGTAGCGGGCACGAAGGTAATCCTCCTCCGAAATCTGATCCTTGATAGCCTCCAGTTGCTCCATAGTAGCACCACGCAAGAACTCCTGGCCCAGCACCTTAGCCACTCTCTCGCATGACTCACGGCGGTCGTTGTAGGGCGAACCCACAAGCGCATGCTTCGCAACCGAGTCGAGCAGAACGAGTTTATAACCCTGAGGATTGAAGGGGAAGTACTCGAACTCCATCGAACGGCAGTCGAGGCGCATAAGGTTGCCTGCCTTGCCGAATACAGATGCAAACTGGTCCATAATACCACACTTCACACCGCAGTAGTTGTGCTCGGTCGACTGACCTACGCGAGCCAACTCAAACTTATCGATGCCACCATCAAAGAGTTCATTCAGCGCAAATGCGAATGTGCTCTCGAGGGCTGCCGATGACGACATACCTGCACCGAGGGGCACATTACCCGAGAATGCAGTGTCGAAACCGCCAACCTTCACGCCACGCTTCTGCATCTCACGGCAAACACCGAAGATGTAGTGAGCCCAACTCTCTGCGGGCTTATCCTCCTCGTTCAGGCCAAACTCCGAGTGGCTATCCAAATCGATAGCGTATGCACGAACTTTGTCTGTTCCGTTGAGTTTGATTGCTGCCACGATACCCTTATCTACCGCGCCTGGGAAGACAAAACCTCCGTTGTAGTCGGTATGCTCGCCAATTAGGTTGATACGACCCGGAGATGCGTACATCACCGCTCCTTCACCGAAAATCTCTTCGAATTTTGCTGCAACTTTTGCTTTCATTTCCATAGTTTTGTTTAGGTTTTATCTATTGTTCGTTAGTAACTATTTTCTCATCTTCTTAGCCTTTTTAGCCTTCTTGCCCTTGTGGCTATTATCGAGCAGTTTGATGGTTTCAAGAGGGTTGTCGGTGGTTATAAAATCTACACCAAGGTCGATAAAGTACTGAATATCCTCGGTATTGTTCACGGTCCACACGTTCACCTTCATACCCAGATCGTGCGCCTGCTTAACCCACTCGGGGTGAATACGAAGCACCTTCTTGGAGTAGTCGATACCCGTATAGCCACGCTCCTTACACTCTGCGGGGGTAAGGTCGCCATTGAGGTATGCAATCTCGTTGTTAGGCGCGAGTTTCACCAACTCGTCACACACAATACGCGAGAAGGCGATATAATCGACCTGCTTCTCCAAGCCGAACTCTGCAACCATCTCCACAATCTTCTTGGTAAAGAACTGCTGGCGCTCGGGAGTATCATCCTTGTGGTTCTTAATCTCGATAACGAGCTTTGTTCCGGGGTACTTTTTGGTCTGCACAAGATACTCGCGGAGCGTGGGAACGATATTGCCACCCTCGCACGAAATAGCGCGGATATCCTTATATACATCCCTCGTAACGTGAACTCTATGCGGAGCCGGAATGCTGCGATCGGGGTGACGCGAGCCGTGAACGACCATCAACGAGTCGTCTGCCGACATGCTGATATCACACTCCGAGCCATAGACGCCCAACTTCTGGGCATTCAGCAGGCTCGAGATGGTGTTTCGGGCCGAGCCCTCCTGTGCGTGAAAACCGCGGTGTGCAATAACTTGAGTCTGAGCCGAGAGTGAGAGCGTAGCCAACGCTGCTACGGCAGTAAAAATCAACTTTTTCATAATATCTCTTATTTTGCGTAGAACTTATATATACAACTATGGGTATAGACCTCTCCCGGGCGCAGTGTGCACGAGGGGAAGTCTGCATGGTTGGGCGAGTCGGGATAACGCTGTGTCTCCAGAGCAATGGCACCACGATAGAGCACCGGCTTGCCGAACTTGCTGTTGTAGGAGCCATCGAAGAAGTTACCGCAGTAGAACTGCAGCGCAATCTGGTCGGTCCAGACCTCCATACCGCGACCACTCTTAGGCGAGTAGACATCGGCAACCTTCACCTCCATTCCGTCATCCGCGCGGCTCAAAATCCAGTTGTGGTCATATCCGGCACCGGCAGCAAGCTGGGGATGGTCGCCATTCACTCTCTCGCCAATAGCGTGAGGCTCACGGAAGTCGAACGGAGTCCCCTCAACAGGCATAATCTCGCCGGTGGGAATCAACACCTCGTTCACCGGAGTTATAGCATCTGCAGCAATCTGCAAAACGTGGTCGAGAATTGTGCCCTCGCCATCGCCCTCAAGGTTGAAGAAGGAGTGGTGCGAAAGATTCATAACTGTCGGAGCATTGGTTGTGCCCTTGTAGTATACCGCAAACTCGTTGTCGGGCGTAAGCTCGTAGACCATCTCGACCTCACGATTGCCAGGGAAGCCATCCTGACCATCGGGGAGAGTGCAGAAGAAGACGATTTTATTCTCGGTCACCTCCTTCACATCCCACACAATGCGGTCAACACCGAGCGTACCGCCGTGGAGGGTCTGGCCATTGTTGTTTATCGGGAGAGAGTACTCCTTGCCATCCAGAGCAAAGCGGCCATTAGCAATGCGGTTGGCAAAAGGACCTACCACAGCACCCAAGTAACGCTCGCCCGTATTGTTAACGTAGCGGTCGATATTCTCGTAACCAATCTCGACATCGGCAAAGTTGCCATCGCGGTCGGGAGCCCACAGCGACACCACACGCGCACCATAGTTGGTCACCTGCATAGTCAGATCGCCCGCCTTCAGGGTGTAGAGCGAAACCTCTTTACCATCGACAACAGTTTCGAATGCAGCCTTATCGAGAAGCTGGGGCTGATTGTTTTTACAATTGCAGGCCGTCAAAGCGATGAGGGTTACTGCCAAGATAATTTTTTTCATATTAGGTCAGTTTATCCATTTAGACTACAAATTTAACAAAAAATATCAGAGCGCAAACAGCTATCTCGTTTTTTTTCGCTACCTTTGTTTACAAGATGGCCCCAATGCCACCACACGAGGTATGATTCATGCGTTTTTGACATATATCGAATCCGAGCGCCGCTACTCGCCACTCACCGTGCGCAACTATCGGCACGACCTCGAGCTATTCGATGCATGGCGCAAGGGAGTGGTGGCAGACCGCATTGCCGAGGCGGAGGCAGAGGGTAAACGATGTGACGACAAACCCGAGATTCAGTACACCAAGTCTGACGATATTCGCGAGTGGATTCTCTACCGCACCAACGCCGACAAAATATCGCCCGCCTCGATGAATCGCGAGCTCTCGACACTGCGCTCATTCTTCAAATATCTGCGACAAACGGGAGCCGTTAAGAGCGACATTTTCAGCCGCATAGGCTCGCTCAAGAGCGCCAAGCGACTACCCTCGATTGTCCCCGAGAGCCGCATCCCTCAGATGTTGGATGCCACAGCCGAAGGCTCTTCGGCCAACGACTTCGAGCAGGTCAGGGATGCGCTTATGGTGCTGATGTTCTACAAGTGTGGCATCCGACTTGCCGAACTTATAGGCATCAACACCGAGGATTTATCGGCCGACCTCGGGCAGCTGAAGGTGCGTGGCAAAGGCGACAAGGAGCGCATTGTCCCCCTCACCGACTCGGTGCGCACTGTTCTGCGCAACTACTTCGATGCAATTAAAGGGCAAAAAATTTGCAATTCCCAAGAAAAAGCGCTATTTTTAACCATCGAAGGCAAGCGGGTTTCTCGCACAAGGGTCTATCGTACCATTCGTTCAGCCTTGGCAGAGATTGGCATGCAGGGCAAAAAAAGTCCTCACGTTCTGCGACATACATTTGCGACCCAACTGCTGAATGCTGGAGCAGATATGCGCGATATTCAAGAGTTGATGGGGCACTCCTCGTTGAGTTCAACACAGGTCTACACCCACAACAGCATCGGCACTCTGCAACGGGTCTATGCAAAGGCCCACCCGAGGGATTGACAATTGATAATTGACAATTGATAATTGAGCGGGGGCAGGTTGGTAAGGATAGCCTGCCGGAGAAGAGGGGAAAATTGAGAAAAGGAGGCTCCTTCGGGAGTCGGAACATTTATATTAACTCGCGGCTTGTCCGCATAAAACAACACTACTATGAACGTAAACATTCAAACAGTAAAATTCGATGCCGACAAGAGGTTGGTCGAATTTGTCGAGCACAAATTGGGAAAGATGGACCGTTTTGCGGAGCGCTCGACAGGAGCAGATGTTGTTCTCAAACTCGACAAAGATTTCGATAAAGGAAATAAGGTAGCCACAATCACTCTCCACATGCCCGGCAACGACCTCATCTCGGAGCAGCGGGCCAAAACCTTTGAGGAGGCTATCGATCTGGCGATTGATGCCCTGAAACGTCAAAACGAAAAACTTAAAGCCCAATACGCAAAGTAAGGGTAAGCAAAAACTCCTCCCGGGACTCGGGAGGAGTTTTTTTAGCTATTGGCCATTGGCTATTAGCTATTAACCATTGGCCATTAGCCATTGGCTTTTTTACAGACCCCCTTCGCTTCGCTCGTCCCCCTAACTTAGGGGGACAATTGCAGTTACTCTAATTCCTCCCCTAAGCTAGGGGAGGTGGCTGAAAGCCGGAGGGGTCTGTTGTTTTTATTGGCTATTAGCTAAATTGATAAATCTCGTCATCTCGAGTATTTGCATCTTGCAAGGGTCGGGAGCGAGGGTTGCGACCAAGCAAATGCGAGGAGATCTACCATTTGGAAAACTCGCTCTCCGTAGCGTACTATTCACAGCGGTAGATTCTCTCGGGGTTGTTTGGGAGGGCATTTAGCTCCACACTCTTACCACAAACAACCCCTCGGAATGACGAGGTTTATTAGCTAATGGCATTGAATGGCAGAGTTGATTATTAGAGAGTTTAAGGAGTTTAAGGGAAGTTAAACAACGCATCGCAGATGCCTTAATTATCAACCGACGATGCGGAGCGAGCGCAGAGGGTAAACTTGTTTGCACTATGCCGAGCCGCGAGGAGGAAAAGACTCCGAAGGAGAATTAATTATCAATTGTCAATTATCAATTTAGCCAATGGCTAACGGCCAATGGCTATTGACCTCACCACACCCCTCTTTGCTCTAAAGTAAAACTTTCGTCCTTTTATTTTGGTTGTTCGCCGAAAAAGAGTACCTTTGTGTGATATAATGGATTAAACTGCGCATAAAACTGCTCATAAGTAAAACCTAAAACCATATTAACATGTTCAACTCTTTTCGTAATTTCTACAAGACCAGCGAGCCTATTGCACCGCTGAATCTCGATGAAAAGGCACAAACTCGTTACTATCGCAAGCTAAGCCTTCAATCTTTCGTGGCGGGTACGCTCGGCTATAGCCTCTACTATGTGTGCCGCACAAGTCTTAACGTGATGAAGAAGCCGATTCTCGACAGCGGTATGCTCGATGCTACTCAGCTCGGTGTTATCGGCTCGGCATTGCTCTTTGCCTATGCTATCGGTAAGTTCGTGAACGGTTTTATTGCCGACCACTGCAACATCAAGCGCTTTATGGCAACGGGTCTGCTCATCTCGACCTTGGCAAACTTTATTATGGGTGTCCTCGGCTTGGTTTCGCAGAGCGTTGCAGCCATCCCGACAGCCGTTCTCTTCATCTCGTTTGCAGTGATGTGGGGCGTTAATGGCTGGTCGCAGTCGATGGGTGCACCCCCGGCAATCATCGCTCTTTCGCGCTGGTTCCCGCTCAATCGCCGCGGTACATACTACGGAATGTTCTCGGCAAGCCACAACATTGGCGAGTGGCTGTCGTTCATCTTCGTAGGCTCGATTGTTTCGGTTGCAGGTTGGCAGTGGGGCTTCTTCGGCTCGTCAATCGCCGGAGTGCTGGGTATTATATGCATCCTCTTCTTCCTGCACGACACCCCCGAATCGAAAGGTCTGCCCTCGATTGAGGTCTTGGCTCACGAAAAGCCACAGGTTAAAGAGGACGAAGACGTTGGTGCTATCCAGCGTCAGGTGCTGCGCAACCCGGGCGTATACGTTCTGGCTTTGGCATCGGCATTTATGTACATCAGCCGCTACTCGCTCAACTCGTGGGGTATCCTCTTCTTGCAGGAGGCTAAGGGCTTCTCGATGGCGGATGCAACCTTCATCATCTCGCTCAACGCACTGCTCGGTATTGTCGGCACAGTGGTTTCGGGCTGGCTTTCGGATGTTCTCTTCAATGGCAATCGCAAATACCCCGCATTCTTCGCAGGTGTGCTGTTGAGTATCTCGTATATCATCTTCATCTACGGTGGCAACAACTACGCTATCAACGTATTGAGTATGGTACTCTTCGGTATCGCTATCGGAGTATTGATCAGCTTCCTCGGTGGTCTTATGGCAGTGGATATTGTTCCGCGTAAGGCTACAGGTGCAGCACTCGGTATTGTAGGAATGGCAAGCTACATCGCAGCCGGTATCCAGGATGTGGTGAGCGGTTGGCTTATCGACAACAACATCACCGAGACGGTAAACGAGCTTGGCGAGACAGTTAAGCACTACGACTTCTCGGATGCTGCCGTGTTCTGGATTGGCGCTTCGATTATCTCGTTCCTGCTGCCAATTCTCAACTGGCGTCGCAAAGTCCAGCATGAGGAGTAGAACTCCGTAACTATCTCACACATATATCATAGATAATGGCAACATTAACTCACAACGCAGGGCGCGTGGTATTCTTGGATTACCTACGCGCTCTGGCGTGTTTAACGGTAATTATTGTCCACTCGTGCGAGTTTTTCTACATCGGTGGCGAATATCCGCTCTGCATCAAGAATCTTGCAGACCTCCATTGGGCAAACCTTATCGACTCGCTATTCCGCCCCTCGGTGCCGCTCTTTGTGATGGCTTCGAGCTATCTGCTCGTACCGTTGCGTGACGACACGCGAACATTTTTCAAGCGCCGATTTACGCGCGTGGTTGTTCCCTTCATCATCTGGTTGGTACTCTACGCACTGATTCCGCAGTGGGGCGGCTCGTGGGCAGATATGGATTTGGCTGCGAATGCCAAGGGTCTGCTCTTCAACTTCCCGGGCATTGCCGGCCACTTGTGGTTTGTCTACATGCTACTCGGAGTCTATCTGCTGATGCCGATAATCTCGCCATGGATTAAGACCCTCTCGAAGCGTGGCGAAGAGCTCTTTATCGGAGGTTGGTTCCTGACGACCTTTATCCCCTTGCTTCGCTATCTCGGGCAGGCTGAACTCTACGGCGAGGCTATCTGGAACGAGTTTTCGCTCTTCTACTACGTCAGTGGCTATATCGGCTACGTTGTGATTGCACACTACATCCGCACCTACATTACCGATTGGTCGTGGCGTAAGGTTTTGGCCGTTGGAGCACCACTCTTTATCGGCGGCTACGCCATCACGGCAGGTTGGTTCTATTGGTATGCTCTCTCGGAGGTGGGCATCAATGCCGAAGGTATGATTCTCGGCACGATGGCAGACCTGCGCGATGTGGAGGCGAGCTGGAGGTTCTGCACCCCTGGCGTGGCGATGATGTCGGTGGCTCTATTCCTCGGATTTAAGAAGATAACATGCGACAAGGGTTGGTTCTACCGCCTCGTGGCCGACATCTCGCGCTTGAGCTATGGAATGTACCTGATGCATATCTTCGTTCTCAACTTCGTCTTCCGCACCGTAACTGGCACACTGCCGACTCCATTGGCGATAGTTGCAACAGCATCGTTGACCTACACGATTTGCTATCTGCTGACCAAGGCAATATCCTATCTGCCCAAGAGCAAATACCTTATCGGGTAGTTAACAAGAGATATAAAGGCGTAATAAAAAAGGGTGTGTCTAATAAGTTTTTAGACACACCCTTTTTTGAGGGCAAGCGTAACGACAAAGTAGCCTTGTTAGACCGTTTCTTAATTGTTACAATCTACTCAATAATAGTCAGCGGTCCGCTGTAGTGTCCTTTGAGAGTAGCTCCGATGTTGAATGTAATTTCGAAGTGGCGGCTATGGGCTTCATAGATTGCACTCAGGACTCCTTTGGGGGTATTCGATGCATCCCAATACTTGGAGCCATAGGTCAGCCGGATTGCCCTGTCGGCCGAGAAGCGCACAACCGTACCATCCAACGGGAAATCGACAGGAAGGGTTATCTTCACAGGCGAGAAGTCGAAGACCTCCTCAAATTCGATATCCCTGACCGGCGAGAGGTAGATATGCCAGAAGTTTACCTCGCGGGTGTCGATAAAAGCGCACCAAATAGTCGAAATCAGCGGGTCGACATCCTTAATTATATGGACCCACTCATTTTTGTCGGTGTCGACCTCCTCGAGGGTCGGGGTAACACCTCCCGGATCGACGGTTTTGTGACACGCCACAGCGCCCGAGAGCACCGACCACGCCACCACAACCGCAACCAACAGCCGCTTAATCTTTCCCATCTTGCGTTCAACCTCCATAACCATCAACTACTCGACCCACACAACATTGGCCATATCATCGTGCTCGGGCAGTGCCGCAGGGCAGAAGTCGGAATAACCCGCAGCCACAACGCACAACACCTCATAACTCTCGGGTAGCGGCAGCAATGTGCGCAGTAAGTCTATTGCTTGCGCCCCCTCTGGCTCATCTTTGAGCCTGGGTCGTCCGTCTACATGTACCCAGCACGAAGCCAGACCCTCCTCGACACAAGCCAATTGGAGCATCGTGGTCGAGATTGAGCAGTTGACCGACCAGAGGTCTGTGAGCGAGGTATCGCCCGCAACGACAAATGCCAATGGCGCATTTTTCAGAAATGCAGAGCCATAATCTCGCATTTCAGCCATTTTTTCAATAATCTCTCTATTCTCAACTACGAATATTCGGGTCGAACGGCTATTGCGCGATGAGGGCGCCGTGAATGTTGCCTTCAGGATGCGCTCCACAACCTCGCGGGGCACCTTGCGGTCCGAAAATTTGCGTACACTGCGGCGTTTTTCGATAATCTCTTTGAATTCCATATATTTAAGTGTTATATCTCTTTACAAATCTAAAGCCTCCTGCAACTGTCGGAGTGCCTGATGCACAATCTCGCGTGGAGTGCCGACATTCAGACGCATAAAGCCCTCGCCCTGCGCTCCAAACATCGCACCATCATTGAGGGCGAGTTTCGCCTTGTTTACAAATAGGTCTACAAGAGCCTCCTGCGAGAGTCCCAACGCACGACAGTCGAGCCACACCAGGAACGATGCCTCGGGGCGAATGGGCACTATCTGCGGAATATACTCTCGGCAGAACTCCTCCACGAAGTTGATATTTCCCTCCACATAGTCAATCATCTCTCGGCGCCACTCCTCGCCCTGCTCGAAGGCGGCAATGGTCGCTATCGGGGCGAAGATGTCGGGCTGGTTGAGTTCGTTGCCACCCATCCAACCGAAGAACTTGTTGCGCAACTCCTCGCTGGGCACAATGGCATAGGAGGTGACGATGCCGGCAATGTTGAAGGTCTTGGACGGAGCTGCAAAGGTTATGCTACACTCGGCAGCCTTGTCACTAACCGAAGCAAAGGGGATGTGCTGCTTGCCCCATAGAGCCATATCGCAGTGAATCTCGTCCGAGATAACAATAATTCCTCGCTCGTGACAGAAATCGGCAAGACGCAAAAGGCTCTCGCGACTCCACATTATGCCCACAGGGTTGTGAGGATTGGCCAAAACAAGCATCTTGCAGCGGTGGTCGGCTACCTGCTCGAGATTTTCGAAATCCATCTCGTAGCCTCCCTCCTCGGTGCGTTGCAGCGGGTTTTCGACAATCTCAAATCCATTGTGCGCTGCCACATTGCGGAAAGGGTGATAGACCGGTGGTTGGATAATAACCTTATCGCCCGCCTTGAGTAGCGAGAGCATCGCCATCGCTATACCCTTGACAATGCCCGGGATGTAACTTATCCAATCGGGCTCAATCGCCCAATTATGGTGCGAAAGTGTCCACTCCACAATAGCCTTGCGGTAGCGCTCGGGCTCCATAGTGTAGCCGAAGATGGGGTGCTCGAGTCGCTGGCGCAACGCCTTGACGATAAAATCGGGCGTTGCAAACTCCATATCTGCCACCCACATAGGCAACAACTCCTCGCTGCCAAACCACTGCCCGAGTCCATCATATTTGATTGCACCCGAGCCACGGCGCTCTATTCTCCTATCGAAATCGTAATTCATATAGGCAAAGTTAGCAAAAAATAGCCAACATATCATATTTTTCGCTATCTTTGAGGGAGAAAACATTAAAACTATGAGCAACATACCTACCATAGCACTGATTTACGACTTTGACGGCACCCTCTCGCCAGGCAATATGCAGGAGTACGACTTTATCCCCGCCGTTGGCAAGAGCAACAAGGAGTTTTGGCACGAGGCCAACTCGCTTGCCGAGGAGCAGGATGCCGACCGCATCCTTACATATATGGCCAAGATGATTCAGGAGGCGAAGTCCAAGGGCCTTTCGCTGCGCCGTGAGGCTTTCCGGGAGTCGGGTCGCCGCATTCAACTCTACGAGGGAGTCAAGGAGTGGTTCTCGCGCATCAACGCCTATGGCGCCGAGCGAGGGCTGAATGTGGTGCACTACATCAACTCTTCGGGTCTGACCGAGATTATCGAGGGCACCGAGATTGCCCACGAGTTCCGCAAAATCTACGCCTGCAAGTTCCTCTACGATGTCGATGGCATCGCCTACTGGCCTGGTGTGGCGGTAAACTACACCAACAAGACCCAGTTTATCTTCAAGATTAACAAGGGTGTGGAGTCGGTATTCGACAGCACGATGGTCAATCGCTATATCGAGGAGCACGAGCGCCCCGTGCCGTTCAGCAATATGATTTATGTCGGTGACGGAACGACCGACATCCCCTGTATGCGCCTTGTCAAGAACTTTGGCGGCCACTCGATTGCGGTCTACAATCCCCAAGACCGAGGAGCACGCAAGGAGATGGCGACCCTTATCCGCGACAATCGCGTGAACCATGTCTGCCCGGCCGATTACAGCGAGGGCTCGGAGATGGACACCGTTGTCAAGGCCATTATCGACAAGATTTACACCGACCACCGCCTCGAGGAGTTGGTGGTGTCGCGATAGTCCGACAGTAACCCTCTCGGCAGCCACCCTTCGGATATGCTGCGAGTGTTGATAATATGTGTAACCCCAAAACCCAAGAGTTATGAAGCGACCAATCTTTCTTTTGATAGCGATACTCGCTACGGTATCGGTATCGGCTCAAGAGATTAAGACGAATACCTCTATCAAGTATAGCAAGGAGAAGTCGATTGTCCAGACCGACACGGCGACAATCATCACAACCGTAAAGACTCGCCCCCTATTCTCGCCCAAGCACGACATCCGTGCCGGAGTGGGTTCACTGGGTCTGGTTACCGGTTTATTTCTGGGCTCTGTGACGTATGACCACGACTCTGACAGCAATTTCCGCGAGGATATGAAGAACTCCAACACCTACATCTCCCCGCGAAATTTCGTAGGCAACTACTCGTTGAGTTACACCTATCACGACCGCCACTGGTTGCAGTATGGTGGTACGTTGGCATTCGGAGCATCAACCTGCCGTCGTCGAGATATCGACTCGGGTAAGTCGGTCGAAAATCTCGACTACTACATCTTCTCGGCTATGCCGTCAGTGAGATTTGTGTGGTTCTACCGCGATAAGGTGCAACTCTACTCCTCGATATCGGTGGGAGTTGTCACCGACTTTTACGACCTCTATGTTTGGGGCGATGTGGCACTGATAGGATGCACCTTTGGTCGCAAACTCTTCGGCTTTGTCGAGTTGGGTGGCGGCATGACGGGCGTGGCTCGCATGGGAATAGGATATCGTTTCGATGCAAAAATCAAAAAATAGGAGGGCGCAGTTATGAAGAAGTGGATTTCGATATTTACAATTGCCGTTATGGCAGCGTGTGGAGTCTCGTGCCAACTCAATGGTGGCACCGACCCCAATCCCGAGCGTGCAAACAATCTGTTGTGGGGCCGAGTATATGACGCCATTACCTATCAGTATCAGATTGTTATGGCCATAGAGCAGCTCAACGACACTATTCGTGGCGTGACCTATAACAGAGATGTGTACGGGCATTGCCACATCAGCAGCGATGAGGGTACTTATAACATAGACTACGAATACAACAACAAACACTACCGCATAGAGACCTTCGGCAAATCGCTTGACGAGGGCGGCAAGTGGCGTGTATATATAAAAAATAATCCTTATGCCGATTTTGTGTGGATAGGTACCGTGCAGGGTATTGTGGGCGAGCCGGCAAAGTTCTCGTTCAACTACGACAGCAGCGCATATTACTCCACCAAATACCGCGATATTATACTCTCCGAGATAGAGTATCACTACGACCCCGAGACCGAGATTATCACCACGAAGTTCAATCGCATTGACGGCTATTCGGCCGACAAGAGTTCCGAACTGGTTGTTGCGGATTATCTCATTGAGTTTGAGGCCCGCGAGCCGGTGGTGTTCCACAACGCCCCCTCAAACAGTGGCAGGCTCCACTCCGGCAAGGTGGTGATTTTGTATGGCGACACTATTCTGGATTATCAGCGCGAGTTGACCGTCACTATCGACAATAATCGCATTATATACCAATAACTTCAATCGCAGATATCAATGACCGAGATAATTTTCGCAACCAACAACGCCCACAAACTCAGCGAGGTACAGGCTGTGCTGGGCGATAACTTCAAACTTATAACTCCGCGCGACTGCGGCATTACGGAGGATATTCCCGAGACAGCCTCAACACTCGAGGGCAATGCTTCGCAGAAGTCGCACTACCTGCACGACCGCGTGGGCAAAAACTGCTTCGCCGATGATACGGGATTGGAGGTTGAAGCGCTGGGTGGCGAGCCCGGAGTGCGCTCGGCCCGTTATGCAACCGATGGGCACGATTTCGCAGCCAACAACCGACTGCTATTGAAGAACCTGGAGGGTGTTGCCAATCGCAAGGCCCGCTTCCGCACCGTAATTTCGCTGATTCTCGATGGCGAGGAGCACCTCTTCGAGGGCATAGTCGAGGGGTATATCACCCAGAGCGAGGCCGGTTGCGGAGGCTTTGGTTACGACCCCCTCTTCGTTCCCGAGGGTTACGACTGCACCTTTGCCGAGATGTCGGCCGAGGAGAAGAACGCCATCTCGCATCGTGGTCGTGCGGTGCAAAAACTCGTCGCCTTCCTCAAAGAGAGATAATTGGGACGGATAAGTAGCGCAGTCTGCGACTGCTTGTGAGAGAGTGTTTTGTTTGAGGAAAGATTGTTAAGGGATATTAAAGAAATTAGGGAGGTTAGGTGTATGCCTTAACCTCCCTAAACTCTCTAAATTCCTTAATCGCTCTAACAATCAATCTGCCATTCAATGCTAATAGCCAAAACTACTCGCTGACATCATCCAACAGACCCGCCTTGGCGTTCACAGCCTGACGAAAGGCAACGTAGTTGTCGCTCTCGTGAACGAAGTGCTCGAGCGAACGCATAATGTTGCGCGACTGGAGTACCATCGTCTTGGTCTCGTTCAGGATGTTGAAGTAGAGCATCGATGCCGAGGTCGAGAACTCGCCCTCCTTCATTCGGCGCAGCTGGTTGCGCATAACCACATCAAGCGTATCGAAGAGGTGGTCACGCATCTCGATAATTATGGCAATATCCGAGAAGTGCTTGCGGCGCAACATCTGGCTGATAGTCACAAAGATTGCCTCCACCTCGTCATTCACCTCCTTCAGGTCGACAATCTGCTCCTTGGTGAAGCCCTGGTGGTTGTTGTCGATGTGGTCGAATGCGGGGCGGGTGATGTGAATCAGCGCCTTGGTCGCTTCGGACATATAGTCGATAACCTGAACATAGAATTGGCTTGTGTTGATATCCCTCTCCTGAATATCACGCAGCGCAGGCAGGATTTTATACTTACGCTCACGAGCCTCAAGGAAGAGTTCGTCTGACTCCTTGACCATATCGCGCAGCACCTTGCGATTCTCCTTGAATACCGCCAAAATTGTACGGCTATAGATGCGGGTCACCTGGTCCATCGTTGCGCAGACATCCTCGATGCGGTTAATCATCACCTCGGCCGAGGCGCTTGTCTCGAACTTTGCGGGGGTCTTCACCTTCTCGTCTTTCTTCTTGTTGGTGAAGTTTCCTTTAATGACAAGGTAGGCGCACAAGACTACAAGCACAACCGCTGCAATCCAGCCACCCCACACCAAAATCAGGGTGATAACCAGCGAGATGATAAAGCCTGCGATGGCAGTGATAAACCAACCCGAAATCACGGTCATAACGCCCGTAATGCGATAAACGGCACTCTCGCGACCCCACGCACGGTCGGCTAACGAGCTACCCATCGCCACCATAAATACAACGTAGGTGGTCGAGAGGGGCAACTTGAACGAGGTTGCCACTGCGATAAGAATCGAGGCACAGGTCAAGTTCACCGTTGCACGGATAAGGTCGTATGCGGCAGCGCTCTGCTCCTCACGGGGTAGCGGCTCGAAACGCTTCTCAATCTTTGCCTGCATCGACTTGGGTACAATGCGACCGAAGAAGTGGCTTATCTGAATGGCTCCACGCACAAGTCCGCGCGAGATGAAGGTCGAATCGTACTTCTCCTGTCCCTCATTTTGGCTCGAGAGCGAGAGTTCGGTCTGCGACACATTCATCGCCTTGCGCGACATGAAGAGCGTAACAATCATAACCAAACCCGAAGCGCACATAATCCAGAAGTTAGCCTTTGCCGGCTCCATCAGTGCCTCCATCGACATCTGCTCATTGCCCGAAGCGAGAGCCAACTTGTAGGAGTCGTAACCAGCCAAAGGCACACCGATAAAGTTCACCAAGTCGTTACCCGCAAATGCCAATGCCAACGAGAATGTTCCCATCAGGATAGTGGTCTTGAGGATGTTGACCTTGAAGAGTTTGAGGAACTGCAAGAATGCCGAGCTCACCACCCACACACAGAGCAGAGCCAAACCCAAATGCTCATTCACATAACCAAGGAACTCGGCAGGCAGCAGACCCTTCAGACCCTTGAATACCGCAAAATAGATGATTCCCGTAAACGAAATACCGCACCACAAAGCACCAATGCGGTTGAACATCTTATGGTAGCGGAACGAGAATACCACGCGCGAAATCCACATCATCAACAGACCCACAATAAAGGCTATAACCACCGACATCAGGATTGCCGAGATGATAACCATCGCCTTGCCCGAGTTGATAAAGTGCGACATATCGGTAATCGAGTAGGCATCCGAGCCGGCAATTTTGTAGATAGCCACAGCCATTGCCGAGCCGAGCAATCCGAAGACCAACGATACGGTTGTCGATGTGGGCAATCCAAGCGAGTTGAAGATATCGAGCAGGATAATGTTGCCGAGCATCATACCCAAAAACAACATCATAATCTCGGAGAAGACGAACTGCGATGGATAGAAGACACCACTGCGGGCAACCTCCATCATACCGCTTGAGGTCATCACGCCAACCATAATACCTGCCGAAGCGATGGCGAGGATAACATTCTTGGGTGCAGCCTTCGAGCCGAGTGCCGAGTTAAGGAAGTTGACGGCATCATTGGTAACTCCCACCACAATACCCAACACTGCAAGCAGGCCGAGCGTGATAACGATAAAGGTAAAGATAGGCGACATACGTCAAAATAGTTTGGATTATTTCCACAAAGGTAAAATGTTAAGGCTTTGTATACGCCTCCGCACGCCACAATTAACATAAATGTAACATTGGGCTGCCCAACAATTCACGTTGCGACAGCCCAATTTCCTGCTTCTATCGTTAAAGAGACTTATACCGCCGTATATCCTCCGTCAACGGCTATATTCTGTCCATTGACGTAGGTGCTGTGTGGCGAAGAGAGGAACAAAGCACAGGTATCCAACTCGCCCGAGCGGCCATACCTCTCCAGCGGAATCGAGCGCTTGGCAATAGACTGAAAATAGTCGCTATCGAGCGTTGCGGTGGTCAGGTCGGTATAGAAATAGCCCGGGCAGATGCTGTTCACGGTAATTCCATACTTTCCCCACTCGGCAGCGAGGGCTCGCGTAAGGTTTACCACCCCGCCCTTGGCTGCGTGGTAGGGCGAACTGCCCACAATCATATTGCCGACCAGCCCATACATAGAAGCGATATTTATGATGCGACCATAGCGAGCCTTAATCATCTCCTTGCCAAACTCTCGGGCGCAGACAAAGGTCCCGAAGAGGTCGATATCCACTTCGTGCTTGAACTGCTCATCGGTAATCTCCTCGGCCGGTGCCACAGCCCCCGTACCGGCATTGTTGACCAATATATCCACACGCCCAAAACGCTCGATGGTGGCCTTAACGGCACCCTGCACCTGAGCCGTGTCGGTAATGTCACAAGGCAAGGGCAGCACCTCCACCCCAAACTCCTCGGAGATGGCTTTGGCATTCTCCTCCAAAAGATTTTGTCGGCGAGCGATGAGGACCAGATTAGCCCCCTGGCTCGCAAAGGCCTTTGCCATTTGAAGACCCAAACCTGCCGAAGCACCTGTCACAACGGCTACATATCCTGTAAGATCGAAATAATTTTTCATAGTATGATATTTTAGTGTTTTTTGCAAAGTAAACGATAAAAACAGGGTTTAGCAACTTTTCCCAATTCTCTTTTCTGATAGCGTTATAAGCATAAATTATACCCTTTCAAATCGAGCAGCAGAGGTTGAACACCTCAACATATAATTCACAAAAAAAGAGTTATGGCGGTATGAGTTACGATTATCCCAAGATATTTTATATCTTTGTCGTGTTAAACGAGAAGAACTATGTTGAAAATAGCAAAACTG
This sequence comes from Alistipes sp., assembly GCA_017631055.1. GTDB lineage: Bacteria > Bacteroidota > Bacteroidia > Bacteroidales > Rikenellaceae > Alistipes. Next base: position 19,718 of record JAGBTZ010000018.1, read on the forward strand.
ATATTTAATCCCATACAGGAGAACACCTACATCTTGTGGGATGAGAGTGGCGAGTGTATCGTGGTCGATGCGGGTAACGTATCGGCTCGCGAGGATAACCGATTGGTGGAGTACATCACCGAGCAGGGGCTGAAGCCCGTTATGGCGGTCAATACCCACGGACACTTCGACCACTTGGCAGGCGTTGAGCATCTGAAGCGCACCTTCGACATCCCCTTTGCGATGTCGGGCAAGGATACCTATCTGCTCGAGGGGGCTGTGGCAAGCGCCCGAATGTTCGGCATGAGCGACTGCTCGTTCCCTGCGATGATTGATATCGACCTTGACACAATGGAGGAGTTGCACTTCGGCAACACCACACTCAAAATCATACCGACCCCCGGTCACACCCCCGGACACGTTTCGCTCTACAACGAGCAGATGGGCATTGTCCTCACGGGCGACACCCTCTTCCGCGAGAGCATAGGTCGCACCGACCTGCCGGGTGGCGACTATTCACAGATTATGCGCTCGATACTCGAGAAGCTGATTGTCCTGGGCGACGAGGTTAAGGTCTATCCCGGACACGGCGAGGAGACCACCATCGGCCATGAGTCGCTCTACAACCCCTTTATCGTAGAGGTTATCAACAAGGAGGTAAATTTCTAAATTCAACGACAGCCAATGGCTAATGGCCAATGGCTAAAAGCCCATAACAATATGCGTATAGATATCATATCAGTAGTACCCGAACTCTTGGAGTCGCCGCTGAATCAGTCCATTCTCAAGCGTGCACAGGAGAAAGGTTTGGTCGAGATTGTTGTTCACAACTTGCACGACTACGCCCACGACAAGCGCAAGACCACCGATGACTACCCCTTTGGTGGCGAGGCGGGTATGGTTATGAAGTGTGAGCCTGTATTCGAACTTATCGAGAAGTTGCAGTCCGAGCGTGAGTATGACGAGATTATCTTCACCTCGCCCGACGGCATAACCTACGACCAGCACGAGGCAAACCGTCTTTCGACTCTGGGAAATATCATTATCCTCTGCGGCCACTACAAGGGTATCGATTTCCGCATCCGCGAACACCTTATCACCCGCGAAATTTCGATTGGCGACTATGTGCTGACGGGTGGCGAGTTGGCGGCGGCAATCATTACCGACTCGGTGGTGCGACTTATCCCGGGGGCTATCGGCGACGAGGAGTCGGCACTGACCGACTGCTTCCAGGATGACCTTTTGGCTCCACCCGTATATACCCGTCCCGCGGATTTCAGGGGCTGGAAGGTGCCCGATGTGCTTCTCTCGGGCAACTTTGCCGAGATTGAGAAGTGGAAAGAGGCGCAGGCTTGGGAACGCACAAAACAACTGCGACCGGACCTATTGGAAATTCAAAATTCAAAATTCAAAATTATCGTTTGGGATAATGTTGACTTGAAAGATGAATGTATAAC
>JAGBTZ010000019.1 GCA_017631055.1 Alistipes sp.
GCCATTAGCTAAATTGATAAATCTCGTCATCTCGAGTATTTGCATCTTGTGAGGGTTGGGAGTAAGGGTTGCACACAAGCAAATGCGAGGAGATCTACCTTTTTGAAAAATCGTTCTCCGCAACCCACTACAAAAAGCGGAAGATTCTCTCGGGATTGTTTGGCAGGGCATTTCACTCTCCACCCTCACCACAAACAACCCCTCGGAATGACGAGGTTTATTTTTTGTCAATGGCAACGAATGGCATTCGTTCGCCAAGGCTCACTTAATGGCATTGAATGGCAGATGAATAAGACCTCTCCTGTTTTGTTATTCAGCAGTCACAGACTGCGCTCCCCATCTAACCCATCTAATGGCTAATGGCTAATAGCTAATAGCTAAAAACCAACAGACCCCTCCGCCCTACGGGCACCTCCCCTAAGACAGGGGAGGAGTTTTGTTGCCAACAGCTAACTCATCTAACCCATCTAACGGCTAATGGCTAATGTCCATTGCCCAAAACATCCTCCCCAAAAACCTCACTTGCCGACTTGCAGATACAAAAATTTTTACTACATTTGCACTATAATCTTCAGGGCGGGGCGAAATTCCCCACCGGTGGTGACAGTCCACGACTCCCAATCGAGTGGCGCAGAGGTACGAAGGCTTACGAGCGTAAGCAACCGAAAGCCAAAAACCAATCAGCGGCAATCGATAGGGACTGAATCGGTGAAATCCCGATACCGACGGTTAAAGTCCGGATGGAAGAAGAGATATAGATAGTGCCTTATCGAGGCAGGCCAACCATTATGCAGAGCACTCCTATCGGGGAATGTGATGCGTGGATGGATGTGTAGGAAGCTCGATTCGTGCAGATGGTCACAGCCGAGAGAGGCTGTTTCGCATTGGTTCTATGTTGAAAGCCCGTGAAGATTTCACGAGGCTTATTTTTTTATATATGATACTATATATTTAAATATTGCAAACCCCTCCGCCCGCTGGGCACCTCCCCTAAGACAGGGGAGGAGTTTTGGGAGATTTCAGAAAACCTAAAAGTGTAAAAAAACTCTCCCCCTGCCCTTAGGGGGAGTGGCTGAAAGCCGAGGGGGTGATATAACAGCAAGTGTTGAATATATAGATCAGTTTTTACGTTTTAATGTATATGAGAAAATTTATTCTATCTCTGATTTTGGCGGTAGTGGCAATCACCGCAGGAATGGCACAGATTACAACTTCGGCAATCGATGGCTCGGTCACCGACTCGGAGGGCAAACCTCTGCAAGGAGCGAGCATCATCGCCCGCCATATACCATCGGGTAGCGAATATGGCGTTGCCAGCGACCGCAATGGTGCATTCCGCATCCAGGGAATGCGCACCGGAGGTCCCTACACCGTAGAGGTGTCGTTCATCGGCTACCGCACATCGAAGGTCGAAAACCTCCACCTCACACTCGGCAATACCTCTGAACTGAAATTCACGCTCACCAACGACCTTACTCTCGAAGCCGTCACCGTCACGAGTAGTGCTGAAGAGCGTTTTAATGCCGCCAAGACGGGTGCTGCCGACAACTTCACGGCCGAGGATATCGCCTCGCTGCCGACCGTCAGCCGTAGCATCTACGACATAGCCAAGATCTCGCCCACAGCTCTCGCCGCAAAGTCGGGAGGAATGTCATTTGGCGGTGCGAACTCACGCTACAACACATTTCTGATTGATGGAGTAGCCAATAACGATATGTATGGACTCACATCGAACGGCACAAATGCCGGTCTTACGAATGCCAACCCCATACCGCTCGATGCTATCGAGCAGATACAGGTCGTGGTTGCGCCCTTCGATGTTCGTCAGGGTGGATTTACGGGTGGCGGTATCAATGCTGTGACCAAGTCGGGAACGAACACCTTTGCCGGCTCGGCCTATGCCTACTACAACGACCATAACTTCTACGGCACGACCCCCGGAAAAGGTGTCGCAAACCGCACCAAGCTCTCGCGCCAATCGACCCAGATTTATGGCGCAACGCTCGGAGGTGCAATTGTCAAGGACAAACTCTTCTTCTTCGTGAATGGCGAGTTCGGACTCGACAGCTACCCCTCGACCTACTACCCCGGATATGAGGGCGCTGCAATTACAGCCGAGGAGGCAAAGCGCATATCAGACCGCTACAAGGCCCTGACCGGCTACGATGGCGGTGGATACGGCAAGCGCGACATCAACCGCACATCGGGTTCGCTCATCGCTCGCTTAGATTGGAATATCGACAGTCGCAACACGCTCTCGGCTCGCTATAACTTTATTGACGGCCGAATGGATGAATACTCTAACTCGCCCACAGAGTTCTTGTTTGAGGGTGCAGGCTACACATCGGTAAGTCGTTCACACACCGTCAGCACGGAGCTCAACTCACGCATCAGCAACGAACTCCACAACGAATTGCACGTTGGCTACACCAATGTAGTCGATGGCCGTGATACGGAGGAAAATTTGCCCTATGTCGAGGTGCAGGGCGTGGGAGCGAATGGCGGAGGTACGGCCTATATCGGTACCGACCGCTTCGCCAACGCCAACTCGCTCGACCAACATACCCTCACGCTGACCGATAACCTCACATGGTACAAGGGCAGGCACACATTAACTTTCGGCACACACAACGAGTTCTACCACTCGCACGTTGTATACGTTGCCAACTCGCTCGGAGCCTACACCTACAACTCCATAGCGGACTTCGAGCGCGATTTGGCAGCAAAATACCAATACAACTACACTGACGAGAGTGTCACCGGCACCAAGACCTGGGGCCCGAAGTTCAACGCACTGCAACTCGGTTTCTACGTTCAGGACCAATGGAAGCCCTCGGAGCGTTTCTCGCTCACATACGGTCTGCGTGCCGATATTCCGCTGATTTTCGGAGGCCCCTCGGTCAATGAGGAGTTCAATTCCGGAGATATAGCCACTCGCCATCATGTTAGCATCGGCGACTACCCTCGTGCGCAGATTCTCATCTCGCCCCGCGTGGGATTTCGCTGGTGGGTGGATTCGCAACACCGCACCCTTATCCGAGGAGGTGCAGGGCTCTTCACGGGCAGAGTTCCGTTTGTCTGGATTGTGAACAACTACTCCAACACCGGCATCGAGCAGAAGGGCGTAACCCTCAAAGGCAAGAGTGACGGTGCCGGCAATATCATCGAGTCGGCTCAAGCCTTCTCAAAACATCCGGCAGCAACCTCGCTCTCGACACTCAACCCCTCGATTCAGGCCCTCGACCGCAAGTTCCGCTATCCGCAGGTATTCCGCGCAAATTTGGCCATCGAGCAGACCCTCGGCGAGGGTTGGCACGTCACGCTCGAAGGACTCTACACCAAGACCATCAACAACGTAGCATTCAGCAACTTGAGTCTAACTGACAATGGCAATAAAATCTTTGCCGTATCCCCCACCGTTGCCAACACTTCGAACACCTCGACCTACTACTCGGTTGATCCGAAATACTCGGCAATCTACTACACCACAAATACCAACAAAGGCTATTCGTGGTCGGCAACAGCCTCGGTACGTCGCTCGTTCCAGTTCGGATTGGACATCTACGCAGCTTACACCTACTCGCAGAGTCGTTCGCTCTACGATGCAGCCTCTTCGTCACAGGCCAACAATTGGAGCCGAACATACTCCGTAAATTCCAACTCACCCGAACTCGCCTACTCGATTTACGATACGCCCCACCGCCTGACGGCACAGATCACCTATTCGAAGCGTTATGCGCGTCTGTTCGGCACTACGATTTCGTTGGTATATCAGATGTACTCGGGACAGCGCTACTCGCTCTGCTATGGCGAGAGCGCCGATTTGAATGGCGACCTTATGACCGGCAATACACTCGTCTACATCCCCACCAAGCAGGATTTGGCACAGATGACCTTTGCGGATGCAACCTCTGCCGAGCGCTGGAACTCGTTCATTGAGAGCGACCCCTATCTTCGTGCGCACCGAGGCTCATTCTCGGAGCGCAACTCACTGCAAACGCCTATGGAGCATCGTTTGGACCTCCACATTGCCCAAGATTTCTATTTCGGTGATAAGACGGGGCGCAAGTTGCAACTCTCGCTCGATGTGGTCAATTTCGGAAATCTGCTCTGCCGCGATTGGGGAGCATACCATTCGGTCAAGAATGCCATTCTACAACCGGTGCGCATCGTCTCGCTCACCGATGACGGCAATGGCAACAAAACACCCGTATATCAATTCACAGGCACCAAAATCGCCAAAGACGACATCTTATCGCGTTGGCATATGCAGTTAGGAATAAGGGTGGTCTTTTAACAGACCACCCTTATTCTATACATTGCAATTACCTCTTTACAGCAGCATCGCCTTGAGTAGGTCGCAACTGGCTTGGGGATTTTTGCGGTCGAAGTGGAAACCACAGATACCCTCCCGCTCCGAGGCCTCGATATTATCGATGCGGTCATCTATAAATAGGCACTCCGCAGCATCGAGCGAGTAGCGATTGAGCAGTAGTTGGAAGATCTCGGGCTCGGGCTTTACGACCTTCTTCTCGCACGAGACAACCTCGCCATCGAAATTAGCATAGACCGGCAGTCGGCGGATAAAGTCGATAAACTCGGGCGACATATTCGACAGCACATAGAGTCGATATCCGGCCGCCTTCAACTGCTCGATAAGCGCCTTGGTGGGGACTATCTCCTCCTGCAGATTGATAGCAGTGGCGATATACTCATCACACAACTCGCGAGAGCAATCGTTATGCTCGCAGATGTAATTCTTAACCTCTTCCAACGGAGATGTACCTCGGTCGTACTCCTCCCAGAAGTGCGGCATCGGGATATGGTAGATGAATGAGAAGAACTCCTGGAACTCGGTCGACACCTTGCGAGGGTCGCGTGCAACCACGACACCACCCAAGTCGAAAACTATATTCTTAAACTTTGCCATAGTGCAACGCGCCTACTTCTTAACATCAATCCAAGTTAGTTTGCGCCACAGCGACTCAAACGGACCGTGCGAGTGACTCTTGAGCCACCAACGACAGAAGTAGCACTGTCCAACGACAACCAACGCACCGATAAGCAGAGCCACCGTATGACCCGTATGGCGGAACATACCAAGACCCCAATGATAGAAGATAAATCCTCCGATAATCGACTGACCGAGGTAGTTGGTAAGGCTCATCTTGCCATATGGTGCAATCTTCATCAGCGCATCGTGCGCCTTGGGGCGATTGTAGAA
>JAGBTZ010000005.1 GCA_017631055.1 Alistipes sp.
AGGCGAAGAGGTTGAGCACCTTCGGGGTTGTACCCTTCGAGCGCAGAGCCTTGCATCGGTCGTAGATAAACTCCCAATTTGCTGCCTGCTCGGGGAAGATGCCCACGTGCTTGAACGAGGTGAATGCCAAACGCATTTTGAGCGACATTCCTCGGTAGTCGAAACCTACCGACCAGCGCGAGGGAACGTGTGGCTTGAATCGCCATTCGCCACGCTCCTCGCTGCGCTCCTCGCGCAGGAACGATGCATCGGCACGACGGCGCCACTCCTCCTCGGAGAGCGACTTGCGCCAGATGGCTTGCGGCTCAGGGCGACGTGTGACGTATTGACCGAATCGTTCAAGCTTCTCAAAATCACCCGAATCAATCAGTTCGTAATCTTTCAGTTGCGGTGTAAGTTCTTTTCGCATTTATAGATAATTGACAATTAATCTTTAATTTTTATTCTTCTCTAATTCCTCCCCAAAGTTAGGGGAGGTGGCAGAAAGCCGGAGGGGTCTGTCCCTCCATTGGTCTAATTATTCCTGCCACAAAATTAAAAATTTTAGAGCATAATCCCGCAACTATTAAGAATAATTTCTAACTTTGTAGTGCAGTCCTCGGATTGCAGATATATTGAATGTCTTTTTAGATAACAAATCATTCTGCACAATCCCTCTGCTAATCGCTACATATACTTACATAGTATAATTCGTCTGGTATGAGCTGTTATAAAATTATCAAACAAAGCGAGCTTTCCAATATGAATTTGTCGGATTTGATAGAGTATTTGAAGTCATTGCCGACAAAAACATTAAAAGAGTTGAGATATTCCGATGTGTACCAACCGGAACAATCTTGTCACGGTTTATATTTCTTCGTATCTCCTGATCATAAAAAACTATATGTCGGAAAATCATCCAGCCGATGTGTAGCAGATCGTATTGGTGCAAATTTTGACAGTCGAAAAAGTGGATTTCTTAATAGTTTACTCAAAAAAATATCAAAAATTCAATACGGAGATATTGAAAGTGTAAATCTTCACCGAACTTATCAAACAATTCTTGATTGGGAGATAACAGTTTTATTTGTAGAGAGCAATATAACGAATGAACTAACTCGTCTATTGAGTGTGGTGGAGGGTATGTTGATTTTCTATTTTCAACAAAATGATTTATGTATCAATACTACCAATAGAAGAGCAAATATCAATGTTAATGCTACGTTTGGTACTTTGTTGTAATTGTTATCATAGTACATATTCTAATACAAAAACATTATGAGTTTCGATTATGTGAGATATCAAATCCTGGATCCGGTAAAACGTATATTTGTAGCATTCCGTCTGCTGACCGTCGAAGATGCCGAAAAATTACAAGGATATTTAGACTCAGGACCCATGCATAGTGTGGGAGTGATGTCGTGGACGATATGTGAAAATTACGTTACAATAAAATGCAAACCGTTTTGGTGGGTTTTGAAAGAGATCGATTTATCGCTCAGAAATGTTGGGATAAATAGTGCTTTTTCAGTTAGTGATACTCGCGTGACAGTTCTGTTTAGACGAACAGATATAGCTGAAGCAATGTTTAAGAGATTGCTAAACCCTAAGTTTAATGAGGGACACTACAAAGTTACTCGATTATTCAATACTATTGTAGATGTTGAGTGTGAATCTTGGAGTCGCACTATTGGTACTTTGGGTCTTGAGTGCCATGCAATAGCAGCGCAAGTCGAGATACACGATAGATTATATCCAAATGGATAAAATATAACTCTCGTATTCGACTATCTTCTTATAGTATAGTTATAAACCAAAATCGCCCCGCAGGGAAACTGTGAGGCGATTTTGGTTTGATCTAATTTTGCATTTTGCATTTTGCATTTTGAATTTGCCCATCTGGCACCACTCTCATTTCGCACCGTTTGCAGTCGAAATCCAGACGGTAGCGGTGGGTGCCGTGTTCGATGAAGAGGTTGCCACGGAGGGTGGGGTTTTTGAGTAGGCATTGGCCGATTTCGCGGCGGATGCAGTAGCTCGACACCATAACGCACTCGCCCCCGAAATCCTCGCTCAACTCCAGCGGGGCGGCAATCTGCTCCACACCACACTCCGCGTAAAACTCACGCGCAAGGCGATTGGTGACATTATCTTGCGGAGAGAGTTGCTTGGTGGGGTAGAGGGGTTTGCGATAGTGGCGGAGAGTTGAGTCGATAAACGAAGCTAAGTATTGCTCGAAATCGTAATCTGCCACTCGGCTTTGTTCAAGACTATCGAGCGTATCTCGGCGCAGCTCGGCAATCACCGACATCGGTGCAAAGCGCAGATTCTCGATTGAGATGTTGCGCACCTCGAAAATAGTATCGCCCGAGCGCGAGAGTTGTCGGCGCAGAGCCTCCTCGCCCTTCGCCTTATTGAGAGCCTCCTCGGTGGGGCAATCGACCGAATGTGAGGTGGTTATCCCCTGCTCGTCTGTGGCGGTCAGCGTTATCTTCTCATCCTCGAACTCCAACTTCAAATCGACTGAGATTGTTCGCTTTATGCGACTGCGCTCCACAGCTTGCGAGAAGAGTCGGTTGTAGTTGCGGAAGAGCTCCATCCCGACCTCGACTCCATCATAGCGGTTGAGTTGCACCCTCTCGCCCTCGACACCGACGACCGAGGTGCCCACGAGCGCACCCTGGGCGATAAAGCATACTCCGTCACCTGTGGCAAGGTCGTGCTTGCGGTCGAGGATAATGCCTCGGCGGTCGGACTTGATGATTGTGCCTATCTGCTCGCCCATAGCCTTCGGGGTATCGAACGAAGCGACACCTCGCACCTTGCCGTCAAAGAAGTATTCGGATGCACCTCGCGTGAATGAGCGCAAGGCGTTGGGGGTGAACTCTATCGTGCTGCGACCCACCGAACTGCGCTCGCAATCGGGGCGCTTGGCAATCTCGCGGTCGAGCAGTTGGCGGTAGAGGCTCACGATGTTGCGAACGTATGTGCGCTCTTTGAGGCGACCCTCGATTTTGAACGAGGTTACACCCGCATCGAGCATCTCGCCCAAGCGAGCCGAGAGGTCGAGGTCGCGTACCGAGAGCAGATGTTTACCTTTTATGATTATGTTGCGGTCGGCATCTGTAAGGTCGTATGTCAGGCGGCAGGGCTGGGTGCAAGCACCTCGGTTGCCGCTACGCTCGCTCATCGAGCGCGAGAGGAAGCATCGGCCACTATGTCCCACGCAGATAGCTCCGTGAACGAAGGCCTCCAACTCGATGGAGGAAGCCTTACGGATGGTCTTAATCTCCTCCAACGATAGCGAGCGCTCCAAAATAGCCCTTGCAAAGCCCGCATCCTCGAAGAATTTGACCCTTTCGGGCGTGGTGCAGTTGGTCTGGGTCGAGGCGTGTAGTTCGATGGGCAAATCCATACGGCAATATGCCATATCCTGCACTATCAGCGCATCGACTCCTGTCTTGATAATCTCTTTTGCGAGTCGTTCCGCCTCCTCCAACTCGTCATCAAAGAGTAGGGTGTTGAGCGTTGCATATACCCTCACACCGTAGCGGTGGGCGTACTCTACCGTGCGGCGGATATCCTCGAGTGAGTTGCCGGCAGCGTATCGAGCGCCAAATTTCGCACCTCCAATATATACTGCATCAGCACCGCAGTCGATAGCATCGACTGCGGTCTGGAAATCCTTTGCCGGAGCAAGAAGTTCTATTTTGCGCTTGGGTTGGCTCATCTACTCTCCGAATGTGAACTATTTGGTCTTGAGTTCCACGATATAGTCCGTGCCCGAGGGAACCTCGTCAAACGAGAGGGTTACGCCCTCGGCTGTGGTCGTGAACTTTACGGCTTTGCCGCCATCGAAGAGCTTTGCACTCTCGACCGAGCAGTTGAGCGGCAGATTCAGACTCTTCTCCTTGAGGTCGAAGATGTGGACAAAGAGGCGGTCGCCCTTGCGGGTTGTAACGCCCCAGGGCTGTGCTGCGATATCGCCGGCAGTTGTGCCGTAGATCGTGTCGCCATACTTGCGCATCCACTCGCCCATACCCCTCAGACGCTCAAGAGCAGCTGCGGGAAGTTCGCCATTGGGCTGGGGGCCGATATTGAGCAGAAGGTTTGCGCCCTTACCCGAAGTGCTTACCAGGTAGCGGATAAGATACTCAAGGCTCTTATAATTTGTGTCGCTAACGGTGTAGCCCCACGATTTGTTCATCGTCTGGCAGGTCTCGAGAGGCATTGAGTAGGTGTAAGACTGACCGGCAGAGTAGCCGGCGGTGTTCTCGCCCGGAAGGTCACGCTCGAAGATCTGGAAATCCTCGCCCGGAATGGCTGCAATGTGGTGATTGTTGCCAATCAAACAGGCGGGTTGCAACTTGTGAATAAGTGCATACTGTTCGTCCAACTGCCAATCAAAGGGCTTCTCGTCTTTGGCGTGGTCCCAATGTCCGTCAAACCAGATTGCACCGATTTTGCCATACTTTGTGAGCAACTCGGTAAGCTGGTTGTTCATAAACTTGTAGTAGTTATCCCAGCCGCCCTCGTACTTATCCTGACCGGTAACTACACGCTTGTGATAACCCGACTTTGAGGTAGCAATGGGGTAGTCGCTACGGCTCCAATCAATGTGTGAATAGTAGAAGTGGAGGCGGATGCCCTGCTTGTGGTACTCACGAGCTAGGGCCTTGATAATATCGCGTTTGTAGGGGGTTGCATCCACGATATCGTAATCGGTGTATGCGCTGTCCCACATCGAGAATCCGTCGTGGTGGCGCGAAACGAAGGTTATGTACTTTGCACCCGAATCCTTGATAGCTGCGACCCACGCCTTTGCATCGAAGCGGTGGGGGTAGTACGCATCAGCAGCCTTCTTGTACTCGCTATGGTCGAGTTGTTTGCGATTGAGATACCACTCACCCTGACCAAATACGCTGGCTACGCCCCAGTGAATAAAGATACCGAATTTGCTGTCGGCAAACTCCTTGCGCGAGGCGAGATTTTCGGCAGTCGGAGAGTAGGTTGCCTGCGCCGAGGCAGAGATTGCTAGGATAGTAGCAATGATAATGGTAAACGCTTTTTTCATATTTATAGGTTTTATAGGTTTTGTTGATAGCAAATATAATGAAAATAATTTTGAATTTTGAA